>JAHEYG010000040.1 GCA_023251725.1 Sphingobacteriaceae bacterium | reverse complement strand
TTCCAGACAGGCAGGCTTTACGAATTTTACGGAGAAAGAAGGGCTTGCCAATAATATTGTGTGGAGTATTTTAGAAGACAAAACCGGAAATCTCTGGTTCGGCACTAACGGGGGCGTTTGTCGCTACGATGGGAAATCCTTTACGAATTTTACGGAGAAAGAAGGGCTTGCCAATAATGCTGTGTGGAGTATTTTAGAAGACAAAAACGGAAATCTCTGGTTCGGCACTAACGGGGGGGGCGTGTGTCGCTACGACGGGAAATCCTTTACGAATTTTACGGAGAAAGAAGGGCTCGCCAATAATATTGTGTGGAGTATTTTAGAAGACAAATGCGGAAATCTCTGGTTCGGCACTTCTGGGGGCGTGTGTCGCTACGATGGGAAATCCTTTACCAATTTTACCTACAAAGAAGGTCTTGCCAATAATGCGGTACTTAATTTATTACAAGATAACGAAGGGAATATTTGGTTTGGTACACGAAAAGGGTTGAGTAAAATAACAAAACGAAATTTAGAAAAATTAAATTCTGAAGGCAAAAATTTCAATCCAATAAGAGAAGCACTCTTTTATAACTACGGATACAATGATGGTTTTTTAGGATTGAACTGTAGAAGAAATTCAGTTTTGCAAGATAGTAAAGGAAGAATTTGGTGGGGTACGGATGTGCTTACTTGCTATACACCCCAAGGAGATATTGCCGATACAACTGCGCCGGTTGTACAATTAAACAACATAAAATTATTTGGCGAAGAAATGGCGTGGGCAAATTTACAAAAAAGGGACACAGGGGATATAAGAGATTTAAGGGAGTCAAGGGACAAAAGAGATACAAGGGATACCATGCTTGGTAATGGTGTTTTGTTGCACGATATTAAATTTGATGGCATATCAAAATGGTATTCTTTACCAGAGCATTTAAGTTTGCCTTACAACAATAATAATTTAACTTTTAATTTTATTGGTGTTCATATGCAAAGTCATAACCACATTAAATACCAATATAAATTAGATGGCCTCGAAGAAAACTGGAGTACAATTAACGAAAGAACAGAAGCGCCATACGGCAATTTACCAAGCGGTGATTATACTTTTAAAGTAAAAGCCATGAACCAAAGCGGTGTTTGGAGCGAGCCTTTTGAATTTAAATTTATTGTCCGCCCGCCCTGGTGGCAAACCTGGTTGTTTCGAACAGTAGTAATTCTTTTTATTATTAGTTGTATTTGGTTTTATATTAAATGGCGTGAAAGAAAATTAAAATCCGAAAAAATAATTTTGGAACAAACTGTTGAATTAAGAACTGCCGAAGTGGTGGAACAAAAAAAATTGATAGAAGAAAAACATAAAGAAATTACAGATAGTATCAATTACGCCAGCAGAATTCAAAAGGCTTTAATTACTTCTGAAAAATATATAAAACGTAAATTGGATGAATTGAATAATGGTTAGAATTTTGTTTCAGAAATGTCACCTCGGCGGGCTCGGTGTCCGTTACCTTGAAGAAATCTTCTAATTTTAAAAGATAGGTTATTATCTTGACAAAACCTTCTGCACTTCTTGTAAAATCTTTAAATATTCTTCAAAAATATTTTCATTATTAAAAGCATTTTCGTTTTGCCCGCTCCGTGGCAATCGTCATTTATGATTTGTGTTTTTAAAATTGTTTAGCCCTTACATGGCTAATTATTTATTTACAATAATTTTTCATTCTCAAAAATGGCCTCAGAGAGGCCTAACATTTTTAAAAACCTTAGCCTAAACTACAGCTTTGCCCCAAAGGGGCAAAACATTTTCGGAGATAAAGTTTTTTGAAAAAGATTATTTCAAATCGAAATCAAAAAGATATTCCTCTTTGAATTCGATTTCATTTTCCTTTAACAGCTCCAAATATTCTTCGCGAAAGCTGCGTTTTTTATGATGCTCTTCCTGATTTTTTATATAATTCAGAATCATTGATACATCCTTTTTTGAAACCGTAAACGCACCAAATCCTGCTTGCCAATAAAATTTACCACGGAGAATTTTTTTAGCATTAATGAATTTTGTTGAATGTTCTTTTATTTCCTTAACATTATCCGATAGATTCATATTGGGTTTACAGTTTATTAATATATGAATATGATCAGGCATTCCGTTTATTATAAATAATTTTTGTTTTTGATTTGTAATAATTCCGCTGATGTATTTATACAAATCGTCCTTTATTTCGTTAACAATTAACGATTCTCTGTTTCGAACCGAAAAAACAAGGTGATAAAATATTTGAGAATAGGTATCCGCCATAGTGTTAGTAATTTCTTTTGCCCCGCCGGGGCAATGGTTTTTGTTGGGTTTAGGTTTCTAAAAATGTATAGTCCCTCAGGGACTACAAAATTATTATTTTTTTCGGATTCAAGAAATGGCCACAGAGAGGCTAACCATTATTTAAAACCTTAACAAAAAATAAATCCTAATTTGTTTTGCCCCGCCGGGGCAATGGTTTTTGTTGGGTTTTGTTTTTAAAAATATTTAGTCCCTACGGGACTGCAAATTATTTTTTTTCAAATTCAAGAAACGGCCTCAGAGAGGCCAAATGTTTTTAAAAAATCATCGCCTGATTAATAAATTTGCCCCAGAGGGGCAAAACCCTTCGCAGATAAATTTCACAATTAAGCAAGCAAAACCTTTTGCACTTCGGCCAAAATTTTTCTTGTATTTTCAGGCGTATCGCTTTCGGCGTACACGCGCAATACAGGCTCGGTGCCGCTCGCGCGTATCATCATCCATTGGTCGTTCTCGAAATAATATTTCCACCCGTCGATGGTTTCAAATTTTTCAACTTTATAACTTCCAAAAGATTTATAAATATTATCCTTGCAATTTTTTACAATTTTTTGTTTTACCACTTCACTTAAATGCAAATCGTTGCGCTCGTAATAAAAACGTCCGGTTAATTTATACAAATCTTCGATTAATTGTTCCAATGTTTTTCCGCTCTTGGCCATGTATTCCCAAATGGTTAATCCCATCCAAATACCATCGCGCTCGGGTATATGTCCTTTAATGGCAATTCCCCCACTCTCTTCTCCTCCCAACAAAACATCTTCCGTTGTCATATAGCCCGCAATGTATTTAAATCCTATTTGCGTAATAACTATTGGCAAATTATAATGTTTCGCTAATTTATTAATGCGCGGCGTAACCGAAAACGCCACCACAATTTTTCCTCCAAACTTTTTTTGTTCTACCAAATATTTCACCAACAATAAAATAATATGATGCGAGTCCACAAAATTTCCATTACTGTCGTACAATCCAATTCTATCGGCATCCCCATCTGTACACAATCCGCAATTTATTTTTCCGTCCTTTTTTATCAATTCACTAAACTCAATCAAATTTTTATGAATGGGCTCAGGCGCTTGCCCATGAAACCCGGGGTTTTCATCGCAATGCAAATGAATAATATCCGGAAACAACCGTTTCATTATTCTTTGTCCTGCACCAAACATACTGTCGTAAGCCAACTTTAAATTCGAATTCTTAATCGTTTTCAAATCAAAATTATCTTCAACATGTTTAAAATACATATCTTCAAGCGGCGCCATTTCAAGCAGACCGTTATTCATCGCCGCCTTTAAATCAATACTATTTAAATTAACAGAATGTTTTTCAGGGATAATATCTTCTACTTCCTGAATTTTTTCGGGACCCAAGGGACCACCATATTCTCCTTTTAATTTATATCCGTTATAACTTGCGGGATTATGACTTGCTGTAATAACAATTCCTAAACTGGCTTTTAATTTTAATGTTCCCAACGAAACCATAGGTGTACTCACAAAATCTTTTGCTAAATACACTTTTACTTTATTGGCTATAAAAACTTTTGTGGTGGTTTCTGCAAATAATTCTCCGCCAAACCTACAATCGTGACCAACAACAACACTTGGCTTATCAAAATTTTTATTTAACCATTTTGCGGCGGCTTCTGTAACGCGCGCTACATTATCAACGGTAAAATCTTTTGCGATAATCGCTCTCCAGCCGTCGGTTCCGAATTTTATTTTTGTCATATTGTTTTTGAATGAGGATTTAAAGATACGGAAATATTGACGATTTTATTATTGACGATTGACAATTTTTAGCGTTTAATTCCCTTTTTATCCAGCGCATCCTGGTAAGCCTGCGCGTGCTTTAAATGCTGGTCGTAGGTTGCCGAAAAAACGCTAAAGCCGCTAAAATCGGGCTTGGCGCAGAAGAAAATAAAATTATGCGCTTCGTAATTTAAAACTGCATCAATCGAAGATGTATACACTAAACAAATTGGTCCGGGCGGTAAACCTTTGTTTTTATACGTGTTGTAAGGCGAATCAATTTCTTTATCGGCATTGGTGACGCGTTGCACATCAAAATTTTTATTGGCGAATTTTAAAGTGGGATCGGCTTGCAACGGCATATCTTTTTTTAAACGGTTTATATAAACTCCTGCAATTTTTTCTTGCTCATCTATAATTCCACTTTCGCTTTGAACAATGGAAGCAAGAATCATAACTTTTGGAATATCGTAGCCAATTTTTTTCGCCTTAGTAATTCGTTCTTTATTCCAAACCGAATCAAAATATTCTTTTCCCTGTTCAAATAAATCTTCTTTTGTAATTACCCAACTCACTTCGTAAACAGTTGGCAAAAATAAAGAAAAAATATTATCGGGGTCTAACTTATATTTTTTTTGAAGCAGCGAATCATCGGCCAAATATTCTTCGAGCACATCCGAATTTAATTCGAGTTTATTATCGAGGTATTCAATTAATTCTTCGAGATTATGAATTTGCGAATTGAAAGTGAGTTTTACTTTTTCCTGTTTATTTTTTTTGAGCATTAAAATAATCTGGCGGTTATTCATACCATCCGAAATTTTATAACGACCGGGGTGAATATTTAAATCCAAATCCATTTTTTTTGCCATCCACTCAAATGTTTCGTGGTTTTCAATCGCATTCTCATCGTACAAAGCGCTTAACAATTCATCGTAGTTGGCGTTAGTTGGAATGTAAACGAATTTATAATTTTTGCCTTCGAGGTTTACGTTTGATTTATATAAATTCATGTAAGCCCAATATCCTGCCGCGCCAATAAGAACGACAAAGGCCAAAAATATAATTCGTTTTATGGGTTTTGGTCTGCTCACTAAACTACACTTTTTAATTGTTGCAAAATATTTTTCGCTTTCGCATTACTCGGATTCTTTTTTAAAATCTTATTCAAAATTTCTATGGCGCCTTTATAATTTTTTTGGTAGGCTTTTAGTCCTGCCAAATTTAATAAAAGTGGCTCATAATCCGGATCTAATTTTAATGCTTTATAATACCAGTTTTCAGCTTCGGTTACTTTATTTTGAGATAATTTTAAGAAGCCGAGATTGGTATAAGCTGAAATAAATTTAGGATGTTCATTTAAAATAAACTCGAATTGCTTTTCGGCTTCATTTATTTTTCCGGTATTCATGTAGGCCGAAGCCAGTTTATTTCTGAATTCTAAATTAAATGGGGCCAGCTCAATTGCTTTTTCGAACCAACGAACCGATTTTTCCAATGAATTAGTATTTAAAAACCCTTCGGCAATATGATAAGCGCTCCAGGCATGTAAATTATCGTAAGATTTATTAATGAGAATATTTTTAAATAAATTATCCTCTCCCACAACATTTACATATTTAATAATCTGATTAAAATCCTGCTTGGCAAAATACAATTGCATTAATGCATGAAAATATTTCAAAACATCTTCCTTCGTTTTATCACTCAAATATTTTTTTGCCGAATCTAAAAATTCGGGCCTCTCATCAAATTTAGAATACTGATTTATAAACGCGCGACCGATAGTTAAATTATCGGGATGCTTTTCGTTAACAGCATACAATCCCATAAATGTTTTTATTTTATTTTTTTCTTTTTGTGTAATTGGCTTACGGATGTAATGGTCGTGAACCGTTACGTGAGGAATGTCGATGGAACCTGAACTTGGCATGTGGCATTTTACACAGTTGGCAGTTGGCAGTTGGCTGTCGGCAGTATTTTTTTGTAATGCAACAACAGATTTTTCCTTACAAAGTAAATTTGATTTTCCGTTTTGTTGATGACAATTATTGCAGGCCGCGTTAAAAACATTTTTATTGGTTTCGCGTACGCTTACGTGTGGGTTATGGCACGTTACACAAGTCAAAGCTTCCTGATAAGGTTTTAATGATTTTTTATTTTTTGCTTTCTCGTAAGATTTAATAAAACACAAACTTTGTTTTAATCTGTCGGCGTGCGAGGCCATTATAAATTCTTCATCGGCATTTTTATATTTTGGGAGAAACACCGTTAAATAATCGCTCAACTTCATACCGGGTTTAAAATCGTAAAACGATTTACCTTCTTTTAAAACGGCGTTACCCTGTAAATGACAACGCTGACAAATATCAAACTGCGCATCAATAGGAAGTTTAGCAGGATTTACAATTGAATAATCAATATATTTTGAAGTGTCAATCTTTGAACCGTTAGAACGTTGCGCTACATGAATACTTCCCGGACCGTGACAACGCTCGCAATTTACACCTTCGGGCACAGCATCAAACTTATTTTCGGAACCCAATACAAAATTCGGATAAGCATTGTGGCAACTCATACATTCTAAACCAATTTTACGGGAGAAATGAGTGTTATGTCCGTTCTCGAATCCCGGCGGTAAATCCCAATGTTTTTTTTGCGTGTAAAATGTCATTGGCATTTGATTTAAATAACCTTTTACATTTTGTAGGTGAGAGTTGGTGTGCTGACCGGACCCAACAATATAATTTACCTGCTCGGTTCTTTTAAACGTGGTATCTTTTCCGTTTAAACGAAATTCGGTAAAATATAAGCTGTCATTTTTCCAAGTAGCATTATAATAAAAATCAGAAAATTTATCGTACACTAAATGATGCGAAAAATCGGCGGAAGATTTTTCTTTTGCGGCCACATCAAATGATTTTCCCATACCGGTTTTAATAAAAGTGTTGTAAATATTTTGGTGGCACAATTTACAAGAAGCAATACCAACATATTTGGCGGTATCGGAATGATTAAGATAAAGCAGCGAATCTTTTTTTTGGGTAACTACATTAGAATTATTTCCAACGGGCTCTTTACACTGTATTGCTAAAATTAAAGTGAGAAGCAGTAAAAAAGAAATTATAGAAAGCTTTCGAAGTATCATTTATTTATGAGTTGCAAAAGCCATTCGTCTTCGAATTCGGTTGTGGCAATGCGGTTCCATGCTTTTTTTAATCCGATTTTTTCGAAACCTGCTTTTTCGAATAATTGTAAACTGGCGGGAGCGGAAACTGTTACATTACAATACAATTGTTTTAAAAGCAAAGTATTGAACGCATAATCTTCCAAAAGTTCTAGGGCCTCAAAAGCGTAACCTTTGTTTCTGCATTCTTCAGCAATTAAAATGCCGATACCTGCTCTTAAATGATAAGGTTCAAAATCGAAAAGATCAATGGCGCCTATAGCATCTTCTTTATCATTTTCAGAAATTATTAAACGTAATTGTTTATTCGTATAAATATCTTCGTGTGCATTTACTAAAAATTGTTCAAGCACGTAACGGCTAAAAGGCGTTTGCGTATTGCTAACGTGCCAAATTTTACGGTTGTTTTCCCACTGATACAAAACATCCACATCAGTTGGTTCCAATGCTCTTAAATAAATATGTTCTCCTTTTATAAACATGTTTTATGGGATTTACGATTTTTTATATAGACAATTTACAATTTCACTTATTTCCAATTGTAAATTGTAAATACCCAAATTGTAAATTTTATTTTTTATTTATTTCCTGTTCTTGTTTAATTCTTTCCTGCAATTCTTCGTTGGTGTAAGTTGCAAACGTAAAAATATTTTCTTTTTTATCTTTAATGTTTATTCCAACGGCTTCACTAATATAATCGTTATTATGCAAAGTATCCACAAAATCAAATAATAATTGTTCGTTATTTTTTATGGCGTAAAATTCTTCGAAAAATAATTTTATAGGTGTTAAACAAGTCGCTTCGTTTTGTTTTACGGCCGTAAACTGATTTAATTGCTGTTGAAAAACACCCAACTGATAATCTTCGCTGAACACAGGATGTTTAGCCAATTTTAAAAATAAAGCTTCAATTTTTTTTTGCGAAATGGTTTTTAATACGGCTTCGGCGCTTACATTTAATTCTCTTTCTTTAATGGTAAGAGAATTATAATTTCCATTGATCATTACGCCCACGTGCGGCGGAATACGCGAAGCGTGTAAAATAACCAGCCACGCATTTTTTTTTAAGGCCTCTGCATTTTCGTTTTCGGAATAAACTAAAGAATATATTTTATTTTCTATCAATTAATCTTTAAAATTCGTTTTCCCTATTTAAAATTGTCGCTAAAATTATTTTTCTTTTGAATCTTTTTATTTAATTCAATTAAACTCATTGCTTTTAGTTTGCCTGATTTATATTTTGCCTTCCTGTCCTCAACTATTTTAATATCATTTTCATCCCAATCGTACTCTTTTGTGGATTGTGAAGCTTTATTTAACAACGTATAAACCGCTTCGAGCAAAACAGTATCGTTTATGCTTTCCACTGCCAGATGAATGTGTTTTTTTAAGCTTTTTGTTGTCATATTTTATTTGCTATTAAAAATTTATTCTTTTAATTCAATGTTTCCTTCAAACACAAATTCAGCCGGACCTTCCAACCAAATATTATAAAACGTATTTTCCAAAACTTTATCAAACTTTACATTTAAGTTGCCTCCCAATGTGCGAACGCGACAATTATTTTTTCCGATAGCAACTCCTTTTAAAGCCGCTACTAAGGCCGAAGCCGTTACACCTGTTCCACACGATAAAGTTTCGTCCTCTACTCCTCTTTCGTAAGTTCTTACAAAAATATCTTCCTCAATCTTCTCAATAAAATTTACATTAGTTCCTTCCGCTACAAAGGCATCGCTGTTTCTTATTTTTTTTCCCTCATCAAATACATTAAAATGTTTTACATCAAAAACAAATTTTACATAATGGGGAGAGCCGGTGTTTAAATAAAAATAATTTTCGCCTTTGTCAATGTGCTTTACGTCGCCCATCTTTAACGAAACAACTCCATCATTTGCAATTGTAGCTTCATGCAAACCATCAATGGCAATAAACCGCGCCTTATCTTCTATCAATCCTAATTTTTTTGCATAAGCGGTAATGCACCTTCCACCATTACCGCACATGGTACTTTCATTCCCATCGCTGTTAAAATACACCATTTTAAAATCAACACCGGGTTCTAATTCCAACAACATTAAACCATCCGCGCCGATCCCAAAATGACGGTGACACAAATACATAATTTGCTCGGTAGAAAGTTCGATTTCTTTTTTACGGTTATCAATTAAAATAAAATCGTTACCGGTACCGTGATATTTATCGAATTTGATTGGCATTTATTTAATTGGCGAATTGTGAGTTTGTGAATTGGTGAGGTTTAAAATTTATAGTTTATAGTTTATAGTTTATAGTTTATTTTAATTGGTGAGTTTCCTTTTTAATTTATTTTTGCTAAAAGTTCAGAGTCGTTTACTCTTTCCATTGGCATAAAATCGGCATTGCCCGATAATTTATACACCTGCTCTTCGCTTTTCAAATAATAATTATCATCTACTTTATATAAATTCATTGACGAAAAATCGGAAAATCCATAAAGAATGATTCTATTCTTAGTCATCCGATAGCCTTTCGAATTTAATGGCGTTTTCCAGAACTCCACAAAAAATAAAGTGGTATTATCTTCGGTAACTCCTGCTAATTTAGCGGAGAGAGTATCTTTCACGCTTTTATCCAAATCAATTAACTTAAGATTTTTAACCGACAGCAATTCTTCTTTCGCCACATTAATTTCGTTTTCTTCTTTAATTAAACTGTCTATTTCTTTATAATTAATGTTGGGAGAAACTTTGGTGTTTATTTTAAAACGATTTTCGTTAGAAACAGTTTCTTTTTTTTCTTCTTGCACAACGGGCTGCTCAATAATTTTAATTTGCTCGGTAGCTGCTGATTTAAGTTTATTGAAATAATCATCCATTTTAAAAATAAAAAAACCAATTCCTATTATTAATCCAATAGAAACACCGAAAACAAAAGAAGGTATTTTACGTTTAATTTGCATTTTTTTACTTAAGTAAAGTTAATAAATTTTTGCTTGCCGGTTAAGTTTTGTTAAAAATAATCTCACGAAATAACTTTGCATTTAATTTTGCGTTAAACATTATATAAACACAAAAATCTATCGCTATGAAAAAAGTAATTTCTTCCGTTTTTTTAGCAAGTTTAGGAGGCGTTATCGCTCTAACTGCTAATCGTTTTTTAATAACCGATGTTCATTCCAATTCCGGCTATTCGCAATTGAATTATTCGCCCAAAGAAACGCCTGTAACTTTTACCAATTTCGCCAATTTAGCGGGTTCAAATACCGATTTTACATTGGCAGCCGAAAAATCGCTCAACGCAGTGGTTCACATAAAAACAACCATGGAACAAATAAATAATGTGGCGTACAATCCGTTTGAACAATGGTTTTACGGTCAAAATCGCCACGCTCCGCAAATACAGCAAGCCAGCGGTTCGGGCGTAATTATTTCGGAAGATGGTTATATCGTTACCAATAATCACGTGATTAACGGCGCTTCAAAAATTGAAGTTATTCTCAATGACAAACGTACATATTTAGGAGAAGTAATTGGCGCTGATCCCACAACAGATATTGCATTAATAAGAGTGAAAGAAAAAAATTTACCTTTTATTATTTATGGAAACAGCGACGCGGTAAAAGTGGGCGAATGGGCGTTGGCAGTTGGAAATCCGTTTAATTTAAACTCGACTGTAACAGCAGGAATTATTAGTGCGAAAGGAAGAAATATAAATGTAATTGAGGGAAATTTACAACAAGGCCAAGTGCCCATTGAATCATTCATACAAACCGACGCGGCAGTGAATCCCGGAAACAGCGGTGGCGCTTTGGTAAATAACAGCGGCGAATTAATTGGAATTAATACGGCTATTGCTTCTAACAATGGTTCTTATCAGGGATATTCGTTTGCGGTGCCGGTAAATATTGTAAAAAAAGTGGTGGCCGATTTAGCGGAATTTGGTACTGTGCAACGCGCTTACATTGGTGTTAGCATTAATGACATTGATGCGAATTTTGCAAAACAAAAAAATATTAAATATTTAAAAGGTGTTTACATTAACGGAATTACGTTGGGCGGGTCGGCCGAACAAGCAGGACTTAAACAAGGCGATATTATTTTACAGGTCGAAAATAATAAAGTAAAAAGCGTTTCAGAATTGCAGGAGCAAGTGAGTAAATACCGGCCGGGCGATAAAATTGAGGTGAGTGTCTTACGGGAAGAACAAGAAGTAATTGTTCCGGTGATTTTAAAAAATATTGAAAATAGTGTGAGCATCATAAAAAAAATAGAGCCAGAAAAAATTGTGTTAACAGGATTGGGCGCAGTGTTTGAAGAAATGAATGTAAATAATTTATCGAAACTTAAAATACAAAATGGTGTAAAAATTTCGAAATTAAATGGCGGAAAATTAGCTAGTGCAGGAATAAAAGAAGGATTTGTAATAACTTCAATTGATAAGAAAAAAGTAAATAACCCGAAAGATGTTCAAACTATTTTAGAAAATAAAAGCGGCGGCGTTTTAATTGAAGGCATTTATCCGAATGGCATGCGGGCTTATTATGGATTTGGTTTATAGTTAGATTATTTAATTGTTCGAATGTTCTTTTGTTTTTTGTTTTGTTTATAAGGCGGGTTTCAGGAAATAATTTTACGTGTTTAATATTCCTGAGATTCGCCTTTTTTAATTGGGAGAAATACGGATGCGGAATTAATATTTTTATGAAAATACGAAAAAGGTTTATTAATTTTTCATCATGCAATTTCGAATAAATTAAATCAATAACCGAATACCATTTACTGAATACCGTTTACTGATTACCGACTAACCTCTCCCGCAATAAAATTCGTGAAATACCGTTATTATTATTAAATTTGGTTATTGAAAAAAGCCTTCGCCATAAGTATAATTTCTGCGTTTCTTATTGCCGCATTTTCTTCCTGCCAAAAAGATACCATCATTACCGACACTTCCGCTAAAGTAAATTTTTCGGCCGACTCGGTTTTGTTTGATACCGTTTTTACTACCATTGGTTCGGCAACACGTAACATTCGTGTCATCAATAATCATCAACAAAAAATAAAAATAAGTTCTATCTCATTGCAAAACGGCAACTCTTCTGCTTTTATTATAAATGTAGATGGCTCTCCCGGAAAAACTTTTAGCGACATTGAAATTGCTGCCAATGACAGTTTGTATATTTTTATTCAGGTTCACGTTAATCCCACCAATGTAAATTCGCCTCTTATCATTAGCGATAATTTATTATTTGTTGTAAATGGTAATACTCAAAATGTTTATTTGGAAGCGTGGG
This sequence comes from Sphingobacteriaceae bacterium, assembly GCA_023251725.1. GTDB lineage: Bacteria > Bacteroidota > Bacteroidia > B-17B0 > Aurantibacillaceae > JAHEYG01. The sequence continues at coordinate 16,834 of JAHEYG010000040.1, read as the reverse complement.
GACAAGACGCCTATTATCACAAACCCACCAACGCCATTAAATTTGTTAACGGAAGTTATTTGGCCTACTCTACCGTTTCTGCTTCTAACAATACAATTGTAACCTGGGTAAATGATAAACCACATGTAATTTACGGATGGCTTGTGGTTGACTCAACTCAAACTTTAATAATCACGCCGGGTGTAAAAGTTTATTTACATCAAAATGCGGGATTGTGGGTATACCGTTACGGAACATTAAGAGTATTGGGAACCACTTCTTATCCGGTAACATTTCAGGGCGACCGCTTTGAAAAAGATTTAGCGGATATTCCGGGGCAGTGGGATAGAATTTGGATTAACGAAGGAAGCGTTAATAACGAAATTGATAATGCCATAATTAAAAACGGATACATTGGCGTGCAGGCCGAATTGTTACTGGGTAATTTTTTTAGCGAGCCGCGAAGATTAAAAATTACCAATACAAAAATTCAGAACATGAGTAAGTGGGGAATTTTTGGTGTAGCTTTTTATATTTACGGTGCCAATAATGTAATTGTAAATTGTAAAGAATATTGCGGGGCCTTTACCCTTGGCGGGAGATATACTTTTTTGCACACAACGTTTGCTAATTTTTGGGATAAAGATTCGAGAAGCATTCCATGTGTGCATATTGATAATCATACGAGCACACAAACCTTACGGCTTGATACTTGCTACTTTGGAAATTGCATTATTGATGGGGGTTTAGTAAACGAATTAGAAATTGATACGGTGTCGTCAATTACTTATCCTCCTAAAGGAACTTTCTCGTATTGTTTTCTTAAAACAAATGTGAACACTGCCGGTTATCCTACAAAATACATTGGATGCAGAATCAATCAAACTTCCGATTTTACTAATAAAACGGGATATGATTTTTCATTGGGAGCTACTTCAAGTGCCATTAACTTTTCTGCAGCTGCTCTGTCAGATGCCAACAAGGTGCCTTTCGACATCACTAATAAATCCCGAACGGCAGATGGTTTTCCTGATGCCGGGGCCTATGAGCGATAATTTCGTGTTTTCATTGATAATTTCACCTCATTTTTTTCGGTTAGATTAGCGAAAATTCGTGTAATTCGTGGCCTTATTTAACATTTATCATTCCGAATTCAACCTTTTTTTCACCATATTTGCGATATGACCAAGGACGTATTTTTAGTGCATATTGAGCTTCCCGAATTCTTCACCACCCGCTTTATGGCGCTTATTCCTAAGCATCGGAATATCATTAACGACCTTATGGAAAAGAACGTTATCCGCAGTTATTCGCTGGATATGGAGCGCCACAATGTGTGGGCTTTTATAGAAGCTGAAAACGAACAAGAAGTAATGGATATTTTAAGCACCTTTCCCATAATAAAAGAAGTAAAAGTAAAAATACACGAACTTGCTTTTTATGACTCCGCACCAATTGGCTTGCCTGAATTAATAATGAATTAAATTATTTTGGAAATCATTATCCGTTATAGCGTTATTCGTTATAGCGTTATTCGTTATCGTTGTTAATTATTTTCAATTAACTTTATAACTTTATAACCTTGTAACCTTATAACGATTAACCTTTTTCTCAAATGAACGATAACCTCGATGCTAGCGCAGATAACTTAACGCCTTCCGATAAGGAAATTGAAAAAGCATTGCGCCCAATACAATTCGATGATTTTAGCGGACAAGAAAGTGTTGTAGATAACCTCCGTGTATTTGTTCAGGCTGCAAAACAAAGAGAAGAAGCGTTAGATCATGTTTTATTGCATGGTCCGCCCGGTTTAGGTAAAACAACTTTAGCACACATTATTGCCAATGACTTGGGAGTAAATTTAAGAGTTACCTCCGGACCCGTATTAGATAAACCAGGCGACCTGGCGGGATTGCTTACTAATTTAGAACCTTTTGATGTTTTATTTATTGATGAGATCCACAGGCTGAGTCCGATTGTTGAAGAATATTTGTATTCGGCCATGGAAGATTTTAAAATTGATATTATGATTGATACCGGACCCAATGCGCGGTCGGTACAAATAAAATTAAATCCGTTTACATTGGTTGGAGCAACAACTCGTAGTGGGTTATTAACTTCCCCGCTAAGAGCACGATTTGGAATTACATCGCGTTTAAATTATTACAACAGCAAAGTTTTAACCGGTATTGTTGAACGCAGTTCAGGAATTTTAAATGTAGAAATTAGCAATGATGCGGGTTACGAAATTGCACGACGAAGCAGAGGAACGCCGCGCATTGCAAATGCCTTGCTTAGGCGCGTGCGTGATTTCGCACAAATAAAAGGCAACGGAAAAATTGATATGGAAATTGCAGCCTATTCTTTAAAACAATTAAACGTTGATAAAAATGGTTTGGATGAAATGGATCATCGTATTTTAAATTGCATTATAGATAAATTTAAAGGTGGTCCGGTTGGTATAGGAACTATTAGCACATCGGTTGGCGAAGAAGCGGGCACCATTGAAGAAGTGTACGAACCATTTTTAGTGCAGGAAGGTTATATGGTAAGAACACCGCGTGGCCGCGAAGTAACCGAAATGGCCTACAAACATTTAGGTAAAACTTTCCGAAAAAATAATGGTGGGTTGTTTGATTGAAGAATAAGAAAAAGCGTTCCGAGCGTAGTCGAAGGATGAGTTTTAGGAACTATTTCATTGTAAGGAACTGTCTCGTTTTTCGTCTAATAAGCATGTGGCATTTTTCACTTAAAATAAGTTTTTGTTTTTTAATTTTTTCGTTCGTTCTGCATTCGCAAACCGATTCTGTAAAACCAAGTTTCGAAAATACTTATCGCTACATTCATTACACGTACGAAAACGATTTTTTTAACATGACTGACCGTTATTACACTCAGGGCATTCAGTTAGAATATATTTCGCCATTCGTAGAAAAATCGCCTTTATCAAAATTATTAATCCGGCTTAAAAATAATTCGCAAAAACATTTTGGTATGGCGGTTGAACAAAATTGTTTTACGCCTCGCAGCATTCGTTACGATACCTTAAATACTTTAGAACGCCCATATGCGGCAAGTTTGTTTTTAACACATTCATTAATTTCTATCGACACCGAAAAAAAACGCCGGCTCACCGCTAAATTAGATTTGGGATTGATTGGTCCTTGCGCTGTTTGCGAGCAAGAGCAAAAAGCAATTCACACAGCTTTAGATAATATTCCGCCATTAGGCTGGCAGCATCAGTTAAAAACGGATGTGATAATAAATTACTCTGCTTTTATAGAACAAAATATTTATTCGAATAATTATTTTGAGTTTATTGGTTTGGGAGATGTAAGAATAGGAACTTTGTACGATGATGTGAGTGGAGGATTAATGTTTAGAATGGGAATTATGAATTCGTATTTTAAAAATTTGGGTGTTGTTAAAAATGTTCACCCTAAAAAATTTCAATTTTATTTAACTGCCAAAGGAAAAATAAAATTAGTGGGATATAATGCCGTAATGGAAGGCGGTATGTTTTCGCAAAATAATGATTTGGTGGTTTCTTCAAATGATGTTGAGCGTTTAGTATATTCGTTTTACGGAGGCGCTGTATTAGCGTATAAACGTGTGAGCATCGAATATGCGCGAGTTTTCATCACCAAAGAATTTAATAGGGGCATTGAACACGGTTGGGGGAAATGCAGTATTACTGTTTGTTTTTAATTTCTCCGTGCAACTCTGTATCTCCGTACCTCTGTGTTGAAAATAATCCTATTTTTGACAAGTGAACTCTTCAAAAAATACTCAACTCGTAAAACAAGAAGCCAAACGCTTAGGTTTTGATTTTTGCGGCATTAGCAAAGCACAATTTTTAGAGGAAGAAGCTCCGCAGTTAGAAAACTGGCTCATTAAAAATTACAATGGCCAAATGCAATACATGGAAAATTATTTCGATAAGCGTCTCGATCCGCGTTTATTGGTAGATGATGCAAAGTCGGTAATTTCATTATTGTATAATTATTATCCCGAACAAAAACAAAATACGGAAGCGCCAAAAATTTCGAAATACGCTTACGGGATGGATTATCACGAAGTAATAAAAGAAAAATTAAAAGAATTTTTAAATACGCTTACCGAGCAAATCGGCGAAATAAACGGCCGCGCTTTTGTTGATTCTGCTCCGGTGTTAGATAAAGTCTGGGCCAAAAAAAGTGGTTTAGGGTGGATAGGAAAGAACTCCAACTTAATTAATAAAGAACAAGGTTCGTTTTTTTTTATTGCCGAATTAATTTTAGATATTGAACTCGATGCCGACGGACCTATAAAAGATTTTTGTGGCACCTGTACAAAGTGCATAGATGCTTGTCCTACCAACGCCATTGTTGAACCTTATGTTGTCGATGGGAGCAAATGCATTTCCTACCTCACCATCGAATTAAAAGAAAATATTCCTACTGAGTTTAAAAACAAAATGGATAATTGGGTTTTTGGCTGCGATGTTTGTCAGGATGTTTGTCCGTGGAACAGTTTTAGTCATCCACACAACGAACCTCTTTTTAACAGCACTAACGGTCTGCTGGAACTTACTAGCCACCAATGGCAGGATTTAAGTGAAGAAGTTTTTAATAAAGTTTTTAAAAACTCGGCTGTGAAGCGAACAAAATTTAAAGGATTAAAAAGAAATTTGGAGTTTATAAAAACTTAAAAGCAAAAAAAGTCCCCTCAGAAAATTCTGAGGGGACTTTCTGAATTTTTTAGGAATTAGAAATGCCACAAATCATGTTCCCATCTAAAAATATCATTTTTTACACGGTCAGACTCTAACAACTGATCGATACCATGAGAATAATCTAAAAACTGTCTATCGTACACGTTAGTTTCTTTAAATACAGTACTAATAAATTGACGTTTCCAAAATATATCTTCAAAAGTTCTGCGTTCAGAATCATTTTTTGGGTTAAACACTTCATTTTTTGCAAAATATGGTCTACATGCCGGAAAATATACCCAAAATAAATCTTTTAATCCTTTATCCGGGTCTCTTGATAAAGCTTGCAACCCTAAAATTCTAACTTCCAATACCGATTTTTGCTTATCAAAAAACCAATCTTCTTTAATCCTCCAAACAGTTATTTCTCGAAGAATAGTAGTTGAGTCACAGTTCCAACGCGAGGTCATAACTTCATCACCTGCTTCAGTAAATGTTGATTCCTTTAGCGAATCGCACTTAACCAATTTACTTTTAACCTCAGATAATTCAAGTGGGGCTAAAAAATCTTCATCTTTAAACGCAATTATTTGTCCTTGAATAATGTATTTAGCCAACATACGTATTAAAGATAATCTGCCGTTTCCGGAAGCAGAAAAATCAATTGGATAAAACAAAACTTGATTTTGTTTATCTCGTAAATCAAGCTCACGCCAAACTCTTTTTTCCCAAGCTACGTCTGCCTCACGTAAATGTGTATAAGGAATGTAACGGCGGTCATTTGAGTTTTCCTTTGTATAAATACCATCTCTATACTCACCTGGCTGGAATACTCCAGGCTGGGATTTTAAATTAAATGCAGCAAAAAATAATGCAACAAGTAATAATTGGATAGTTTTTTTCATGTGTTTTAATTTTTGGTTACTGATCTTGCATACCCCGAGCCTGTCGAAGTGGTCGAAGTATTATTTTACTTTTATTGAAACAGCAGCTAAACTTCTAATAGTTCCATCAGGGGCCTTTACCTTAATATCTTCAACGTATGCTTTTCCACCTGAGTTTAATCCTTGGAAAACCTGTTTTGCTTCAAGAGATAAGTTAGCGCTCGTACATTTAAACTCCTTTAAAATACCTTTAACACTGGCACTAAATAAAAAACTAACTACCGGAAATTTAACATCAAAATCAAAACCGGGAATCTCTGCTCCAACACCACCCACACTTGCTAATTCAAGTTTTGAAAACATCATAATACCATTGGCAAATTTGCCGCCTAATTTCGGTTGAGGGTCAGGAATTTTCTTTACACGAAAAGGAATGGCTTTACCTTGGGGCTTGGTTCCATCTTTGGTTTTTGCTGAAACTGAAATATTACATGTTCCTGCAGTTGTACATTTAACAACAAATTTTCCACCGGCACCCCCTGTTTTAGTAGCTCCACCACCATTTAAGTTAACAAGAAGATCAGTTGGTGCCACTCCGGCTGCAGAAACAGCGATTGGGTTTTCAACTCCAATATAAAACACATTCATTTTCTCAGCGGCTACCGCAACAGCAGGGGCAGCGACCATATAAGTTTGAGAGAATGGATAATATTCAGTAGAGCCATCCGGTTTTTTAAATTTAATTACTCCCTTAAAAGTTTGCTCACCTTGTCCACCTGTACCAACTTCATATTTACCTTCTCCGTTTACAATTGGAACTGCTGTTCCGCCGGCACCTTTAGAAACGGAATCGGTTCCAACTAAAACGTCCATCATATCTTTAGTCATTGAAGACGATGAAGCAGCAAGAAAAATATCAGCCTTATAAGGCTGACCAGATTGAATGTAAGATGAGGGGGCAATTACTTTTGCATTTAATCTATCAAACTTAATAGCTAATTTACCGCTGGCACTCGAAAACACTTGCAATATCTCAGATTCAAGATTTTTAAAATCAGCCTCCATTTTATTTATATTACAAACAACAGCTGCCATAGGTAAATGGTAAAAATTTTCAACTTCCCAAGTCATTTTCAAACCATCATCTTCGGCCCCGGAATCTTCAGGTTTAATGTGACCAATTTTCTTTTTCAAGCCTTCATAATCTGAAGGAAATAATTTAGTCTTGGCATTTTTTTGCATATTATCTACTAAAGAAATCAAAGAATTATGCACTGACATCATTTTATCTTTTAGCTCCAAGCCAGAAAGAGGTTTATTTACCGGGCTACCGGCATCGCTTCCAATCAATTCAAACGACGGCTGATCATAATTATCAATGGCATTTAAATAGCGTAATTTAGCAGTATCGGCTTGCCCAATTTTTTCTGTTTTAGCTATAACATTAAACTTTACGTCATCCATATATTTGTACAACGGATTTAAGACAGCTTGTGCTTCTTTAGCCTTATCGAAATACGCTTTAGCTGCTGGGTTTCCATTAATTGCAGCTTCAAATGATTCTCCAATACGCTTATTACTTTCAACAAGGTTAGCTTTACTAGCTTCCATACTTTCGTTCACAACAATATAACCATGTAATATTTGTTTCGACACGTTCATAGCTAAAAGAGCGGTGAGTACTAAGTACATCATACCAATCATCTTTTGCCTCGGCGTTTCTTTACCACCTGCCATAATTTCTTATTTTTTATTTTGGTTTAACGTTAATTAATTTTGAACTTAATTTAATAAGACACAATTTGTGAAAACTAAATTAATTTTAAGCTTTAAAATTCATGGCATTTAACATATTACCATAAACAGTATTTAAAGAGCTTAAATTAGTTGATAAAGTAGCCATCTCCTGACGGTATTTACGAGTATCATCAACTGAATCTGTTAGATTCTTCATTAATTCGTTCAAGCCACCATAAAATTTATTAGTAGCGTCTAAATGCTCTTTTGAACCTTGAAGTTGCAATTCGTAAGTTGCATTAAGTGATGATAAGTTTTTAGAAACCTTTGTTAAAGATTCTCCAATAGAATTACCGGCATCACCAGAGTTTGCAAGTCCAATTAAAGTCTCTGATGCTTTATGATAAGAATCAGCTAATTCTGTGACATTTTTCGAAGCATTTTTTACGCTTGTAACGTATTCGCTCGTTGCTGTATGAGCACTTGATAAATCCGCAATCTTATTTGCGCTTTCGCTAAGTGATTTCATTCCTGAGCCTAAACTTGCAATAAGTTCGGGGCCTATTTTTGCTTCTTCCAATAAATTATCTAATTGATTAGTAATAGGTAATTGACTGTTAGGGTCTTCTTCACCTTCATGTCCCATCCCTGCCAATTCAGGATAAGCTAAAGACCAATCGTACTCTTCATGGGGCACATCGGAGGCAAATAAACAAAATAGAACGGCTTCTGTTCCTAAGCCTACAATAAGCATCTGACTGTTACCCGGCCAGTGCATAATTTTAAATAAGGCACCTAAAATTACAATGGATGCGCCTATACAAGAAGCAACGTGAATGAATCGCTTAAACCCTTTTACTTTTGGTAGTTTACTCATAGCTGTTTGTTTTTGTTAGTTAGTGTTTTGGTTTGTTTTTTGGTTTGTTTTTGTATTAATAAAAAAGTTTATAATTCATCCCCTTTTGCACGACCTAAATATGTCATAATGTTACGGAAACCGATGTAACATTTAGCAGTATCTTGGTATTCATAAGTTCTTGTAGAATTTTGTAAATAGTAGCCGACATCCTTCCAACTACCTCCGCGTATTACCTTACGTTTTAAAACATTTGCTTCTTTATCTTGAGCATCATAAACGTAATCAGGATTCAAATCGTGATCAAAATCATATGCAGATTCATCGAATGCATTGCTTGTCCACTCCGATACATTCCCTGCCATACAATACAATCCATAATCATTCGGGTTGTATGAGTAAATGTAAACTGAGTGAAATCCACCGTCATCAATATAAGAACCGCGCATTGGCTTGAAGTTACCTAAGAAACATCCACTCGCATTACGAATATAAGGACCGCCCCAAGGATATGGAGACAATGCTAAACCGCCACGTGCTGCATACTCCCACTCACTTTCGGTTGGCAAACGAAAATCATTAACAATACTTTGACCAACTCCCATTAAAAAATTATTTAGTAAAAGAGAACGCCAAATAGAGAATGCCCGAGCCTGTTTCCAAGTAACACCAACAACAGGGTATTGGTCATAAGCGGGATGCCAAAAATACATATTTGTTAAAGGTTCATTAAAAGAATATGTATAATCATGGACCCAAGCTAAAGTATCAGGATATACATTAATAATATCTTTAATAATAAAAGCCGAACGATCAACGCCTTTACGTTCGCGGGGCACATAATTACCCTGACCAACAGCCACCTGATCTTTTACATTATAGGTACCCAAAGTTTTTGGATCCTTACCGGGATCTCCTACCGGAGCTGAAGGACTTCCAGGCGTCCCATTCTGTCCGTCATTAAGAACAACACCGTTGATATAATCAGCTTTCTTATATTCATGTGCGGCATCTTGTACATCAGGAGATTTTTGAGGAACAAAACGGTTTGATCTTGAGGCAGCTAAACGGATATCAATTCGATAATATTCGTAATTTAGTTTACGAGTATCAATTTCTTTACGATTATAGAAGCGTTCTCCTTCCGGCAAATACATAGGCTGAAGATCGGCACGATAATCTTCATCGGCACTTTCCCAATTAATTGCTTTTTCCCAATTAATATAAGGATCCTGCAAATTATTATCACCTTTAAATATAGGAAAGGCGTCTAAATAATCTTCTTGAGATATTTGGTAATCTTCAGCATCAGGATTAGATCCAAAGGCCAACAGTTTACGAGCAATTGAGTCTCTTACCCAATAAACAAATTGACGGTACTCATTATTGGAAAGCTCGGAATCATCAATATAAAAAGCCTGAACAGAAACCACTTTTGATTTAGCGGTATGCGCCATAGTAACTTCTTCGTCACTTGGTCCCATATGATAGGCCCCCATTGGAATATACAAGGTGCCAAATGGGTCCGGTTGAAACCACTGTTCACGTCCTTGCACACCAATTAACTCACCAGTACGCTTGTTACACCCGGCAACAACCGCTACAAATGAAGCTAATACCAAGAGTTTTTTCATAATTTTTGTTTTAGTTTATAACCTTAATACTACCACTTGGTTACACATCTTAATATTAAGAAGATATGAACTGGGGGTGAAAGTATTAATATGGCTTTAACGATAGATTTTTTAAAAGGTTACAATATTAACTATTCCATAAACCTAACATTTCCTGAAACTGTTGGGGGTTTTGCTTTCTTTAAATTCATACAATATCCCAACATAATCTCATGAGTACCACTTGTATAGCCGTTAATTTTTGATAATGTGTAATCGTAAGAATAACCTATTTTTAGGCTTTTGTCTTTTAGTAATTTAACTCCAAGCATCGGCGCAATAGCATCCTGCATACGGTAAGTAACACCTAGCCAAATTGTGTTGTTCCACATATAAGTTAGGTTAATATCTAATTGCGTAGTTGCAGCATCGGTTTTAACTTTAACATTAGGAGTAATCATATTCATAGGATTTAATGGGATAGAATAACCTGCCACAATATAATAGTGACGAGCCATATCAAATTTAACCCCTGTTGAAGTACCTTTGAGAGTTTGAGCCGGCAAATGGGTGGATGATAAACCCACATAAAATTTATTTGGTATTTGATAGAATAAACCAAAACCTAAATCATAGGTTAATGAGTTTAATTGGGGGTTACTGCTGCTTGTGTTATAAGTTCCTGGAATTGTTGGATCGGTTTTACCGGGTTCCGGCGTAATCCATGCATTATTTATTTGTTTTTGTAAAATACCAATATCAATTCCGGCACCTAATTTACCGGCACCGATTTGTTTATTATAAGCTAATGCTAAGCGACCAAAAAAAGTTTTATCAGCGCCAATCTCATCACTCATGATATTTAAACCAATTCCAATTGGAAGATCAAGTAATGGCATATCAAAACTAAATAAAAAAGTTTTAGGTGCACCTTGAAAATTAACCCATTGTTGACGGAACAACACGTTTGCACAAATTGCATCGCTAGTACCAGCATAGCCCGGATTGTAAATTAATTTACTGTGCATAAACTGAGTGAACTGTGGGTCTTGCTGAGCGAACAAACTACCGCAGAAACCAAATGCTAACACAACTTTTGTAATTAGTTTTTTCATGTTTTTTCGTTTAAATTTTTACTTAGCACACTTAGCTAAATATACTTAGGGCACTAAATTAGTTAAAGAAATCTAAAAAACAAACAATTAGTCTTCTTTTTTGTTAAAAAGTTACGTCGTTTTAGTTTTATTTAGAATTATTCTAATTAGAGATTATTGGACATTACCATTTGAATGGTATTTCGACTTCTTTGTTCTACTAAAATAGTTTTATTTTCGGTAAGTTTTAGGATTGTTTTTTGGTCGTAATTACGAATGGTAAGAAGTTCTACTCCTTCGTTAAACAACACCTTAAACTGTTTTTGTAATTCTGTAATCAAAATTTCGATTTTTGAAGTTGCATTATCGGTGCAAACCGAAAAACTGATTGCTGAATTTTGCATGGCATGAATTTTGACTGAATGCTTTGAAAATAATTCGAAAATATCACTCAAATTATCTTCTGCGATAAATGAAAAATCTTTAGGCTGAATTGAAATTAATATTTGGTCGATTTTGAAAATATAGCCTGGTATAGCTAATCTCCTAGAAGTATTTCCAATTTTGGTACCTTCAGAATTAGGCTCAACAAAAGATTTTACAAACAAAGGAATATTTTTGTTTTGCAAAGGCTTTATTGTTTTGGGATGAATTACAGAAGCCCCGTAATAAGTTAATTCGATGGCATCGTGGTAGGTTAATTCATCTATTTTTTTGGTGTTTTTAAACCATTTCGGATCGGCATTTAAAACCCCGGGAACATCTTTCCAAATGGTAACATTTTCGGCATCTAAAAAAAACGCAAGTAATGCCGCTGTGTAGTCAGAACCTTCACGACCTAAAGTGGTGGTGTAGTTTTCGGAAGTTCCGCCAATAAAACCCTGAGTTAAAATAATTTCATTCAAATTTAATTCGGCCAATAATTCTGTTTTTACCAATGATTCACTTAATTCATAATTTACTTTTCCCTCACGATAACTATTATCCGTTTTAATAAAATCTCTGGCGTCCATCCATTTGTTTTTTATTCCGTTTTGATTGAGGAATGCCGAAACTATTTTTGTGGAAAGAATTTCTCCGACACTCACTATCTGATCATATTGCTGATTATAAACAAAAGCCGGAGATTCTTCAAGGATCCAGTTAATTTCAACAAAAGTATTTTCTATTTCTGTATAAATATGGTGATTTTTATCAGGGAAAAGTTCTCTTAAAATATTAAAATGAAAATCTTTAATCTGTTGTAAAACATGATCCGGATTTCCGTTTTTATAAAAATATTCGTTTAAAAGCTGCTCAAAACTATTAGTGGTTTTACCCATTGCAGAAATAACCACTACTGTTTTGTTTTTAGCTTGCTTTTTTAAAATTTCAGAAACGTTTTTTACGGCACCGGCATCTTTTACTGAGGCCCCCCCAAACTTAAATACCTGCATAATTTTTCAGTCAAAAATAATTATTTTATTATAACGAAACGGAATAATTATCTCATAATCATTTACCCTATTCTCCTAAAAACTAAAAAGCCACCGGCGAGGTAGCTTTTTAAAAAACAAACATAATGAATTTTATTTCTGTGGTGCTCCCTGTGGCGGCGCTTGCTGTTGCGGGGCTTGTTGTTGCTGCATTGGGGCTTGTTGCGGCATTACGGCACCCGCCGCTTTTTTACGAGTTACAGATTCGGTTGAACCTGAATTATCAGCAGAAACGCCTGTTTTAGGCGTCATTAATAAACTAAAAACTAATAATAAAATGGCTAAGGTCCAAGTTGCTTTTTCAACAAAATCGGTACCTCTGCGTACGCCCATAATTTGATTGGCCGCACTAAACTGACTTTGAATTCCGCCTCCTTTTGAATTTTGAATTAACACTACAAGAATCAATAAAACGCAAACGATAATTAAAACTATTGAAAGAATCATTGTTATAAATTTTTAGTTAAATCTTCAAATTTTCTATTAAGGAGGCAAAGTAAGCACTTTTTTGTGGAAATTTCAAACTTAATATTTCATACGCTCTAATTGCCTTGGCGGTTTGACCTTGAAGGCCATAAATTTTAGCCAATGTTTCAGTCACAAGGTCCTCGTTTTCAAGAAGGCTTTCTTTTGCATTGTTATTGGGGGCATAGAACTTTTTAGCAGGATTAAGTCTGATATTTCCAGGATCAGATTCTATAATTTTATCGATAATGTTTTTTTGGGATGCTTTTTTGTTATCCTCAAACTTAATTGATTTTTTAATTTCTGTTTCACTGATTTCTTTTTTCTTATGCGAAGAACCATCCTCCGATTTATACTCTTTTAACCAATCTGAAAAACTTCCTGATTTTAAAACTTCCTTTTTTACTTCCAAACTCTTTTTTAAAGAAGGCACATTCAATAACTCTTTTTCGACCAGTACAGATACCACCTGTTTTTCAATTTCTTTATTTACCTGTTCGTTTAACTCTTCCTCTGTAAATTTATTTTTTTGCTTTTCTGAACGGATTTCAATCGTTTGTAAATGTTGAATTTCTGAAGTACTTTCTTTTTGTGAAGTAGTTATTATTTCATGATTTTTTTCTTCATTATTATTTTGTTTTGGATTATCAGAAACATTTTCGAAATAATTAAGAAGATAAAATAATCTTGACCGATTAGGAATAGAGATGGCGGTATTTTTTAAAGTTTGCTGATATAAACTGCTGTTGTGTTTTTTAGAAGTTAAACTTAAAAGCAAATGGGCTGACTGAAAAAACGGAAATTCTTTTTTGAGTTTCTCCAGCTTTTCAACATCCGAAAAGTTTGCACTTTGTGGAGCATGAATTAAGTTTATCCATTCGTTTTGTTTCACCTTCGTTTAATTTCAAAAATAAAATTACACATTTAATTCTTAGGTCCATTAATTTTTTTAAACACAAAAACTACCAATTATTAAATGCTTTATTAAAAATATCCTCTGTTAATTGGCGGTATATTTCGATTACCAATTCAGGTTCTTTCGCAGAAATGCTTTCTGTGCTTAAATAATCAGCAAAACGGGTAAATGTTTGCTCGAAACTTTTTGACACTTCGAATTTATTTGTGTACTTAACGCTGACAGATATTGTTAAACGATTTTTGCCGGCTAAATCTGTACTGGCTATTGCTACCGGCGACACATTATAATCGGCCACATAACCTTCAAATTGCAAATCTCCATTCTGCCTAACCAAACCCAAAGCGGTTTGCGAAGAAACCACGTCTCTTAACTTTTCTGTAAACCGTTGCGACAAACTAGGAGCTCCTAAGCTTGTATTATTGGTAAAAAATCCGACAGAAATGGTTTTTGCTTCGGGCGGAATGCTGGCTCCGTTTAACGAATATTTTATTTTGCATCCCTGTAAAGAAAACATCAAACAAATAATAATTATTTTAAAAATTGATTTCAATTATATTTAAGCTTTAATTCCGATTACCAAAACATCATCTGTTTGTTCACCGTTTTTTTTCCAATCAATAAACTTTTTTTCGAGTTCAATTTTCTGTTCAACCGAATTTAATCCGGCAATTTCGCGCAACCATTCTTTAAAAATCTTTAATTTAATTTTTTTTCCTTTTTCGCCACCAAACTGATCGGTAATTCCATCGGTAAACAAATATATATTTTCAATCTTTTTCAAATCCATTTTTTGTTCAGTAAAAGCAGTTTGTTTTTCATATAAACCAATGGGCTGCTTATTGGGCTTCAATTCAATAATTTCGTTATCATTTATAATTATTACCGAATTATTTGCTCCGGCATAAATAAGTTCATTTTGGTTCCAGGCGATAATAGAAACATCCATCCCATCGCGTTTATTTGATTCGTCGTTAGTTTGATTTAATGAAGAGATAATGCCTTCCCGTAATTTATTTAAAATCTCTGCCGGAGAAACAATTCCTTTTTCATTTACAATTTGATTCAACAAAGTAATTCCTATAATACTCATAAACGCACCCGGTACGCCATGCCCTGTACAATCGGCAACCGCCAGTAATTTGAAACTGTTTTTTTCGCCATACCAATAAAAATCTCCACTAACAATATCGCGCGGCTTAAATAAAACAAAAACATTATTTACTTTACTTAACAATGATTTTTCGCTTACAATTAATGAGGTTTGGATTTTTTGCGCATAATTAATACTGTCGGTAATATCCTTATGTTTTTCCTCAACTAAATGTTTTTGTTTTTCCACTTCCGTTTTTTGTTCAGAAATAATTTTATTTTTTTTCTTATTTTCTTTTAATGCCCTGTAAATAAAAAACGAAAACACCAAAACAATTACAAGAATAATCAGAACGGAGGATAATATTACTTGTTGTTTATGCTTGTCAGATAAATTTTTTTCTTCCTCTAATTGTTTTTCAAGTAGAAATTTGGCTTCATTAACTTTCATTTCGCTTTCATATTTTTGCCTTAGTAAAAGCTTTTGTCCGCTGGTTTTGTCAATATTTGATATGACTTTCTCATACAATTCATATGCTTTAAGTTTTTTTAAAGCATATTTTTCATCATCATGACCATATAAACTAATCAAATTTTTCAGGGCATTTGACAAATCGAATCCCAAAGAAAATTTTTGATAAACCGCCACCGATTTTTCTAAATTAATAATGGCTTCTGTTTCATTTCCCAACATTTCTTCTAAATTTCCCAATTGGTAAAAATACTGGGCGTCCAAATTAAAATTTTGCAGCTCCTTTAATAATTCGGCTGATTCCATTATTAACTTCTTAGCTAATACATAATTTTTATTTTTCGTTTCAATTCCCACCAAAGATAAATTAGATTGAACGATTCCTTTTTTATCCCCAATTTGCTTTCTTAATTCCAATGCTTTACGAATAGCTTCCACACCGGGCTCCTTTCTACTGAAATAACTTAAAACGCCGATGTTATGCAACAAACTTCCCTTCAAAAATTTATCCTCTGTACCCGAACTCAAAAACAAAGCCTTTTTTAAAGTTTGAATCGCTCTAATTGTATCATTCAGATAAACATAAATTTGAGCAATATTGTTAAAGGGAGCCAGAAATAATAATTTATCTGATACTTTATCCTCGAGGTTGGTTGATTTCTGGTAATATTCTAAAGCTTTATTTAAATCGCCCCAGTTTTGATATACGTTACCCACATTTGAATAAGAAGCTACTAAATCTTTATAATTATTTATTTCCTCATTTATTTTTAATCCTTTTTCGTAATAACTAAGTGCCAAATTATAATTACTTGAATAATTAAAATAATAGTAGCCTAAATTATTAAGGGCTAAAGACTGGGCAGCTTTATAAATAAAATACTCCCTTCCACTTGTGCTTTTTATTTTTTGTGTTGCAATCGTATTCATCAGACGATTGTATTTAACCCAAATTTTTTCGTCGTGGAGATTTTCTACAATTTTTGCCAGAGTTTGTATTTTTAAAGTGTCTGAATTGGCATTAGAATAATCAGTTAATTGTGAATCTAAAAAAAGTTTATCGTCATTACTTATTTTAGTGATCTCAATGGAATCTACCAGATATTTTTTGTTATCTAAAAACTGCGCTTTGAATTTTAAACAAAGGCAACTAGCAAAAAAAATAATATATACTAATTTACTCTGCAATTTTATATTCGTTAATTTTACGGTAAAGTGTGCGTTCACTTATTCCTAATTCCTGCGCAGCATACTTGCGTTTGCCCTTATGTTTTTTAAGCGCTTTTTTTATCATATCGATTTCTTTATCCTGTAACGATAAAGATTCTTCCACTTCGATGGTTTGATTAACTCCGCCGGTATTTTTTTGAATGGCAGGATGAATGTTTAAAGATTTATTCCCTAAAACATTTACCGAATCGTTTGTTTCATTAAACATTCGGTTTACAATTTGCACATCATCGTTAGTGACTCCGTTATTTTGACCATTCGAACCAATAACAATATCATGAACTACTTTTTTTAAATCGTTTAAATCGTTTTTCATTTCTAAAATTAC
>JAHEYG010000039.1 GCA_023251725.1 Sphingobacteriaceae bacterium | reverse complement strand
AATGTCCCTTATCTCTCAGCTGCTTTAACCACAAACGTTTTGCAATAGAGTAAATGAACGTTTGTAACTGACAACTCAGTTTAAAGTCGGGTTTTTTCGCATTTTCAAAAAGAACAATGATGGTTTCCTGATAAACATCCTGCGCTTCTTCGCTGCTTCCGCTATTATTAACAACAATTTTAAGAACGATATTATAGTACTTTTTATACAAAGCTTTTAATGATGCTTCATGTCCGGTTTTTAAACCATCAATAAATTCGGCATCCGTAAAAAATGCTTTGTTGTTAGACATACAATGCCTGTGTTAGTTAATACAATTAATGGCTAAAGGTAACCCAAATATAAATTGTGAGTTGGCGAAATGGTGAATTGATTAGGTAGAAAAGCAAAAAGCATTAAATTTATACACTTGATAATCAAATAGTTATATAAAAAATAAATAATATTCAATTTCAATGGGTTACTAATAATCAAAAACGGAATAAATATGAAATTACAAACATTTAAAAAATAAAACTATGAAAAAAGTATTTTCAATTATCGCAGTAGCTGTAGTAGCTACTATTTTTGCGTCTTGCGGACAATCAGCTGAAGAAAAAGCTAAAATGGATGCTGATGCTACACGTAAAGCTGACTCTATTGTTAAAGCAATGGAAGCTAGTTTAGGTACTGTTGTTAGCGAAGCTACTGCTGTAGATTCTACTAAAGCTGCTGAAACTCCTACTGTTGCTGAAGAAGCAAAGAAATAAGAATTTGTGTTTAGTTAGTTAGTGTGAGAAGCCTCTCAGGTGCAAACCCGAGAGGTTTTTCTATTATATAAAATTCAATTTTATTGAATTTAGAATGCGATAATCTTAAAATTTAGATTAATTTTAAGGGCACAAAAATATTTTAAAGTATTAAATTTAAGTTTATGAAAAAATTCTACGAAGAGAATAAACTGGCCGTAATTATTGGTTTAGGATTAATTGTTTTATTAGCTGTAATAGCCGTTAAAAAGAACCGCGAACCGGCTGCCGAAGATAGGGTGAGAATGGATTATGTTGCAAAACGCACCGCCGATTCAATTGCCCGCGGATTAGATAGTTCGTTAACAGACCCAATACGCGAAAATGTTTTTAGGAATGCGCCTCCTGTAAATCAAGTTCCCGTTGCAAATACGCCCGCAGCTAACACTGCTACTGCAGGAAAATAATTTTTAGGAATTTAATTCCGGAAATAAAATTTACATTTTTTTAATCAAGAATTTCTTTTCTTAAAAAAATTAAAATGAATATCACAAAAGAACAAGTTATAGAGGCCCTTAAATATGTTGATGATCCTGATTTAAAAAAGGACATTGTTACACTCGGCATGGTAAAAGATGTTGAGGTGGATGGGAAAAATGTTTCGTTTACTGTAGTGCTTACTACGCCTGCTTGTCCGTTAAAAGAAGCTATTAAAAATGCTTGTTTAAATGCCATTAAACATTATGTAGATAAAGAAGCTGTGGTAAAAATAAACATGACGGCAAATGTTACTACAAAAAAAGCAACTGATAAAAGTACTTTATCACTGGTAAAAAATATTATTGCCGTGGCCTCCGGAAAAGGCGGGGTTGGAAAATCAACAGTGGCCGCAAACCTTGCTGTAGGATTAGCAAGGCAAGGTGCAAAAGTTGGTTTAGTGGATGCTGATATTTACGGTCCTTCACAAACTATTATGTTTGGTGTTGAAAAAGAAATGCCCGGCTCTATGCAATTTGAAGGGTTGCCAAAAATGAAACCGGTAGAAAGTTACGGTGTAAAATTAAATTCGGTAGGATTTATGGCCGGCGCTAATCAGGTGGTGGCTTTGCGCGGACCAATGGCATCGAAGGCGCTGGCGCAATTATTTTTTGACACTGTTTGGGGGGAGTTAGATTATTTAATTGTTGATTTACCACCCGGCACCGGCGATATTCAAATTTCGTTATGTACACAAATTCCATTAACGGGTGCAGTAATTGTTTGTACTCCTCAAGAAGTGGCATTAGCCGATGCAAGAAAAGCAATTGCTTTATTTAATTTGCCTACTCTTAAAGTTCCTATATTAGGATTAATTGAAAACATGGCCTGGTTTACGCCGGCAGAATTGCCTGAAAATAAATATTATATTTTTGGGAAAGATGGCATGAAAAATTTAGCGGAAGAATTTAATTTGCCATTGCTTGCACAAATTCCATTAGTGCAAAGTATACGAGAAGCAGCCGACGCAGGAAGGCCCGCGGTAATGCAGGAAAACACGATGCAGGCAATTACAATGATAGAAATGGCACAAAATGTAGCGCAGCAAATTGCTATTAAAAACGCAGTTGAAACCGTTGAGGTTAATTAAATAATATAACAAAAAATAAAGTTTAATTTTGTTTAGATAAAAAACCATGACACCATTACAACAAAAAGTTGAAGACGCGCTTAACACCATCAGACCCTATTTAGAAGCCGATGGCGGTAATGTGGCGGTGGTGGAGATTACCTCCGACAATATTCTTAAACTTGAATTAACCGGCGCCTGTAAAACCTGTAACATGAGTTTTATGACTATGAAATCAGGAATTGAAGAGACCATTCGTAAATCTGTTCCCGAAATTAAAGGCATCGAATCAGTAAATCCATAATATAATATTTTAGAATTTTTTTCAGAATCATTTTATGAAACTCATTGATAAATTATCCCAAAGTAAAAAAACACTTTTCTCCATTGAAATTCTTCCTCCCTTAAAAGGAAAAAGCATTCAGAGTATTTATGACGCCATTGATCCCTTAATGGAATTTAAACCAGCATTTGTAGATGTAACTTATCATCGCGAAGAATATATTTATAAAAAACGCGATGGCGGTTATTTAGAAAAAGTAAGCATTCGTAAACGCCCCGGCACGGTTGGAATTTGCGCGGCTATTATGAATAAATATGATGTGGAAGCAGTGCCACATATTATTTGCGGCGGTTTTACAGTGGAAGAAACTGAAAATGCTTTAATTGATTTACAATTTTTAGGAATTGATAATGTGCTCGCATTGCGCGGCGATAGTATTAAAACCGAACCGCATTTTGTTCCCGAGCCGGGCGGACACCATTACGCGCTCGACCTTGTAAAACAAATTGTGGAAATGAACAAAGGAAAATACCACGACGAAGAAATGAAAGATGCCGCGCCAACTAATTTTTGTATTGGTATCGCAGGTTATCCCGAAAAACATTTTGAAGCACCCAATATGCAAACCGATATGAAATGGTTAAAAGCAAAAGTGGATGCAGGTGCCGAATATATTGTTACGCAAATGTTTTTTGATAATGCAAAATATTTTGAGTTTGTAAAACTTTGCCGCGATAATAAAATTAATATTCCCATTATTCCCGGATTAAAAATACTCAGTACAAAATCGCAGATAAAAGCCTTGCCAAAAATTTTTAAGATTGATATTCCACACGATTTTTACGAGATGCTCGAAAAATGTAAAGACGATAAAGAAGTAAAAGAAATAGGTATTAAATGGTGCATACAGCAAAGCAAAGAACTAGTAAAAGCCAACGTACCTTGTGTACATTTTTACACAATGGGAACTTCTGAGAGTACACGAAAGGTTGCGAAAGAAGTTTTTTAGTATACTTAATCAAATCCGCTTTTATCCGCCAGATCCGCGTCATCGGCGTTCCATTTTTACCCAACAAACACCCGCTTGTTAATATATCCTCCTTCCTAAAGAGAATTCATTTTTATTTCCAATTAACTTCGTATAAAAATTAATTGTGTCCGAAACTTTAGCCAAGCGCCGCATCAAATCATCTTCTGCTACTGTTATAATCAGTCTGGCTTTGGTTTTGTTTATGTTGGGTTTACTCGGACTAGTTGTTTTAAACGCGCGTAAATTATCAAATCATATTAAAGAAAACATAGGCTTTCAGGTTATTTTAAAAGATACAACTACAGCCGCGCAGGTAGATGGGTTGCAGCAAGAAATTTCTGCTTCGGCATTTGCAAAAAGTGTTGTGCATATTACCAAGGAACAAGCGGCCGAAAAATTAAAAACAGATTTAGGTGAAGATTTTATTTCTTTCTTGGGATTTAATCCACTCCTCTCAACATTAGATGTAAAATTAAATGCCGATTATGCCAATGCCGATACATTGGTTGAAATTGAAAAAAGTTTATTGCAAAAACCATTTGTAAAAGAAGTGGTGTATCATAAAGATATGATAAAGCAGGTAAACGAAAACGCAAAAGTAGTAAGCTTGTACATTTTAATTTTTAGCGGCTTATTATTAATTGTTGCCATTGCATTAATTAATAATACCATTCGTTTATCTATTTACTCGCAGCGTTTTTTAATTCGCACCATGTATTTAGTTGGCGCAACGCGTGTTTTTATAAGTAAACCGTTTATTTTTAAAGGAATAAGACAAGGAATTGTTTCCGGAATTTTAGCAGGCGTTTTACTGGCAGGATTTTTAATATTAAGTACCAATTACATTCCCGATCTTTTACAATTGCAAGATGAGAACATGCTTGCCTTATTATTTGGGGGCATTATTTTACTGGGAATTTTTATTTCGGGCCTCAGTGCATTTTTATCTGTAATGCGCTACCTTCGCTTAAAAACCAGCGATTTGTATTTCTAATTAAGCTTCATTACATTTAATATTTTTCGCAAGTATTTATGTTACACAATAAGGAGAATATTTTTTCACGCACACTTAATTCGCACGCAGGAATAATTATTTTATTGTTTATTATTTTTGTTGTCACAGAATTAATCATCAATCCCATTGGTAATTTCCCTATTAACGACGATTGGGTGTATGGCAAAGTATTAAACACTTTAATTACCAATCATTTTATTGATACACGCATTTGGGGTGGCGCCTCCATGGTAACACATATTTTTTATGGTAAGGTGTGGACGAATATTTTTGGGTTTTCATTTACGGTTCTTCGTTTCTCAATTTTGGTCACTGCTTTTTTTGGATTGGTATTTTTTTATTTTTTGCTGAATGATTTTGTTGTAAAAGAAAAGCAAAAGGCTTTAGTGGGCGTTTTAATGGTTTGGTTTAATCCATTGTTTGTTTCGCTTGCAAATTCTTACATGACGGATGTTCCATTTGTGAGCTTTGTTATTATGGGATTATATTTTTATTTGAAATATTTAGAAAAAGGCAAATTGATTTTTTTAGTTTTAAGTGTAATTATTTTTTTGTGGATAATAGGCACGCGCCAGTTAAGTTTGGCTATGGTAATTGGAATTTATAGTGTAAGAGTATGGCAAACAAAAAAAATATTTGGCGCGCATGGTTTTTTAATGGGAACCGCGATTATAGGATTGTTTTTATTTGAATACTGGTTAAGCCACCAAAAGCAATCTTATATTTCAACAGGGTATTCGTATTTGTTTTTTGGAGGAGAATTCGGCAATACTACTTTGTGGAAAGAATTTTTTATGAATTTAAGTAAGCGATGGATTCATTTTTTAATTTTTACCGGTTTTGTTTTATTTCCCTTTTTAATTGTTTACTTATATGATTTCATTAGGAATGGTATTAATAAAAAAAGTATTTTAATTTTCAGCATCCCTTTTTTTGCTGCGGTTTTAATTGCCATGCGCAAATTTCCATTGGGCAATTATTTGTACGATTTGGGATTTGGTCCGGAAACTTTATTTTTCTTTCCAACTAATAAACTCTCTTCCATTGGTTTTGATTTTATAAAAGCGATAAGCATTTTAGGAAGCGGTGCAATTATTTTAATGGGAATAAGTCTAATACTGAAACATAAAAAAAGTTTAGCCGCTCAGTTAAAAAAAGAAACTTTAATTGGAAGCATTATTTTTGCGTTTATTTTTTATTATATTTTTATTTGTTTTTCCAATGCCTTATTTGACCGTTATTTTTTAATGGTTACCGTTTTATCTATTCCGATTGTATTAAAATTATTTCCTTCAATATTTAATTATAAAATTATATTGTGCATTTGTTTAATTCTGCAAATTTTATTTTCGGTGTTTACTTCAAAAGATTATTTGCAAACTAACCGTGTAAAATGGGAAGCTATCGATTACGCCAAAACTGTTTTGATGGCTAGCGACGACGATATTAATTTAGGATACGAGTTTGAAGATTTTCATTTGAGCGAAACAAATATTTGGTTCGACCGTTGGATGAACGAACCTCCCAATAAAATAGTAATTAGCCGCGAAAAAATTTCGGGTTACAAATCAGCAAAAACTTTTCCCTTTATCCGCTATATTCCATTTAAATCAGATACTGTTTTTATTTGGGAGAGGGATTGACTTATGGCCGGTTCTAAAAATTCAGATATCAAGGCAGGGCAAACAACCAATGGTTGTTTGAGCCAGCTTGTGTGTTTGCAAAATTTAAACCGGAGTTTACCTATGTAAATGAGGATTTAAATTTTGTGATTCAACGCAGATAGGTGGATTTTTAGGACTGCCCTTTACTCTTTAACAAACTTAGAATAATAAATCTCCCTGTTTTCGGAAGAAATTTTTAAATTGTAAATACCGCTCGCCAGTTTTGAAACATCAATTGAATTTGAGAACGGAGTTTTTAAAACAGCTTGCCCTAAATAATTTATGATTTCAATTTCAGAATTTTCAAAATCGTTCAGTTCTGTTTTAATGTATAAACTATTTTTAAGGGGATTAGGATAGATTTTTATACTATTATTTTTGACGATTTCATTTAAACCTAACAATGTATTTGAATTAAGGGCGTCAATATAAACGTATTGATAGCAATTGGGAATTTTTTCCAAAGTTAACACAATATGCTTCATTGTATCAGAAGGTGTAAAGTTAAATGAGAATACTTGCCAGTTCGTATTTTGAACAGTTAAAGTTTTTCCCAAGAAAAAAGTATTGGGCACTTGTGAAATGTGAGTATAAGAAAGAGAAGAATACAATGTACTTTTAATTCCATATAATTCCACTCCTCCACAATTCTGACTACTAATTCCACTTCGAGCTTTCTTTGCCGCAAAAGAAATAGAATAAGTAATTCCCGGAAGAAAAGATTGATTAAGTGTTTGCCCAATCGCCTCAGAAGACCCATTTGAATCTCCGTAAGTTCCAAAACCAACATAACCTGTTCCAGAATAAGCTACAGTATTTGTAGGAGCCGCGGTTGTATCATAAAAAGTACATTTGTAGTAATCTGGATTATCTACAACAGAAACCCAAGAAGATATTTTATTGGCGAAATCACCATACGTCGCGGGACAGTTTGTGTAAAGTTCAAAATCAGGATTATTTATATAAGCTTGTCCGTAAGTTTTTCCAAACAAAATTATAAGTAATAGTATGTTAAATTTTTTCATCTTGACTACACTAAGATACAAAAAAGAAACGACATACGCCAATTATTAAATTTATCTGCTTATTATCAGTTTATCCTTTTTGATTATCATTCCCTCATTATTCTTTATTTGATACAAGTAGGTTCCATCAGTTAAACGGCTTACGTCTATTTTTGTTTTTGTATTAAGATTTTGTTTTATTATTTCTTCTCCAAGAACATTAAATATTATTATTTGACAAGAAACGCAATTTCCATTTTCAACAAAAATTTCATTGGCACTTGGGTTCGGATAAAGTTTTATTTCATCAATTACAAAATTTCCTTCTTCAATGGAGGCAGTTTCTTCGGGGTTATTATGAAACAAGCGGCCGCCTTGTCGTGAATTTATAATTTGAATATTCGGGCTTATTTTGTATCTTTACTTTGGAATGAGAAGCAAAAAAATACTCTTTTTATTTTTATTACTTGGGTTTATTATAAAATCTCAAACATTTTTAAATGGAGATTTTGAGAATAATTCAGCCAGCATTTGTAGATGGAATTTGAGTAACACTTCCTTTAATGGTTATATGAACGATTGCTACGGTTTTGGGACAGCATCGGAATTAGATATTTATAAAAAGTGTGGGTTCGGCTCCGCTCAAAATGGAAGTTGGTTTATTGCCCTTCATAGTATTGTATCATCTAGTGATAGGTTTTCTATGAAAATGAATAATAATCTTATAATAGGAAATAAATATTCCATACGATATTATGAAAGGTCAGATACTACATTTTGTTCAACCCGTGATTCGCTTATCATTGGTGTAAGTAATGATAGTTTAACATTTGGTACGCAAATATATTCGAGTTTACCAATAACAGATACTAATTGGACACAAAAAACTTTTACTTTTACTGCATCAATTAATTGTCACTTTGTTACTGTTGGCAACAAAGGTGTTGCGCAGGGTTACAATTATGTAGATAATTTTCAATTCATCCCGTATAATGGAATTTTGGAAATAGATCCTGAAAATAGAGATTTGATAGTATATCCTAATCCAACAAATGGTTTTCTTTCTATTAAAGGAAAGGCGATAAAAGAAATTAAAGTTTATGATTTACAAGGTAGGGAAATAGTTGTTTCTACTAATAAAGAAGAAGACAAACTTATTTTAAACTTCGCGGAGTTAGAGCAAGGAATTTATTTTATTAAAATAAATTCAGAACGTTCCATAAAATTTAGAAAAGTGGAGAAAGTTATTCCTTAATAAATTTAGAATAATAAACCCGCTTATTAATAGATGAAATTTTTAAATTATAAAATCCTTGCGCCAATCTCGAAACATCAATTGAGTTTGCATAAGGCAATTTTAAAACTATTTGCCCTAAAGTATTTATTATTTCAATTTCTGAATTTTCAAAATCGTTCAGTTCTGTTTTAATGCACAAACTATTTGTAAGGGGATTAGGATAGATTTTTATACTATTAACAAGTAAATTGTTTTCTTCAATTCCTGTGAAAATACCGGAATTTATATAATCCAAAAAAACATATTGATAACAATTAGGTATTTTTTCTATTGTAAGAAAAATATTATGAATGGTATCAGTAGGGGTAAAATTAAATGAGAATACCCGCCAATTAATCGTTCCGATAAGTGATGTTTTGCCTAAAAAAAAAGTATTTGGTAATTGTGAGATATGAGTACCAGTTAGAGAATAAAACATTGCGTTCCGCGTTCCATATAATTCAACTCCGCCACAACTGTCAGTACTCCATGCTCCCCCATTAGCCCTTTTTGCAACAAGTGAGATGGAATAAGTAATGCCGGGCAAAAAGGGTTGATTGAGTGTTTGGAAAATTGTCTCGCAGGATCCATTTGCATCTCCATATAATCCAAACCCTACATAACCAGAGCCAGAAAAAGCCAAAGTATTTGTAGGGTAAGCTCCAATATCATAAAAACTGCAATTATAATAGTCTGGGCTATCTATAGAAGAAATCCAATTACTTATTTTATTATTAAATGTTCCATAAGAAGTAGGACAACTTGAATAGAGCTCAAAGTTTGCATTTTTAATATAAGGCTGAGCAAAACCATTATTTAGCGTAATAATAAATATTAAAGTAGTCCAAAATTTCATTCCATCTAAGATACAAAAAAGAAACGATATACACCAATTATTAAAATTTATCTGCTTATTATCAGTTTATCCTTTTTGATTATCATTCCCTCATCGTTCTTTATTTGATATAAATAAGTTCCGTTACTCAAACGGCTAACATCTATTTTTGTTTTTGTATTAAGATTTTGTTTTATTATTTCTTCTCCAAGAACATTAAATATTATTATTTGACAAGAAACGCAATTTCCATTTTCAACAAAAATTTCATTGGCACTTGGGTTCGGGTAAAGTTTTATTTCATCATTTTTAAGATTTTCTTCTTCGATGGAAGCAGTTTCAGCAGGTTGATTATTAAACATCCTGCCTCCTTGCTGAGTAATGACATCTGTAAATTCACACGAGTTAGTATATTTTTTACCTGTGTACCCAAACAAAATTGCTCTTGCCTGATAAACGGCAGGGCCATCTGTCATAGGGCATAAATAAGCTATTGGTTCAAGAGTGATAATTTGTGAACTGTCTAAATTATTTCCGTTCATAACATAAGATGAATAGATACCGTTTATTATTTTTTGATTATTATCTATATTATTTACTGGAACAATAGCATTGTTCACTGTCATACCATTAGACATTGAAACTGTATTAATGTTACCTGCCACAGCTACATTAAATAAACTATCCACTTTAAAAAATTTGCCGACATTGTTTGAAAGAGCGTTAATATTAAAAGCATTTAATGTAGGATCGATAATTGTATTTATGTTTTGTAGAATTAAATTTTGAAATAAGCCTCTTTGACTTAGCATCTGTAGGTTGGCATTATTTGCTCCAAAAGTCAAATTATTTTGTGCAATATTATTAGCAAATTGTATCAATCGAAAAGGTGGAGGACCTCCGCCGCAAATATTGAAAGTGGTAGGAGCAATTTTTCCTGATAATGGAAATGACGGTAATGTTGGTACAACATAACTTCCGGGGGGAATAGTATAAGAAATGGGGGCTGTTCTCAAATATATGAAAGTTTGAGTAAAGGTTCCCGGAGCAGTTGTTTGATTGCTATTACCTGAAACCACAGTTCTTAAAGGCCCAAGGCCTATTGGGAACCACTGATTATCGGAAGCAAATTTTGTTCCTGGAAATGCTAAATTTCCGGCGAACTGGTGGCCAATTTCAGCATTAGCGTCCATCCAAAAGCCGTAGCCATAATTGTTCATAATATTACCGCAATAGCCATTACCACTTACGGAGGTGTAATTTAATCCTTGTATTTTTATATTAACCGGCACATCAGTTACCGTATTGCATAATACACTTGGCAGTGTATTGAGACCGTCAGTTAAAATTCCGTGCTGCCAGTTATTTCCTAAGTTAGTGCTTCCTGTAATTTTAATAACGTTACTAAAAATATTTGGCGCATTACACAATACAACATGAATTCCTTGCTGAAAATTTCCGGTGGTATTATCAGCACGCATGGTTATTGAATTACTTTGTACCGTTGTACTAAACGTATTGCTTACAAAAACCCCGTTGAAATGACCACTAACTGTATTACCATAAACAAAATAATTTGCGTAGTTTGGAGGAGAAGGCGTTCCTGTTTCACTTAAGAACACTGCATAGTTATTAGAAAATGAGCCGGTGGAAACTGTGTTTGTAAAAGTGTTATTGACAATTACACCGTTAATCCAAACATTATTCTGCATAAATACGCCAAGGATATTATTTGTCAAACTGTTTGTAAATACAGTGAACAAACGGTTTTTAGCATTTGCGGTGGCGAAAATACAAACCTGATTGTTGCTGAAATTGTTTTGCGTAATGTTAACCGGACTGGAAAGAAAATTAGTGATTCCATTTCTGTTATTATCGAAATAACATTTTTCGCTTAGTATTCCACCCACTCTTGCATTGGAGAAATTATTTACAACGGCATTAGAACCTTCAATGTAAATACCTGATGAGGGAAAACCTGACCTGCCGCTTCCTGCGTGATTTTGGAAATAAGCATTAAGTACATGTACTCTACTATTGTACATGGCAACACCAAAAAATAATTTATCGAATAAATTTTGAGTGCTGTTCACAACGCCGCCAATTCCATTACCATCTTTACCGAGACGAATATAAAGTAAAGGACTTGTTTTTTTAGTATTGATACATTCAATTCCGACTAGCGATGAACGAGTTGAATAAGGAGGCAATAAATTTGCTTTAGGTAAACTAAAATAAGTTGAGGGGCTATTTATTATTACCTGTGGTATTATAACAGGAATTGAATAACTGATGACTGAAGCCAAAAGATTAGAAGAAGTAAAGGCGTTGGTCTCAATATCTAAAATGGGCGGCGAAGGATTATTTTTTAAAACAAGGCCTTTAAAATTTTTATTAAAAACATTTAGTAGTAATTCAATCTCCGAAGCTCCCAGTGTATCTACAATTACTCTTTGTGCGTCTTCAATAATATTTTGGTCAAGCCTTATTGTTGCTCCTCCAAGTGCATAAATACCGTCCCATTGTGTTGTGCAACCATGCCAATAACATTGAGTCGAAAGTAAAGTGGAATTATTATTTACATTAAATTTAGAAGTTTTATCTACCATAAAAACTTCAGTTTGAAAAAGAGTAACAACTACTCCCGGGTTTATATTTACAGGACCAAGGAAAACAAAATTTGTTCCTGTTAATAAAGTAGTAGTTGTAAACGTATAATTGGGAGGGTAAATAATTGAGGTACCAAAATTACAACACACTTTTACCGTATAAGTAAATGCAGATTGGCATCCTAAAGAATTTGTGATAACTACAGTTACTTTTACAGGTGCTATAACTGTTACCAAATTTACACCTAAAACAGGTGTTCCCTGTCCGGTTATATTTACTCCGACGGGAAGGTTCGTTCCGGCATCGGTAACTGACCAAGTATATGTGAATGGTCCGCCTAGTGGCGAAACGTTTGCGGTAAATGTTGTTACTCCCGCATTACAAAGATTATTCGTGCTTGGAATAATTGTTGCCGAAGGAGCAGGCATTACAGTAATTGTTATTGGAGCTAAATTAATGGAATATGTTCCAGAAACTGCAACAACATTTACGGTGTAAATTCCCGAAGTCGAATACGAATAAGTTGGAATCGGGCCAAACCCGACTCCTCCGTCTCCAAAGTTCCAATAATAAGTAATGCAAGAATTAAGGCAACCCGTAATTCCAAAATTAATATTTGTTTTTGGACAAACAGAATTACTTGTTGCTGTTATGCTCGCAGAAAACTCTTTTACAGAAACATCATCAACATATAAGTATTCCATCTGGAAGTAAGCGGCAAAAGTACATGTTATTGCTCCTGCCGGTACAGGTAAATAGTTAGGGGGTTTAAAATGTTGAAGAGATCCAATTGCTAAAAAATTTTCTAGAACAGTTGGAACATAACAAAATTTAATTTCTTGCCAATTAATTTCATCATTAAGCACAGTTGTGTTGGTTGTAACAAAAGCAGGGATTGTTGATATTGGGCTCCATAATGGAGCATTCATCATGGTTGGTGAAAAATAAACAGCAAGATCATTAACACCACTCGTGGTATTGTCTGCTCTGCTAACCCATAAAGAAACTTCATAAAGTTTGTTTGGCAACAAAGCAGGAAACAATTGAGTTTGGAGGTATTCATAGTATCCAAAATAATAACTCCAAAAATTATTCATTACTAAACCGGCATAACATATCCCCCCATGCGCCGTCTGTTCTCCAACTGCGTTACATGGGGTCTGCACATTTTGATTTGGGGAAGTTGGAGAGTAACAATCTGAAGTTCCACAATCGTTTCCATATCCCCAATTATAAAAATTATAAGATTCGCCGAATCCATTTGGTGGTGGAAATAATCCTTCAAAACCACCGTTACATACATGGTCGCATGGTTTCTGATAAGCCAAAAGGCAACTACCAATGTTGCCATAAACGACTGAAGGTGGTTGACAAGGATTTGTAACCTTTAAACAGACTTGGTAAAATGATAAAGGAATAGTAACGTCAGCGCATTCAATTTTGAGCAAATAATTATTACCATTTACTAAACTTGTATTGGGAATGAGAAAAATTGTATCACCATTTTGTGTTGAACTAAATGAAATTTGATTTTGTGTTAAGTTAATACAAGAGTCATTATATAAAGTAACTGAATATATAGGATTTGCCGAAAGATTTTTAATATAAATTTTGATTTGGTTTGCAGAACCGGAAAGTATACTTATTGGATTACTTGTATTAAACCTTATAAAACGTTCATAAAGACCGTTTGTAATACCAAACGAATCAATTAACGAACAAGCATTAACGGAATTATTGAGTATTACTGGCGAATTGCAAGTACCCGTTTGTGATTTTGCTAACCATGCGAATGATACAAACACAAGAGTTAAGAGTAACATTTTTATTTTTTGCATAATTTTTTACGATTTATATTTTAAAATTTAATTTAATTTACGATTTAATGCTATCGTGCACTTTTTTTAAAAGTAATTCCGGACTCCGCATTTTTAATGGCGCTGTTGGTCATTGCAAAATCATCGCTGTCACCTTGAATTTCTATTCCTTTCCATAAACCATCACAAGAAGTAGTAAGAGCGGCTTCATTGATAATTAATTTTCCGCCCGGCTTAATAATTATTTTTGTACCCAAAGCCAACCTTACTGTTCCGGTTAATTTTACGTTTGCACCCGGGTTTATTATTACATCGCCTTCAAACATTGTTGCTGTTATTAAAGTTTCGTCCGAAGAAAAAACTACATCTTTTGTGTGGTTTACGTTGCAAACATTATCCGCTTTTAGTTTTTGTTTAATAAAAGGAGTTGTCGGTTCGCCATTAGGTGTAATAGCATTTTGCGCATTTGTTATGAAGGCGTTTGATACAAACGCCAGCGTTAAGAGTAACAATTTTTCTTTTTTCATGATTTCAGTTTTAAAAAATTTAGAAGACAATTATTTTGATAGGCCAATGAAAATACCGAAAACAAAATGTATTTACATTCGTTACAGAAGTATAAACTTAATCATAAAAAACTATATATAGTGTACTTTATATAGGAGTACCAAAAATTAGACATATTAAGGAGTTTTACCTTATGAAAAAGGTTTCAGCACCTACCAAACTCCATGAATTTGAGAAAATATCGAAAAGGTTAAGAGAACTGCGCATCGAAAAAGGCTTTAAAAACTACGAACATATAGCTTTTGAACTGGGCATGTCGCGAAGCGCTTATTGGCGTCTTGAGTCGGGCGAAAATTTTGAAATAAAAACGCTTATTAAAATTTGCAGTATACTGGGGATAACTCTTGAAGAATTTTTTCAGGGAATAAATGTTCCGGTAGCAGACAAGAAAAAGAAAAAATAATTATTTCTACTCTATGCGTTTAGCCACAAACCATTTATTTCTTAACTCCGGCCGGTTATATTGCATTGGTTTCTTATTTTCGAAATCAATTAATTCGCAACCGGCATTTTCTAAAATGGTTTGTCCGGCTGCTGTATCCCATTCCATAGTGGGGCCAAACCGCGGGTATTCATTGGCTAAACCTTCGGCCACCCAACACATTTTAATGCTGCTTCCGGTATTAACGATATTTACATTATTGTGTTTTATTTTTAATTCGTCGATGTAAGAAAATGTTTCAGTGCTCATGTGCGAACGACTCGCCACCACAGTATAAACTTCGGGGTAAGATACACTGGGTAATTTTTTAGCCAATAAAATTAAACGGCTTAATGATAAACTGTTTAAATTATCCATCAATCCCATAAAATCATGATGATCAATTTTAAATGAACCTAAACCTTCGGCGGCAAAATAAATATCCTTAAATACAGGGCTGTAAATTACACCCGCAATGGGGTGACCGTTATGAACCAGCGCAATGTTTACGGTAAACTCTCCGTTACGTTTCACAAATTCTTTAGTGCCGTCTAAAGGATCAACAATCCAAATGTATTCTAAAGTTTTGCGTTTCTCATAAGTAAAATGTTCGCCTTCTTCCGATAAAACCGGAATACCGGTATCGGACAGCAACTCAATTATTTTTAAACTGGCGCGCTGGTCGGCGAGTGTTAAAGGTGTGGCATCTTCTTTATACTCTACATTAAAATTAGTTTCGTAAACTTCTAAAATTTCTTTTCCCGCTGCAACGGCGGCAACAATGGCTTTGTATAAAAGTGATTCTAAAATTGAGTTCAAATTATTGAGGAGTTTCGGTAATTGTTTTTTTAATCTTAATTGAGCGCCACATCATGTAAATTCCAACAATAACAAAAGGAATACTGAGCAGTTGTCCCATATTTAAAACCATTCCTTTTTCAAATGCTTCCTGATTTTCTTTTACAAATTCATCAAAAAAACGTTCGGTAAATAATAACACGCATAACAACCCAAACATAAAACCCGGACCAAAATCATTTCGTTTATTCCCGCCCGTGCCGGTACGGACGGGTTTCCATAACCAATAAAATAAGAAAAATAAAAATAAACAAAAAATACCTTCGTACAATTGTGAGGGATGTCGCGGTAAATTATCTACACTCGAAAATATAAATGCCCATGGCACATTTGTTGTCGTACCAATAATTTCGGAATTCATTAAATTCCCGAAACGAATAAAAAAAGCAGCTAACGGCACCACTACCATTAATCTGTCAAACAACCATAAGTAACTTTCTTTTGTTTTACGGCAATACAAAACCATTCCGGTAATAATACCAATGGCGCCGCCGTGACTTGCCAAACCGCCTTCGTAAACTTTTAAAATATCAATAGGATGAGATAAATAATATGCCGGATCGTAAAATAAACAATGACCGAGTCGCGCACCCAAAACCGTTCCTAAAATTATATATAACGTTAAAACATCTAAATCTTTTTCGGTGCGGCCTTCTTTTTTATAAATGCGATTCATATAAAAATGTGAGGCAATAAAGGCGAGTGCCCACATGAGTCCGTACCAGCGTACGGGCCAGTTAATACCCGGAATGGTAAAAATTTCGGGGCTCGGATTCCATTGAATGAAATTTAAAAACATCGCGTAAAGTTAATAGAATTAATTGTTTATTACGGAGGTGTTGTTATAGATTAACGCAGATTAATTAACAGGCATTGCTGATAAGACATTAAAATCTGCCTCAATCTGCGAAAATTGGTTGCTAAATAATTTTACTTTTGTGAAATGATTAACGTGGCCATATTTGCATCGGGGAAAGGAACTAATGCCGAAAATTTAATGCGCCATTTTGCCAATGATACCCGTATAAAAATTAAGTTGGTTATTACCAATAAAGATGATGCGGGAGTAGTGGAGCGTGCCGAGAAATACAAAAAAATAATTCAAATCATCAGCAAAGAAGCACTTAATAATTATACTGATAAAATTGTTGAATTTCTGAAAGGAGAAAAAATTGATTTAATTATTTTGGCCGGATTTCTTTTAAAAATTCCGGAGGCCTTAATAAAAGCTTTCCCAAATAAAATGGTAAATATTCATCCGTCGTTATTGCCAAAATATGGCGGCAAAGGTATGTATGGGATGCACGTACATAAAGCGGTTATTGAAAATAAAGAAAAAGAAAGCGGCATCACCGTACATTTTGTAAATGAAGAATACGATAATGGAAAAATAATTTTGCAGGCGAAATGCGACGTTTTAGAAAGTGATATACCTGAAACTCTCTCTAAAAAAATTCATGATTTAGAATATGAATATTTTCCGAAAGCCATTGAGAAATTACTGTGAATAATTCTTACATTTGTGCCATGAAAAAATTAGTTCTGTTTTTCTTTCTTATTAGTTTTACCGTATTTGCTCAGTCAAAAAAAGGTTTTTGCCGGCCGGAAAAAGTGAGTCCGGATGCTACCGCTCAATCAAAAGTGACGATTAAATTTTTGGGTCCCAATGGCAAACCTGTTTTAACCCGGGTGTCTTTTAAAATGAACGACAGTTTAGTAGATCCCAGAATAGATAAAACCGGAACCTACACCATGATTGTAAAACCCGGAGAGTACAGTTTTAGTTTTTATGTGAGATTTTGGTATACCGTAAATTCGAAACCTATTTTTTTAAAATCAAAAACAAATACTTTTCTGCAGGTAAAATTCGAGCCGGAAGATTTAAGTTCCGGAAAAAAGTAATTTTTTCTTAAACTGTATTCTCTTCTCTCTCAAAAACATCAATTTCTCACCAAAATACGTTAATAATTATTTTATGTTTCCTCCAATAATACTCTTATCTTTAAGGGTATAAAATATGTCGAAAAAGAAAAAACAACCAAAAAAATATTTGTTCGAAGAAGTTCTGAGTTTCCTTCAACATAATTCTGATAAAAATTTTAACTACAAACAAATTGGTGCTGCGATGGAACATAATTCCGATAGCGAGCGTTTAGAATTGATTGAAGTTTTAGAAGGGTTAAAGCAGCAAGGTTTTATAAGAGAAACTGAAGTCGGAAAATTTCAGTGCAAAGATAATAAGCAATTCGTAAATGGAATTATTGATTTCACCGCCTCAGGAACTGCTTTTGTAGTAGTGAGCGAAAAAGATTCTGATATTTTTATTCCCGAGAAAAAAACACGCGATGCGCTCAACGGCGATTTAGTAAAAGTAAATATTATCAATAGAAAATCCGGTAAACGACAGGAAGGTGAAGTAACGGAAGTGATTAAGCGCGCAAAAACAGATTTTGTAGGTACTATACAAATTAATCCGAAGTTTGCGTTTGTTATTGCTAATAATAATAAAATTCACACCGATTTTTTTGTGAAGTTAGATTCTATTAAGGGAGCAAAAAACGGACAAAAAGTATTAGTGCGTTTAAAGGAATGGAGGCCGGGCGATCAAAATCCAACGGGTGAGATTGTGGAAGTATTTGGTTTTCCGGGAGAACATAAAGCAGAGATGAATGCAATTATGGCCGAGTACGGATTGCCTGAACATTTTCCGGAGGAAATTGAAAAAGCCGCAAAAAATATTCCGACTGAAATTACCGAAAAAGAAATTGCGAAAAGAAAAGATTTTCGTCAGGTAACTACAATGACCATTGATCCGCACGACGCGAAAGATTTTGACGATGCGCTTTCATTGCGAAAGTTAGATAATGGTTTTTGGGAAGTGGGTGTGCACATTGCCGACGTTTCTCATTATTTAAAACCACACACGGCATTAGATGATGAAGCCGTGAGTCGCGCTACATCTGTTTATTTGGTAGATCGTTGCATTCCTATGTTGCCCGAAGTGCTCAGTAATTTTGTTTGTTCACTGCGCCCTAACGAAGAAAAATATTGTTTTGCAGCTGTTTTTGAATTGGATAACGAAGCACAAATTCAAAATCAATGGTTCGGCAAAACTATTATTAATAGTAATCACCGTTTTGCCTATGAAGAGGTGCAAAAAATTATTGAGACCGAAGAAGGCGAATACAAAGATGATATTTTAGTGTTGGATAAACTCGCCAAAAAATTACGTGCCGAACGTTTAAGAAATGGTTCTATTGTATTTGATAAAGCCGAAGTAAAATTTAATTTAGACGAAGCAGGAAATCCAACCGGCGTTTATTTTAAAACACAACAAGATGCTCATAAATTAATTGAAGATTTTATGCTGCTCGCCAATAGAAAAGTAGCAGAATTTTTGGGAAAAGGAAATTCGGATGATAAATCTTCTCAGCAAAAAAAATCAAACAGCGAAAATAATTTGTGTGTGTATCGCGTACACGATACACCCAACGATGAAAAAATGATGGAGCTCAGTAATTTTGTCGGCCGCTTCGGTTATCAGTTAAACGTTGGCAATAAACAAAAAACAGCGCAGTCAATTAATAAATTATTAACGGATGTAAAAAATAAAAAAGAAGCGGGGATGATTGAGCTGCTAACGGTTCGCAGCATGCCTAAAGCAATTTACACTACAAAAAATGCAGGTCATTATGGTTTGGGTTTCGAATACTATACACATTTTACTTCGCCCATTCGCCGTTACCCCGATGTGATGGTGCACCGTTTGTTGGAAGCCAAATTAAATCATCAAAAATATTCGAGCAAAGATGAATTAGAACAATTGTGCAAACATTCTTCCGAGATGGAGCGCACAGCAGCCGAAGCGGAGCGTGCTTCCATTAAATACAAGCAGGTAGAATTTATGGAAGATAAAATCGGACAAATTTTTAAAGGGGTGATAAGCGGTGTTACAGAGTGGGGAATTTATGTGGAGATTATTGAAAATAAATGTGAAGGAATGATTCGTTCAAAAAATATGACGGACGATATTTATGTTTACGATGAAGATAATTACCGGTATGTGGGAAGAAACAGAGGGAAAATTTATTCTTTAGGAGATACCGTTAGTATTATTGTGAAGCGTGCCGATTTAATGAAGAAGCAACTGGATTTCGGTTTTGCGGGTGATGATGGAAACGGAATGAAATCGGAAGGAAGAGATGATAGAAACCGAAATGAAAAAGGCAGAAACAATAAAGGGGGCGATAGAAACCATTACGATAAAAAAAATAAAGGTAAGAAACGCAGAACGTAAATTATTTTAATGTTCGAGACTTTAGAAAATATTGACCATTCTCTTCTCCTTCAAATTAACAGCTGCTATTCGCCCTTGGCAGATGATTTTTTTTGGTTGGTATCGGCCGGCTGGATTTTTTTACCGCTATGGATTTTTTTATCAATTTACATTGTAAAAAGTAAAAAAATAAAATATTTCTTAACGGCAAGTTTGTGTATTGCATTTACTATTTTGTTTTGCGATCAGTCATCTAATCTTGTTAAAAATACTGTACAGCGTTATCGTCCTACTCACAATTTAGAATTAAAAGAAAAAGTGCATTTGGTAAACGAATACAAGGGCGGCAAATTTGGTTTTTTTTCGGCGCATTCGGCCAATACGTTCGGAGTAGCCGCGTTTTTATTTTTGTGTTTGAATTGGGTCAATAAAAAATACCGCTTGAGCATTTTTATTTGGCCAATTATTGTGGGCTATAGCCGTATTTATTTAGGCGTGCATTACCCGAGCGATATTTTTTTTGGTGCCATTGACGGAATTTTATTTGGAATTATTTTTTATAAAGTATTTGTTTATTTAAATCAAAAATTAAATGCTGCGAGTGCCTAAATTAATTTTATTTATTTTTTGTACTAACTCCCTGTTGGCACAGCTTCCTGAAACCGACTTGTGGTTATTTAAAATAAAAAATTCTAAAAATATTTTAACGCTCGAAGACGGAAAAAATATTACTTCCCGGAAAGGCTATGATAATCAGCCTTTTTTTACACCCGATAATAAAAGTGTTTTGTACGTGAGCATTCGCGAAGATAAACAGGCCGATATTTACAAATACGATATTTCGAAAGAAATTTCTTTACAGCTTACCAAAACAAAAGAAAGTGAATATTCTCCCATTTACACGCCCGACGAAAAAAGTTTTTCCTGCGTAGTGGTGGAAGCCGATTCTTCGCAGCGATTGTGGTTGTATAATTTAGATGGTACTGTAAAAAAATGTTATCACCAGGGTATCGATTCTATTGGGTATTACACCTGGCTGAGTAATGATACAATTTTGTATTACAAATTAACCAATCCGCATTCATTAAGAATGTACTGCGATAAAAGCAAAGAAGATAAATGGTTGTGTAATATGCCGACCCGTGCATTCAAAAAATTGTCGGGTAATTTATTTATTTATGGAATAAAAGATAATTTGCAGGTACAATACCGGATGTATAATACAGTAATTAAAAGAAGTGAAGAGTTTTGCATGCATAAAAGTAATAGTGAAGATTTTGTTTGGAATAAAGCTTTCGGTTTAATTAAATCGGAAGGCGCTCAGCTTTTGCAGTACAATGAAAAAATAAAAATTTGGAATGTTCTGTTTGATTTTTCCAGCTACGGAATTAAAAAAATTACGCGATTTACTTTCGATAAAAATAATAAATACATTGTTGTAACAGATAATACTTAAACATGAATGGCGAAAAAACCATAAACGGCATTTTGTATTCAAACAATAAAAACTTATTGCAGATAGAGGTGATTCATAAATATTTAAATGAAGAAAGTTATTGGGCAAAAGGTATTCCATTTAAATTATTACACGAATGCATTAACGGTAGCGTTTGTTTTGCAGCTTATTCTAATAATAAACAAATTGCATTCGCCAGATTAATAACCGATGGTGCTACTTTCGGATATCTGGCTGATGTTTTTGTGATGGCTCAATATCGGGGGAAGGGAATTGCAAATGAGCTAATGAAATTTGTTATGGAGTATGAGCCTGTAACAAAATTAAGAAGATTTATGCTCGCCACAAAAGATGCGCATAGTTTATATGAGAAATATGGCTTTAAACCTTTGGCTGAGCCCGAAAGATTCATGGAAATAAAATCGTTTGAAAATTATTCAGTGAAATGATAATTTTTGCAATATATTTTTTACTACTCTGTTTTTTAATTTACAAAAATGGTTTCTTTGGTATTTTCAAAGATGATAAACTCAATCCCAAATTTTATTTAACGGCCTTTTGTGTAAAGTGTTTGGGAATTATTTTTTTCTATTTTATTTACATACGTTTTTACGGCGGAATTATGAATTGTGATACAGCGCATTTTTATAATGATTCAAAAGTTTTTAATGATATCTCTAAATGGAATTTTGTTGAATTTTTAAAAATACTTTTTGGTTTTCAGGATGATAAACGAGACACAGAAGTTTTTAAATATTTTTTACAGCACACAGGTGTTTGGGACAAAAATCCGGAAGAATTTTTGTATAACGATAATCGGATTATTATCAGATTAAATGCCCTTATACATTTCATTTCGTTCAATAATTATTCGGTGCATGCTTTAATAACCTGCTTCCTATCTTTTATTGGAATTCAGTGGATTTACAAAGCATTTAAATTTCTTTTTCCCGGAAAAGAAATTTCGCTGTTTTTAGTTTGGGTTTTGTTTCCCGGTTTATGGTTTTGGACCGCAGGCGTTTTAAAAGAAGGTCCGGCTTTGTTTTTAATAGGAGCACTTTTAATTTCATTAAAAAGAGTTTTTGGTGACAGATCTTACACCATAAAAAACATAGTGATGTTAATTATTACTGTAATGTTTTCATTTTTATTGAAGCTTTACGTTTTGCTGCCGGTACTTTTTTTATCTGTACTTTATTTTGTGATTATTTCTTCAAAAAAAATAAAATTAAAATCAGCAGTTTATCTGGCTTCATTTATTATTCTGGTAATAACCGGAAATAGTATTTTAAAAATTGCTTTTAACAGAGATGTGGTTTCGCTCCTTGCAAAACGCCAATGCATTTTTTTAAGCGTTTCTAAAGGCGGAATATTTTTAGAAAATGAAAAATATTTTGTAAGACTTCCTTACGACAGCTGTTTATTAAAACCAAACACAATTAGTAAAGCGTACGAAAAATTTTATATTAAAAAAGGAGCATCTTATATGTATTGGACCCGCTTTAGCAATGATACATTATTTTGTACAAATAATTCCGACACTCTAACCGAATACCATTTGGGATATTATTTTTCGCCCGCTAAGGCCACTCTTAATGTTAAACCAATGCTTAATAATTATGTTTCTTTTTTTTCTTACATTCCCGAAGCGCTTTACATCACATTATTTAAACCATTTTTTTACGATGCCCGAAATACTTTAGATTATGTGGCTTCATTTGAAAATCTGATTATTTTGGCAGCTTTTATTTTTATTATTTTCGCGGCAATAAAAAACGGATTTAAAAACCCGGCCTTAATTTATTTTTTAAGTGTTGCTTTTTCGGTACTCATCATTATAGGCATTTCTTCTCCTAATTTAGGAGCGATGGAACGGTACAGAGCCTTAGTTATTCCTTTTATTTTAATGGGAGCGCTTTTAAGTATGAGTTCTGCAAAATTCGAGCAAAACAAGCTGAGCAGTTTCTTTAAAAACAATACTGCAAATGAAAATTAAATTTTAACTTTAGGAAAATAATTTTTTAGTGAAAATATTTCGAAAAAAGTCAATTCACCTCGCTAAAACCGATGGTTTAGCCGAACACGAATCTTTACACAAGGTTCTAACAGTTCGCGACCTTACCTTTTTCGGAATTGCTGCTATCATTGGGGCAGGAAGTTTTAGCAGTATTGGCTCTGCCTGTTTTAGTGGCGGCCCCGCAGTTATTTTTTTATTTATTATTTGTGGTGTGGCCTGCGGATTTACCGCTTTATGTTATGCCGAGTTTGCTTCGCGCGTTCCGGTTTCGGGCAGCGCTTACACTTACGCTTACGTTTCGTTTGGCGAATTATTTGCCTGGATTATTGGATGGGCATTGTTAATGGAATATTCTATCGGAAATATTTATGTGGCGTTTTCGTGGAGCGGATATTTTACAAATTTAATGGAAGGTTTTGGAGTGCATTTACCACAATGGCTTTCTGCTAATTATTCTGAATCGCTTTCGGCTTTTGAAAATGATATTGCCGGCGAAAGTTTAAATGCATGGAACACCGCGCCGCAAATTGGCGGACTAAGAATTATTTTCGATGCACCCGCCTTGTTTATAAATATTATTGTAACCTGGTTAGTTTATAAAGGCACAAAAGAATCTCGCAATGTGAGTAATGCGATGGTAATAATAAAACTTTCTATTATTGCTTTAGTGGTGGCGGTAGGAGTTTTTTATATCGACATTGATAATTGGTCGCCCTTTATGCCAAACGGATTTACAGGTGTAATGGGTGGAGTGGCCGCTGTGTTTTTTGCGTTCATTGGTTTTGATGCAGTTTCTACTTTAGCAGAAGAAAGTAAAAATCCGCAACGTGATTTGCCGCGTGGAATGATTTATTCGTTATTAATTTGTACCGTTGTTTTTGTAATTCTTTCGTTGGTACTTACCGGAATGGTTTCGTACTCGCGACTAAATGTTTCCGATCCACTGGCAGAAATTTTTGCGATGAAAGGCGTGAAGTGGATGTTGTTTGTAGTTTCTATTGCTGCGGTGGTGGCCATGACGAGTGTAATTCTTGTTTTTCAGATGGGGCAGCCGCGTATTTGGATGAGCATGAGCAGGGATGGATTATTACCGAAACAATTCGCAAAAATTCATCCCAAATATAAAACACCCGGATTTTCTACCATTGTTACCGGATTGGTGGTTGGTGTTCCGATATTTTTTACCAATCCTAAATTTGTTTTGGATTTTACGAGCATTGGTACTTTGTTTGCATTTGTTTTAGTTTGCGGCGGAGTTTTAACTTTACCTCACGAAGAAAAAATTGTGTCGGCCGAAACTAAAGGAAAATTTCGTTTACCTTACGTTAATTCAAAATACATTGTTCCGGTTTTTACAATTTTGGGATTCTCATTATTAATTTATTTTATTCCCGATTTTGTGATGAGTAAATTTAATATTACAAAAGACAATGCGGCTTCCAATATTCCGATGCTGGTGTTTTTTATTTTATGGATAACAATGGCCGTTTTATGTTTTCTTAAAAATTTATCGCTCATTCCGGTATTGGGATTATTATCGTGCTGTTATTTATTAACCGGAATGGAAGCGCAGAATTGGATTTGGTTTTCGGTTTGGTTATTAATTGGATTGGTAGTTTATTTTTTATATGGATACCGAAAAAGTAAATTAAATATTAAATAAAAATTTATGATCGCACTTATTACAGGCGCCACTTCGGGCATAGGAAAAAGTACCGCACAACTGTTTGCTAAAAACGGATACGATGTGATTATTACCGGAAGAAGAAAAGAACGTTTAACAGAAGTTCAAAAACATATTGAAACGGAATTTAAAGTAAAAGTATTATCGCTTTGTTTTGATATTAGAAAACAAAACGAAGTTCAAAAAGCAATAGATGAGTTACCAAACCATTTTAAAGCAATTGATATTTTGGTTAATAATGCGGGATTAGCGGCAGGGCTCTCATCCATTCAAGATGGAAATTTGGAGCATTGGGAGCGAATGATTGATACCAACATAAAAGGTTTGTTATACATGACAAAAGGAATCAGCAAAATAATGATTGAAAACAAAAAAGGACATATTATAAACGTTGGTTCCGTTGCCGGGAAAGAAGCTTACGCCAATGGAAATGTGTATTGTGCTACTAAACATGCTGTGGACGCCTTAAATAAAAGTATGCGGATTGATTTATTACAGCACGGGATAAAAGTATCGGCCATAAATCCCGGAATGGTAGAAACAGAATTTAGTGTGGTGCGTTTCGATGGCGATGCAGAGCGGGCAAAAAAAGTGTATGACGGTTTGCAAGCACTTACACCGGACGATATTGCCGAAACCATTTATTGGATGGCATCGCGGCCGGCTCATGTAAATATAAATGATATTATTATAATGCCAACAGCGCAAGCGAATGCTACTACTTTAATTAGAAAAAATTGAATCTGAAAATTAGAAAATATTTATTTTGTTTAATTGCAATTTGCATTTGTAACTTAATTTTGGCCGACATACCGCCCGTTAAAAAGATTCTGCCGCCGTCGGGGTTTAAAAATTTATTTATTAGTTCAAACAAAAATTTAAAAGATCCTTTAATCAGAACCAGGGTAGCTATTGCTCCATTAATTAGTTTTTATACGGTTAATCAAAACCACGCCCAAAATCCGTACCAAAAAATGTCGGGACTAATTTCCATTAAAGAAGAAATAAGATTAAACGAAAAGCACACCATCTTTTTATTGATTGGTATCGAATATATGGCGCATGGCTTAAATTTTAATTCATATTATTTTAAACCTGATAGTTTAAAGCTTTACAGTGGCAACATGAATTATTCTTACAGTTTATACATTCACGAAATTGATATTCCCATACAGGCCAAATATTCGTTTACCCGCGAAAATAATTCACTGGTTACACCGTATATTATGATTGGGTATCATTTTAGAACTATCCTACAAGGAACCTTGCAGGTAAAACAAAACGGAGATGAAATCGAAAATAGATACGAGCATGTAACGTTTAAAAATCCTTTATTCAATCCCGAAAATAATGCGTTTATGAGTGCTACTTTTGGCATTCAAAAAAATAATCCTAAACACCCGAAACGCTGCGTGTTTGCCGAATTATCTTACCGCTACGGATTTTCACCCTATATTATAAGCGATAATTTTACGCCTTCATCATTATTCATGAACGGCAGTCATTTAGCAATTTGTTTGGGAATTAAATTTTAAGACGGTTTTTAGTTGTTCGGATACCCGGCATTAATCCAGGTTTCTATTTTTTTAACCTCGCAGCTTCCTAAAGGAGAACCAATAGAAGGCATTCCTCCGCCGGGCTTAAATCTGCTAATAAATCCTACACCCGTGTAAGTATCAATTTCAATTTTAGCAGTGCTATAAGTCGAAAAATCTTTATAACCCGACTGAACATGACATCCTCCAATCGCGCAGGAATTATTAAATATTGGAACAATATCCAATGAGTAAGAAATATTAGTAATACACGGATCAACTGTACCTGCAGGAATTATAGGTGCCACCGGTAACAATCCCTTATCCTTTGTACAAGAATAAAGAATTAAAAAAGACACTATTATAAGGGAAAAATATTTCATAACAAGCGTTTTGTTTTAATAAAG
This sequence comes from Sphingobacteriaceae bacterium, assembly GCA_023251725.1. Taxonomy (GTDB): domain Bacteria; phylum Bacteroidota; class Bacteroidia; order B-17B0; family Aurantibacillaceae; genus JAHEYG01. The sequence goes on along the minus strand of JAHEYG010000039.1, from coordinate 2,361 downwards.
GTATAAAAAAATATTTAAAAAATGGAAGTTTTTTAAATATTATTTATCTTTTTAAATCAATTATACTCGATTCCTATAATGCTAAGTACAAAATAATAAGGCGAATAAATTTATCATCACAAAAAAAGGGCGGAAAATATTCCCGCCCTTTTTAAATCTTAAAGAAAAATTATTCTACAATCAATTTTTTAATCACGTCTTGTTTTCCGTTAGAAACTTTTACGAAATACATTCCCGCTGGTGAGTTTTTCATATCCATACGAATAATATTCTCACCAACATGACTGCTTAACGCTGAACTAACTACTAATTTTCCAATCATATCATACACAGTAATATTTACATTCTCACTGGTTTCAGTTCCAAAAGAAACATTAAAATTATTGTTTGCAGGATTCGGATAAATAGAAACGCCATTTGAAGTAATTCCATTAATAGTAGGAATACCTACAGTAAGACTATAGCATTTGAATCCTTTATAAACCTGCCCACGAATTTCTCCGCCTGGGTTTCCTGTTGTGTGAACATTAACATAAGCACTGTCATTGTCAATAGTGTTTGCGCTAGTCATTGTGAAAGGGGTTGCGTCTGTACTTTTCCAGTAACCGTAGGCACCACCATTTGCATATATAGAAGTTATATCATTAATTACACCCCCGTTTTGTGCAACCGCACCTTTATGAAAGTGAATGCTTGTAAAACTAGGAACACCATTAGTTTGTAACATATAATGTGCGTTATCATTATCACGGTTAATAGATACCATACCTGATCCTTTAGCAACCGAAGTAACACCCGGGTTTTGTTGTAATCCATCCATTGAAAAAGTATAACCTTCGCGCATTACACGATAAACTTGTCCGCGAATTTCGCCACCTGCATTTGCAGCGGTGTGAACGTTAACATAAATAATACCCATAAGTAAGTTATTAATAAAAGTAGTGGTTAGAGCCGCTCCTGTAATAGTTCCGCTAACCATGTTTCCTACTGCGGCACCAAAGGCAGCAGCTACACCACCGGCAACACCAACTGCACCGTTATGTAAATGGGATGATGTGATAGCACCACTCAGACCATTAGTATACATATAATACCAAAGTGTATCCATAGTGGTGTTTAATTTTAAACTTGTTAATCCTTTTGCCGCAGTAGCTACTGAAGGAGTTGCCTGGGCACCATCCATCCAAGAATCAAAGGCAATTTTATCATCCATTTTTAATTGACCGCGAATTTCACCACCGGGATTAGCCGTAGTATGAATATTGATATAAATACTTCCAGCCGTTAAAGAAGCTGTAACGCCTGCCGATGGAGTAAATACTCCTGTTATGGTATTTCCACTAATAAAAGTACTGAGATCTTGTGCTACTCCACCTGCAACTCCAACAGCTCCGAAATGAAGATGTGCCGAAGTAATAGCGCCACTTAATCCGTTAACAACTACATAAAATTTTACAGTGCCCTGATGTTTGGCTAAATTAAATACGGCATATCCGTTAGCCCCTGTAGCAACAGACGGGGTAGCTTGTGCGCCATCTAAGCCGCCGGTAAAAGCCAAATCCGATTCAAGGATAATTTGTCCGCGAATCTCACCACCTGGATTAGCCGCAGTGTGAACATTCACATAAGTTAATCCTTTTAACATATTCGATTTTAAAAGGGTACTTAAAACAGTTCCTGTAATTGTAGCAGAAAGGCGGTTGCCTAAAATATAAGATGAAAGGTCAACAGCTACACCGCCATTAACGCCAAAGGCGCCGTTGTGAATGTGGATTCCGGTTGGGGTTCCTGTTAAATTACTAAATGTCATATTAACACACATAGTGTCTCTTGTTGAGTTAAGAAGGAAGGAAGTGATACCTTTTCCTGATAATCCAACAACAGCCGGAACTTCAGATGCGTTATCCATTCTAGCTGAAAGAAGCATATAGCTTCTCATTTTAACTGAAAACATATTAAAGGTTGTTAGCATTAAGGCAACCAATAAAATTTTAGAAGTAAATTTTTTCATGTGATTAGGGTTTAAGGTTTATATTATTTGAGTAGCGAATTTAGGAAAAATAATTTAAAATATTTAATTTTTAAAGATTTAACGTAAAACACTTTGCTTCAAGTATATCCAATAAACCTTTACAATTCAAATTAAACGGTCTTTGAATAAAAACAAAGCTCCAAATTATGTTTTGCAGGCCAATAGTTCATATAACGGTCTGTGTAGAATGACATGAAGCAATTTTGCTAAAATAATACCAATTATAAATAATATTTAGTCCAATATTTGCATATTGGAATTTTTTGTATTACATTTGGACTATATAATAATTATAACTATGGCTTTACCACTACAGATTTCCGTCAAAG
>JAHEYG010000112.1 GCA_023251725.1 Sphingobacteriaceae bacterium | reverse complement strand
TTTATCCAGATATTCTTTTACTCTTCCGTTTGTTTCGCGAAACATTTTTTCGTCAAAATTTTCGAAACGTTTAGCGGCTTTTTCTACTTCTTTATTTATTTTATCTTCAATTTTTGCAACGTGCTCTTCAATTAAAACATCGGCGCGGTATCTTTTTTTACTGTCTTTGTTATCAATTAAGGGGTCGTTAAAAGCATCTACATGTCCCGAAGCTTTCCAAATGGTGGGATGCATAAAAATGGCCGAATCAATCCCAACAATATTTTCGTGCATTTGCACCATGGCGCGCCACCAGTATTCGCGAATATTTTTTTTAAGTTCGGCCCCGTTCTGACCGTAATCGTAAACGGCACTCAATCCATCGTAAATTTCGCTGCTCTGAAAAATAAAGCCATACTCTTTACAATGCGAAATAATGTTCTTAAAAAAATCTTCCGGTTTTTGCGACATAATTTAATTTAATACACAAAAATAAGGATTTTAAAAACAATGAAGATAAATCTTAGATTAATTATAACAACTGGCGACTTAATAACTATTTTCAATTTCTCCGAATAAAAAAACCGCTGCCCTTCCCCAATGGCAGCGGTTTTAAACTAAATTATTATTTGCTTACCTGTTTATAATCGTTTTTACAGTATAGGTTTTACCCGATGTAATTGCTTTTATAAAATAAGCGCCGTTAGGAATTTCGTTTAAGTTGATATTGCTGCTTAAACTTCCGTTAATTAATTCGTGTTTGGTTGTGTAAACTTTTTCTCCCAATAAATTATAAACCGATATTTCAATGTCGTTCGAATTTGCATTTACACCCGATATTTCAAGTTTAAATTCACCGTTATTAGGATTAGGATAAAGATTTAATTTATCAGTTTCTTTACTTAAACTATTTACACCGGCAGCCTGATTAATAACATTAATATAAACCATGCCAGAAGCCGGCGATTGCATTTTAAATATATTTGATAAAATACAAAGTGTATTTGATGCGCCACAGGTAACAGTCATACTTAAACAAATATTATACCAGCCCGCAGCCGAATAAGTATGAGAAGGATATAAACCTGTAGTGCTTGTTCCATCACCCCAGCTCCAAGAAGCTGTAAGAACATTTACAGGAAATATTGGAAAAGCTTTCCATGTAAATAAGTTGAGACTATCTTTTTGAATATAAAAACTTGGGTTGGCAAAACATGGGGCATTCGAAATATTTACTACTTTAGTTATAGTATCGGTACACGATAATCCGGTTGAATCGGTTACAGTTAATAAAACATTATAAGAACCATTGTTAGTATAAGTATGAGAAGTAATAGCACCGTTTCCGCCAAAACCATCACCAAAATTCCAATAATAATTTGTATTAATAGTTGTACCCGTTGATGTGCTCGCAAAATTTACATTACCGGCCAAACCATTTGTAAAACTATAATTAGCGTTTAACGAACAGGTAACAATACTTACGCTTAACGATTGTGCAACCGAATAATTGCATGCAGTTAAGGTGTTAGTAATAACCAATATTGCATTATAAGTTCCTCCCACGGTATACGTATGTGTTGTAAAATTATTGGTGCCGGTATTTTGATTGGTGCCGTCACCAAAATACCACCAATATGTTGAGTTAGGCGCTATACCGGTTGATGTACTTATGAAGTTAACCAGTCCACCTGCTCCTTGCCAGTTGGCAAAACTTGCTGTACCTAAACATGCAGCATTACTAACAGTAAGTGTTTTTGTTATCGACGAAGTACAGGCTGCACCAATACTATCCTGAATTATGAGCATCACACTAAATGTAGCGTTGTAAGAATAGGTATGCGATGCCAAAGGGTTATTAACCCCATAGAAAATATTACCATCACCAAAATCCCAATAATAGGTGGTAGTAGCATTAGTTCCGGTTGAGGTACTGGTAAAATTTACATTGCCTGCTACACCGGTGGTAGAAGTAAAATTAGCAGTGCATTGCGCGTTTACATTGCTCATTCCAATTAAACAAAGAGCTGTTACAGCTAAAAGTTTTTTTAATCCTGTCGGACATGTTTTGTTTTGTAGTTTTGTTTTCATTTTATGGTTTTTATATTTATAACGTTTTTATTTATCTTATTACACCTTTACGCATGCTTATTTAAAAGGGTTGGGTGTTTTGGAAATTAAAAATGTTAAATTATGAATTTCTCCGAGGGTTGCCTTCGGCATAAATTAAAATAAGTTTAATAGAATAACTGAAACTGATATAAAAAATCATTTTCAAATCTTTACAGAAAGCCAGAATGGCTCTTTCGGAGGATTTCTAAGGAACAAATCGGTAAATTGTCAAAATATAAACGGTATTATTTATAAGCCACAGCAATTACCGCGTCGCCATTATCGATGGTTAATGAACTGCCTCCGTTATAAACCACACATTTAAATTTAACGTGCAGTTTTTTAACAGCTTGATTGTTTTCATTGCTAGAATGTGTAGTTACAGAAATTATTTGAAAATAACTAGAAGAGGGTTGCAGAACGCTATTAGATGTATAAACAGTACCGCCGGCATCCATCCAGGTGATTATGATATTGGAAAATGCTAATGGATTGGCAATAGGCGCTAAACTTGATATACTATAATTTGTAGCACAGCTTGCACTGTATTGTGTACTGGCATTGTAATACGCAAAAGCCGTATCGTTTGTGTTATCAATCACTCTTAACGAAACATTGTAATTTCCTGGAGATAAATAATTATGTATTGGATTCGCCAGCGTATTAAGAGGAGAACCATCTCCAAAATTCCATAAATAATTATACGGTGCGGTTCCGCTGGTTGTTTGAGAAAAGAACACGGAATCACCAATTACATTTGGAACTAAAATTGAAGTTTTGCAATTGCTGCCCACCAACGAAATTTTTTGAATACTGCATAAACTATTTGAACAGGCGGTTGAATCCAAAATATTTAAACACACATTGTATTTTCCTAGATTTTTGTAAATGTGGTTTGGATTTGCGAGCGTAGAAGTGTATCCGTCTCCAAAATTCCAATTGTAGCTTTGCGGTGCTTGATTAGAAGTAGAAACAAATTGGGCGCTGTAAGCAACCGGATCAGGAGTTCCAGAATAATAAGGAAACAAACTGTTATATAAAGAAGAGTCAATTATTGTATAACCGTTAACCGGTGAAGTTCTGTTATCGTTAATTTGAAATTGAATATTATTTGGAGTACCGGTAGATTGTTTAATATTCCCAATAAAATTATAAACGTTATTTAGATCTTGTGTGTAAGATGAGTACATGTAATAATTATTCAATCCTGTTTCCAAATCAACAGGCACCCCGTTAATGGTTCCTTTAAAATAAAATTCAGGAGTATTATCAATTACCGAATCCGGATATTTTTTCTTTGCGCAGGAAGTAATTAGTCCCGACAAAATAAAAATAAGTAAGTATGATTTAATTTTTTGCATGATAAAATTATTTTTTAAACAAGTCATACGTCAGTGTTAATCTAAATCCTATTTTTCTCTCAAATAAATTGGTGCTAATAAAAGCATCATTTCTTAAATCGGATAAGCCATAAATAAATTCGGCATTCACTCCTAAATTTTTATAAATTTTGGTTCTGTAAAAGGCCGATAATTGTAAATCAGGAGCGGTAAATCCGTCGAGGAATCCGGTTTCTTTTGAAACTTTAGTTGCGCTTACATAATTCAATCTGGTATTGTAAGTTTCAACTTTGCTTTCGGTTTCAAACATAAAAGAAACGTTGCATCCTAATCCCAACATATTATTTTTGAATTTGTAATTTACTTTTATTGGCATTACTATATAGTGAATGAAAGTGGGAGTGTAGATGGTAATATTTTGTTCAATTCCAAAATCGTAATGTGTTACAGTTACAGTATGACTTCCATTAGTAAGATTGCCGAGTGTATTATATTGCGCACCTAAACTAAGACCGATGTTTTTTATAAAGAAGCGCGTGTAATTAATTCCGAAAACCGGATTAAAACCATTTCCTTCTGTTTTACCCTGATAATTCCATCCCAATAAATAATCGGCGCCCGCTTCAAAATATAAAATGTTTTTATAGTCGGGATAAATTTTTGGTTCGTCTTTTTTAGTTACTTCTTCCGAAACTTTTACTGAATCTGTTTTTGGAGTTTGTATCACGGTAGTTTTAGAAACAGAATCGGATTTTGTTACGCTAATGTTCGGATTTAAAATTTCGGCAGAAACAGTACTTGTACTCTGACTTAAATCTTTAGTTTCCTGAACTGTAGGATAACTTGTCCTAATTTCTTCAATTTTACTAATTGAACCATCTGTATTTTTACCTTGATTGCTTACCGAGCCCTTTGATGTTTCGGTTACAGCGCCAGCTTGCCCCGAGCCCGTCGAGGTTTCGGTTACCGAGCCCGTCGAGGTATTAGATTTCTGTTTATTTATTTGTCCCAATACTTTTCCTTTTTTAGAAGCTCTTTCACTTTCGCTTTTTAAAGCAATTTTATTTTTTTTACTTATTGAAACATTCTTATTTTCAGAGTTGGTGGCCAAGCCTGTAGAGGGAGTAATAGATTTAATTTCTGATTTCACTGCTGTATTAGTTTCCTTTTTAGTAATAGAATTGTTTTCTTTTTTCGATTTATTATTATAGGCAGTATTTTTTTCAGAAACGGTTGCCGGGCCCATCGCGATTTCGGTTGCCGAGCCCGTCGAGGCATCTTTCTTAATTGCAGTTTCGTTTTCATTTCCTTTCAAACCTATTGCCGGACCATTTGAGATTTCTGCTGACGAGCCCTTTGAGATTTCGGTTGCCGAGCCAGTCGAGGCAATATTTTCTTTTTCATTAATTAAATTTTCTTGTTTAGCCGAAGATTTTTCAGAAATTAATTCTTTCTCCGCAACTTTTTCTTCGCCGCCAAAATAATTAAACAATAAAACAGCAGTTCCCACAAAAAGCACCGAACATAAAATAATCCATCCCAAACGCGTTTTCGATTGGCGATCATCATCAATCATGGAAGAAGCTTTTTCCCAATTGCTTTCGTCAAAAGGAAATTCCTGCTCTTCCAGCTTTTGCTTTATTGATTCGTCAAATTTTTTAAATTCGTTCATTAAGGTTATCTGTTATCTGTTATTCGTTATAAGGTTATCAGTTATAAGGTTATTTTTTGTTTCAATTTTTAATTCTTCATTATTAATTTTTAATTCATTACGCACTTTTCGCCCGTAAAGCTGTTTTCTCAATCATTTCTTTTAATTTTTCGCGTGCCGAATTTAAATGCCACTTAGAAGTGCCTTCGCTTATTTCCAATAATTCTCCAATTTCTTTATGCGTGTACCCGTCAATGGCATATAAATTAAAAACCTGCTTACTGGCAGGCGGCAATTGAGAAATAAATAAGCGAATCTGTTGAGCGTTTAAATTTTGAATGGCCGAATTAGCTTCCGAAAAATTACCCGTTTCTAAATAATCTTCAACAAATTCGATGTTACTATGCAATTTTTTTTGTTTTCTGAATTCATCAATCAAAGTATTCACCATAATTTTTCTAATCCAGGCCTTAAAAGGCACTTCCGCTCTGAATTTTTCTAGATTCGTCAAGATTTTCAAAAAACCAATATTCAAAATTTCTTTGGCGGTGTCTTCGTTGCGGGTATATCTTATGCAAATACTCATTAAATAGCTAAAGGTTATTTTATACATTTCATACTCAGCCTTGCGTTCACGCTTTATACAATTACTTATCAGTTGGGGCTGAATATTCATGATATCATATAACACCCTTACGCAGGCTAAATCAAAAGGGTTGGGTACAATTAATTAAGAATTAAAAATTAAGAATTAATACGCAAAAGTGAAAATCAATCCAAAAATATATTGTCAATCAGTCTTATTTTTCCCACAAAACACGCCACCAAGGCAATCGATTTAATGTTTTTATCAAAGGCAGTAAGTTCTGTAAGATTTTCGGAATCGCAAATGGCAAAATAGTCTAATTTATAGAGAGTATTATTTTTTAATCGGTCTTTAAAATAGCCCGAAATTTCATTCACGCTTTTACCTTTTTCTTTCAAAGTTTTTGCCTCGGCCATTAATTTTGGAAGTAAAGAAGCCGCCTCCCTTTCTTCACTACTAAGAAGCATATTTCGCGAACTCATAGCCAATTCGTCTTTTTCTCTTAAAGTGGGGCATCCAACTATTTCAATGTTTAGTTTAAGCTGCCTCCTTAGTTCTTTGATAATCAGTAATTGCTGAAAATCTTTCTCACCAAAAAAGGCCTTATTAGGTTTCACAATATCCAGCAAAATACTTACCACCTGAGCAACCCCATTAAAATGACCCGGCCTGTGTTTTCCTTCAAGAACTTTATCGAGCCCCTCAAAATGAAAAGCCTCAGCCCCTTTAAATCTCTTTTGTCCCTCAAATCCCTCAAATCCATTTTCACCAATGTAAATCTCATCTACCAAAGGCATAAATAAAACATCGCATCCCGTATTTTTCAGCATTTCAGCATCCTTTTCAGGCATGCGAGGATATAGGTCTAAATCATTCTTATCATTAAATTGGGTGGGATTAACAAAAATGCTGCAAATAGTAATATCAGTCGTTTTTTTTGAAGAATTAATAAGAGAAATATGCCCTGCATGAAGCGCCCCCATGGTAGGAACGAAGCCTAAACTCTTCCCGTCTTTTTTATATTTTCCCAAAATTGCTTCTAATTGGGCTTTTGTATCGATTATTTGCATTTAAATGGCTTTAAAGCTACAATTTACTTTGAAATTTGGATTTTTTTTTATTACTTTTGTATATCATAAAAAACCCCCTTAGTAATTAATCCAATAAATATATGAAAAAGGCAAGAGTTCTATTTGTGTCGCAGGAAATTACCCCCTATTTAGATGAAACCTTTGTAGGCAAAATTTCAAGAAAATTACCCCAAGGAATACAAGAAAGAGGAAAAGAAATAAGAACTTTTATGCCTAAGTACGGCTGCATTAACGAGCGTCGTCACCAATTGCATGAAGTTATTCGTCTTTCGGGAATGAATTTGGTAATTAATGATGTTGATCACCCATTAATTATTAAAGTAGCTTCAATACCAAGTGCACGCATGCAGGTTTATTTTATTGATAACGAAGAATTTTTTCAGCGTAAAGCTATTCTTAACGATAAAGCCTCCGGTAAATATTTTGATGATAACGACGAGCGCGCCATATTTTTTGTAAGAGGCGTTGTTGAAACAGTAAAAAAATTAGGCTGGGCACCTGATGTAATTCATTGCCACGGCTGGTTCACCGGATTAATGGCTCTTTATATTAAAAAGTATTATTCTGAAGATCCTTTATTTGCCGATTCAAAATTGGTTATTTCCGTATACGAAGACGAGTTCCCAAAAGCTCTAAATAAAAAAATACTTGAAAAATTGGCCGTTGATGGTTTTGCAAAAAAAGATTTAAAACACATTTCGGAAGAAGCCAATTATATCAATATGATGAAGCAGTCTCTTGAGTTTGCCGATGGTATTATTCAGGGAAGCGAAAAAATTAACCCGGAACTCGAAAAATTCATTAAAAAATCGGGTAAACCGTTTTTAGGTTTTAAAAACGAAACCGAATACATGGATGCATGTAACGATTTTTACGATGTGGTACTTGAAGAAGTAAATGTTTAATTAAATTTTTGAAAAAACAGTCCTCCCCGCAATTTTGTCAGGAGGACTGTTTTTTGTTTTAAACAAAACCGTGTTACAATCCCCCCGCGGATTTTATTGTCGCAAACCCATTCTTTTGTTACTTTTGATTCGCTTAATTATTTAATAAAATACCTTGAACAAAATAAAATTATATATCACCTTTTTAGTTTCGTTTGTATTTCTTTTTTCGTGCAAGAAAGTGGATAATCCTTTAAGCACAGGTGCGCAGCCAGATGGCGATGCGGTAAACGGAACTTTTTCGGATACTGCCAGCATTTATGGCTATACCATAAGGTACGATTCGTCGAGAACTTATAACGACCGGTTTAAATATTTGGGTTCAAACCAGGATCCAATTTTCGGACGAACTGATGCAGGCATTTTTACCAATTTTTCTATGCCTAACAATGTTTCCAATATTTCTTTTGGCGATGATGCCGTGTTAGATTCAATAAGATTATATTTAGTGTTTACACAAAGTTTTGTTG
>JAHEYG010000038.1 GCA_023251725.1 Sphingobacteriaceae bacterium | reverse complement strand
TAATTTAATATCCGAATCGATACTTGTTCCTTCTTTTAATTCGTTTTTAATTTTTCCGAGTTTGTTTTCTAATTTTTGCTTCCAGTAATTCTTTTTGTAAGAAGCCATACTAATAGTTCTGTCGAACTTATACAAATTACGTTCATATTCATTACTTTTAAACTGGTTAACCGCTAAAGCTTCAAAGGCCCATCTGCTGGCCATCATTTCTCCGACTACAGGAACGCGACCTTGTTCAGCTACAATTGGGTTTAATTTATCAAACTTCACAACAACACCTGCTAGTAATAATTGTGGAATAATTAAAAAGGGAATTAAAATATAAATAGTTACCGCGCTGTTAAAGGCCGAAGAAATATTTAATCCTAACATATTGGCAAAACACGAAGCAGAAAATAAAATCATCCAATAATCAAAATACATTCCTTGAATTCCTAAAATCATATTTCCAACCAAAACAAAAGTAATTGTTTGTATAGCTGATAAAACAAACATGATAATTACTTTGCTCCATAAATAACTTCCTTTACTTAAATTTAAAAATGTTTCACGTTTACGAATTTTCCGGTCACGAATAATTTCTTCGGCGCTTACTGTTAATCCCACAAATAAAGCTACCACAACTGCCATAAACATGTACGCAATTAGATTCTCGTTCTTACCATAAATGTAGCCTTTTGTAGTATCCACATCGGTATTATAATAACGAACTAAAAAAGCCAAAATCAATGCTAAAAAAGGGGCTTCAAAAAAATTAATCATCAGGTATTGAGTATTAGTTAATTTACTCAACACATCACGTTTCATAAACACGCTGAACTGTTTAAACTTACCAGGAATTTTAAATATGGCTTCCGGAATTTCATCTTGCTGTTTTATTTCGGCAATGCCGCTTTCAATTAATTCTTTGTAATTTTTATTCCATTCGGCGGGACTGGTTTTCCGATTAAATGTAAGATTACCGTATTCATCTAATACTTTACTTTCAATAATATTAAAAATTAATTCGGGATTTACGTTACCGCAATTCCAACACTCGCTTTCTTCGGCATTAACGTGATTTACCAATCGTTTAAAATACGAAACAGCATCCACAGGATTTCCGTAATAAATCGGATAACCTCCAACATCTAAAATCATCAACTTATCAAACATTTTGAAAATATCTGAGGAGGGCTGATGAATTACAACGTAAATTAATTTTCCTTTTAAAGCTAATTCTTTTAAAAGGTCCATAATATTTTCAGAATCGCGTGATGATAAACCAGAGGTTGGTTCATCGACATATAGTACCGATGGTTCGCGAATTAATTCTAATCCAATATTTAATCGTTTGCGTTGACCTCCTGAAATTGTTTTTTCTAAAGGAGAACCCACTTTTAAATCGCGCGTTTCTGTTAAGCCCAAATCGGCTAATAACGAATGACATTTTTTTGCAATCTCCTCATCTGTTAAATTACCAAAACACAATTTAGCATTGTAAAATAAATTTTGATACACAGTTAACTCTTCAATTAATAAATCGTCTTGTGTAACGTGTCCAATTACACCGGCTACCGATGCTTTATCAATGTGAATATTTTTTCCATTAATTAAAACTTCGCCGCCACTCGGAACTTCTACACCATTTAATACATTTAGTAAAGTAGATTTACCGGCACCGGATCCACCCATAATGCCAATTAATTTTCCACTCTCCTCACGAATGTTTATGTTGCGTAAACCAAGTTTACCGCCTTTAAATTTGTATTCAATATTTTTAGCTTCGAACGAAATTTTAGCTTTACTGTTATCCGCTAAAAAGCGACCAATAATATCGCTATAATAAATCGGATTTACTTTTGAACTTCGCAAAGAAGATCCGGGTGTTAAAATATGAACGCGCTCTTTTGAAATTCCTTGTCCGTTTAATTGCAGCTCTATTTTTCCATAAATACGCAAGGCGTACATCCCTACGCTTCCTATTTGAATAACCCGTACATCATCCGGAAGAGTTTCACAATAAATATGTTTACTTAAATTATTATAACCATCTTCTTTATTGTTTATAATAAGAATGTTTGCTGCGTTAGGAATAACTTCACTTTTATCTTCAACAAAAGATTTTAACTGATTAAATTCTTCCATTGAAATATTAAAGGTGTCGGATACTGTAAGAACAAACTCGTGTTCTTGTTCAGATATTTCGTTGGAGGAATAAATAAATTCGAGCAAACGAATGAGCACAATTACTTTTTGAGGTTGTTCGAGTTCTTGATTAACCTGGGTGCAAATTTTTAAAACTTTAACCGAATTTAACGAAGTGCGTTTGGCGGAGCCGTCTTTCTTTTTTGAAACCTGGTGGTGAGCTTCCAAATATTCATCAAAAATATGAAGATAGGTATCTACTTGCTCGGAACTTAGTTGTTGCTTTAAGAAAGATTGTACAATGGCGCGCCCCGAATTATTAACACCATCTACTTTGGCGATTATGGCAAACATTTGCATTAAGGCCCTTAAAATTCTTTCACTCATAGTTTTTTATTATTGAGAGGCTACTACTTTTTTTTACTGTGTTCACTGTAAAAACAATTTGCTGTTTTTTCAATGTTATCGCTGTCCTGGTTACTTAATTTCGATTCAAAATTATTAAACACTACAGAGGTTAAGCCATTGTCTTTTAAAGTAGCTACATAATTAATTAATATTTCAATTACAAAAAAAGGCTGAGGCTTTTTAGCATCATAAAGTTTAACAGATTTCACAAAAAAACTTTTAGTGCCCGATTTTAATTCAATGGAACCTAAGTCCTCAAAACCAAACTTATCATTAAGCGCTAGTTTTAAATAAAACTTTCGGTTCTGACTTATGAACTGAATATTTCCTCCGTTTTTTAGAGGGCAATTAAGAACATTGGCCCAAATTTTTACATTTTCGTTGGGCTTAATAACGCTGTCGCCTAAAAAAAGTAAATTTTTGCAAGGTTGTGCACTGCAAAATCCTAAAGTAAATAAAAGAACTAAAATATGTAATTTCCTAAGCATTGTTTTTTTTAATGAAAAAAGGATAAAGCTTTTTTCTTTATCCTTTTTTTATTTTTGCATCGGATAATTATTTTTGTTTGAAGCCAATTAATACTACCGCGCAACCTGAACCTTGATTGCGGTTAACATCAATAGAAGCTTCAATAATACAATCTAATGTTTTCTTAACTTTAAAATCCCAATAAGGCGCATTTTTGTAACTGCGATTACTAAATAATAAATGTCGGTCCTGATCATAAATATTAAATACTAAATTGCCATCGGTTGTTCCGCTGCAAGCAGCAAGCCGGTATATTGTTTCTCCAAAAAATGTGGTACGGAATTCGGCTGTTTCGTCTGAGTTAAGTAAAAGCGCGCGGTATTGTTGTCCATCTGAAATAAAAGTAGAAATAATATGTTTAGCACATAAATTTGCAATGGTATCGCATTGTGATTTGGCTTTGTTGGAAACACCAAAGGCAAAAGTAAAGGCTAAAATAGTGAGCGATAATTTCTTCATAAACATTAAAATATTAAGATGGCACGTTAGTAATTTTATTTCTTATTTGATTAATAATAATGGTTATCGCATCAATTTGCTCTTTAGAAACAATTACTTCATTATCACTATTAATGTAAGTCATCTTCTTAATTGAATCGGTGGTTGGCTCTACAAAAGTGTACTTGAAAGTAATGCCATCATATACTTTTTCTAACTGAAATAATTGTTTAGCCAGTTCGGTAGTTTCAGGCATATTTAAAGAGTTCAAAATTTTCATAATACTCCCCAAGGCTTGTTTTTGCTCAGCAATTCGGTACTTAATTTCGTCGGATGCTTTTTGCTGATATCCGGTTACCGAAAAATGCATACTTTCAATCCAACCTCCGCATAAAATTAAACTGCTCACTTCATTGCGTTTATTATTTTTAAGATAAGCATCACTGGCTCGGTAAGCAATTCCAACTAAAACCAACATACTATCTTTGTTTGAAATATTGGCCTCAATGCGTTTCATGGTTTGAGTATCGAACGCGGCAGAAACGCCCAACTTATCGGCTAACTGTTTTACAGCTGCTAAATATCCAATAGCATCCTGAGTTTGATTGTACATGCTAACGTAACCTAAATCGGCACCATAAATACCAAGGTTTAAAGCTCTTTCGTAATCTTTAGAATAAGTATTTGCGTTTTTAGCTAAATTTAGAATGCTTTTATCATAAACTACACCCGATTTTTGAATGAGCATTGCTGTTTGAATAGGAGAAGGGACGCTGAACAATTCGCCGCCAACATTTAATACCGCTGTTTTAGAAGTATCTGTATCAACAATTGAATCATTGTTATTTTCATCTTCCTTAGGTTTATCTCCATTGCATGAAGCTAAAACCAAAACAACGAAGCCAATGGCTAAAAATTTCGGATTAAACATATACTTTCTAAAATTCATCGATAAAATCACTTAGTTGGTTATTAAAAAACAATGCAAGTAAATAAAATTAAGTGAATTAATCAAATTTAGATTCCTCTAAACGGGTAAATTAATTAACTACGTATCAACAAATTAGTCAATTTGAAGCTGTTCAATAATTTTTACCGTAGCGCCTTTATTTAGGTTTACATAATTTAGGCAGGCTTTTGAGGCTTTTTGCAGAATTTCAGTATTTTCGAAATAATTTTCAATTGTTTTTAAAAGAGACTCTTCATCGGCAATTTCGGTGGCCCCTCCCAATGCCAATAAATGGTGAGGTTCAATAAATTTTTTATGATTTGGACCAAAAATAACCGGCAAGCCAAAAACGGCGGGTTCTAAAACATTATGTATTCCTTTGCCAAAACCGCCTCCAACATAAGCTATTTTGCCAAATTTATATACCGAAGAGAGAATGCCCACTGTATTTAAAATTAAAATATCTTTTTCGTTTGGAGATTGCATTTTAGTATGCTTTGTATAAAGGGTACAAGAATTATTTTGCTGGCTAATTTTTTGCTGCATGTCAACAATATTTTTTTCATCAATTTCGTGAGGAGCAATAATTAATTTAATAGTTGGATAATGAGATTTTAATTTAGAAAACATATTTAATAAAATAATTTCATCTTTTGGCCAGGTGCTTCCGGCCACAATAACAAAATTATTTGCGCAAAACTTTTTTATTTCGGGTAACTCAAATGATTTTTGAGAAATTGATAAAACCCTGTCCATTCTGGTATCGCCGCAAATAACGCCGGTATTAATTTGTAACGTTTGAAGCAATTTTAAAGAATCTTCATCCTGAACCAGTACTTTTTTAAAAGTGTGTAATGCTTTTGTGAAATTTTTACCGTACCATTTAAAAAAAGGCTGATGCGATTTAATTATAGCGGAAATTAAATAAACAGGAATATTTTTTAATTGTAATTGAAATAAATAATTGAGCCAAAATTCATATTTTATAAATATAACGGCCTTCGGGTTGAAGCAGTTGATAAAATCGAGCGCATTTTGTTTTGTGTCGGAAGGAAGATAGGTAACCACGTCTGCTAATTCGTAATTTTTTTGCTGCTCGTAACCTGACGGAGAAAAAAAACTAAGAATAATTTTATAGGTGGGATACTTTTTTTTAAGGGCCTCGATTACTGGTCGGCCTTGCTCAAACTCACCTAACGAAGCGCAATGAATCCAGATTTTAGGTGAAGATTCAATTTTTTTTAATTGGGAATTAAGTTTCGATCGCCAGTTTTTCCTTCCGGTAATCCAGAGTCGCGCTTTAGGATTAAATAAAGAGGTAATGCGAACAGCAAAAGAATAAAAAAATATAACGGAATTATAAAAAAACATTTTAGTAGTAGTAGAATTCTTTTGGTCCTTTTTTATAAAGCGGAAGAACCCAGCCAATTCTAAAGCCAATTAAAAAATCCATTCGGTCTTTTGTATCGGGCAAAGCGGTGTCGTAATTAAACCCTCTGTAACTTTTAGTAAATGCTTCATAAAATTCGAAACCGGCAATAAAATTAATGAGTCGGTTATTACTTAAAAATAAGTAACCAATAAACTGGTGCATCGAAAAACCTCCGCTTAAGCGATCGTATCCTTTTTGTAAATCGCCTTTAATGGCTGCTACTTTTTGATTGGCATCGTACAAATTAATTTTGTGCTCTAAATAACCGAAACCAAAATTGGTGGTTAATCCTGAGTTGGGATTATGACCAAGTTTTGTAAAAACTCTTCCGGCAACTAAATACACATTAAAGCCTCTTTCTGTTACCCGCAAATCGGCCGGAAAGCCATCGTTATCTATAACAAAACCATCCGAGTTTTTCATTTGTGCCAATACATCTTCATTCACATTATCTCCAAAAAAATAACTGCCTTCGGCCCCTACAATCCATTTATTACGAAACTTAAATAAAAAATTACCTCCTACCGACAAATTAAATCCAAACCGATTTTTTAAATCCCCGTAAGGGAGCTGACCACTTAAATGAATTGACACCAAAGGAACATTCATACAGGTATCTCCTACACGCTGCGCTAAATTAATTTTAAAACTCAGCAGTAAAATAAAAAATATAAGAAGGCCCCTTTCGATAGGCGAAGTTAAAAATAATTAATGAAGAAGGTGATGTTATAATGAGAATTTTGTAAAAACGGCAACGAAAAAAAATGTTAATTGAAAGATTCCATTCTTGATTTATAAGTTGTAATTGAAGCGTTGGCTTTATCGCTCTCAACTAAACCGTCTTTAAGTCGAACAATACGGTGGGCGTGAAGGGCAATATCTTCTTCGTGCGTAACTACAACAATTGTATTTCCTTTTTTATGAATTTCTTCGAGTAAACCCATAATTTCTACCGACGTTTTACTATCTAAATTACCGGTGGGTTCGTCGGCTAAAATAATGGCGGGTCGGTTTACCAGCGCGCGCGCAATGGCTACACGTTGTCTTTGTCCGCCCGAAAGCTCGTTAGGTTTATGATTCATTCTATTACCTAAACCCACTTGTTCTAAAACTTCTTTGGCGCGTTGTTCGCGTTCGGCTTTTGAAATGCCGGCGTACACCAATGGAAGCGCAACGTTATCGAGCGTGGTTGAGCGTGCTAATAAATTAAAAGTTTGAAACACGAAACCAATTTCTTTATTGCGCACTTCTGCCAATTGGTTATCGGTCATTTTTGCTACTGATAATTTATTTAAAATATAATCGCCGCCACTGGGTGTATCCAAACATCCTAAAATATTCATGAGGGTAGATTTACCGCTGCCCGACGGACCCATTAAAGCAACGTATTCGTTTTTAGCGATGTTGAGTGTGATGCTTTGCAGGGCGTAAATAGTTTCGGTACCAATTTTGTAAATTTTAGAAATATCGGTGAATTGAATAATGGGCTCCATATACTGAACAAAGTTAGGTAATTTAGCCGATAATGAGTTTCCGCTTAAGGCTTAAATATTACCTTGTACATGAATTAAACTACGCTAATAAAAAGGCGGATGAATTAATTGGTTCTGGGAAATTAAAAATGGGCGGAAAAATTATTTCGGAAAATATAATTATTGGCGACGAAGATGAAATTAAGCTGGGAGAAAAAATTTTAAAGCAAAAAATAAAATTTGAGTATTATGCATTAAACAAACCTGCAGGAATTGAATCGACGTTTAATAAAAAAGTAAAAAATAATTTAAGTTCGGTTTTCCCTTTCGGGGATTCCTTTTTTGTGGCGGGAAGATTGGATAAATATTCGGAAGGATTATTATTGATTTCGAATGACGGGAAATGGGTCAATGGAATTTCGAATTCTTGTAGCAATAAAGAAAAAGAATATGAAGTGGAAGTGGAGAAAATAATGGACGAACATTTTTTGGAAAAAATGAGCGAAGGAGTGGACATTGGTTTTTATAAAACAAAACCTTGTGAAATTAAAAAAATGAGTGAAAAAAAATGCGCAATAATTTTAACGGAAGGTAAGAACAAGCAAATAAAACGAATGTGTAAAAAATTAGGAAACAGAGTTACCTCACTAAAACGGATAAGAATTGATAAATTTTATTTAACTGAATTGCAAGGAAGTACATTTAAAGAAGTAATTATTTAAGTTCAAAATTATTACAATTAATTTTTAGGAATTCGGAAAGGTTTTTTTATAATTTTACAAAGTGAAACTCGAAGACGAAATATTACAAAAAAAATTTAAACACGATTGGCAAAAATTAGCCATTAATTTGGGTTACACCTATAATTGGATTAGCTACAAGAATCACGAGAACTTTAAAAATATAGATATTACGCCACAGCAATTTAATGTGCTGCGTATTTTAAGAGGACAACATCCCAAACCTTGCAATTTAAAATTAATAAAAGAACGCATGCTCGATAGGGTGAGCGATGCCTCGCGCATAGTGGATAAATTAAAAACAAAAGGCTTTTTGCAAAGACACGAATGTTCTGATGACAGGCGTAACGTTGATCTTTTAATTACCGATAAAGGATTGGAACTTTTAAAATCGTTAGATTATATTGATGATGAATTTAAAAATATTTTTAAGGAACTAAGTGTTGCAGAAATAAAAACGTTGAACGAATTGCTGGATAAAATAAGAGGGTAAATTATACTCTAAAACCAAATACGGTAATATCATCCACTTGTTCGTATTCTCCTTTCCATTCCGAAAAATGTTCGCCGAGCCTTATGGCCTGTTCTTCTTTTGTTAAGTTTGAGATTTCCAGTAAAACGGTATAAAAGTTTTTTCGCATTAGTTTTTTTCCTTTTTCGCCACCGAACTGGTCGGCATAACCATCGGTACTCAGGTAAATCATGTCATTTTTTTGAAGCCGGAAACTTTTTTCGGCATAATTAAATTTATAATCATAGGCATATTTGCCGATGCTGAACTTATCGGTTTTTAATTCAACCAGCTCTTGATTGCGCACAATAATAAGGGGATTAAAAGCACCCGCGTAAATTAATTCAAGTGTATCCGGAAAAAAATGACAAATGGTAATATCCATTCCGTCGTTGGCTTTTATTTCTTCGGCATCCTGCCTTAAGGCAAGAAATAATTCGTTTACCAATTCATTTAAAATTTCTTTTGGATGGTGAATGTTGCGCTCTTTTACAATCTTATTTAATAAATTGTTTCCTACAATACTCATCATGGCCCCGGGTACTCCATGACCGGTGCAATCAATAACTGCAAATAAAATTCCTCTCTCTGTTTTCTCTATCCAATAAAAATCACCACTAACAATATCTTTTGGTTTAAAAAATATAAACGCTTCGGGAATTAAACCGTTTATTATTTTGAGAGGGGCAAGAATTGTTTTTTGTAATCGTCGGGCATATTTAATGCTGTCAATGATATCTTTGTTCTTTTCTTCAATCACAATATTTTTTGTATGAATTTCATTGTTTTTTTGCTCAAGCAATTGATTGGCTCTCTTTTTTTCGTGCAGATTTTTATAAATGAAAACCGAAAGCGCAATAATGATTAAAATAAATACACTTAAACCATAGGTAATTATTTTCTGACGGTTCAATTCACTCTTTTGGATAACCTCATTTTTCTTTAGTAACTCAATTTCTTTTTGTTTTTTCTCGTTTTGTAATTCCTTTTCCATTTTGGTGAGTTGGGAAGTTAAATCGGATGAAAAAATAGAATCGTTCAATAATTTTAATTTGGTTATAAATTTATAAGCCGATTTAAAATCTGATATCAATACATAGTAATCGGCGTAGTCTGAATAATAATCGAGCAATATTCGTGGTTCATCAAGATCTTTAAGTGCCTCATAACTTTTATCCAAAAATTCTTTAGCCTTTAAAGGTTGTTTTAATTTTATGTAACCTTTTGCTTTGTTATCGTAACAAATACCTATAAGGCCTTTATTATTTTGTTTCAAACCAATTTCGAGTGCTTTGTCGTAATAAAATATTCCTTTCTGAAAATCGTTCTCCGACATAAACAAACCACCTAAATTAGAATACAGTGTGCTTAGATTTTGTAAATCACCATTCGCTTTTAAATTGTAGTCGAGAGCCATTAATAATGTAAGCCTTGCTTCTTTGTTTTTATTTAAGTTTCTGTATAGGCTCCCCAGATTCGTTAAAATAGCTCCCATTTTTGCGGTATCTCTAAGTTCTGTATAAGTTTGAAGGGCAAGATTCATGTACTCTTCTGCTTTAGGATAATTACTGAGGTGCTTAAACACAATACCTATATTTGAATAAGTTTGCGCATAATCTACTTTGTTTTTTTCTTTGTTTAAGAGGCCCAGTGATTCGAAATAATATTCGAGGGCTTTCGAATAATGTGAACGTTGTTTTTCAATAATTCCTAAATTATTTAACGTTCGCGAAACGCCTTTTGAATCTTTAATTTCTTTAAAAATAGTTCTGGCTAAAAACTGGCACTGTTCGGCAGTATCTAATTGTCCTTGATTTTTAAAACAAATACCAATGCTGGCATAAATGGAGGCGGTTTTTTTTCGGTTGTTGAATTGTACCGCTAGTTTTAAACCTTGTTGTGCGTACTTAAAAAGTTTTTCGGGATTATTACCTACCAATAAAACGCACAATTTATCAATAGCATTCAGTTTTATGCTGTCGGGTACATTTGATTCAATAACCCTGATTAAAGAATCGGCTTTGTTATTTTTTTTAGCGTAAGAAGAAAGTGGGAACGTTAAAAAAAATAAAAGCAAAAGCGTCGCAAAGTGGCTGAGGATCTTTTTAGCTGAAAAAGGGATTAAAAAAAACATTGAACAATTTAATAAAAAAGGCCGACTATTTTGTCGACCTTCATTTTTTAAGCATCAATTTTTGCGTATTTCGAATTTTTCTCAATGAAATCTCTTCTCGGCGGCACTTCATCGCCCATTAGCATCGAAAAAATACGATCGGCTTCACCGGCATTATCTATTGTTACCAAACGCAAGGTTCTGCTCTCGGGATTTAAAGTTGTTTCCCATAATTGTTCTGCGTTCATTTCTCCCAAACCTTTATAACGCTGCACATTTACGCTTTCGGTTTTTTCGCCGCCAATTTCTTTTACGGCAAGGTCGCGCTGTGTTTCGTTCCAGCAATAGCGTTGCTCTTTTCCTTTTTTTACTAAATAAAGCGGCGGGGTTGCAATATAAATATGACCGCGTTCAATTAATTCGCGCATGTGGCGAAAGAAAAAAGTTAAAATTAATGTGGTAATGTGCGAACCGTCTACATCGGCATCACACATGATAATTATTTTGTGATAACGTAATTTATCAATGTTTAAAGCGCGGTCATCTTCTTTAGTTCCTCTGAAAACGCCTAGCGCGGTAAAAATATTTTTTATTTCTTCGTTATCGTAAATTCTGTACTCTAAGGCTTTCTCTACATTTAATATTTTTCCCCGCAAAGGTAATATCGCCTGAAATTCGCGATTTCTTCCTTGTTTTGCAGTTCCGCCGGCCGAATCCCCCTCCACTAAAAATAATTCGCAAGCTAAGGGATCGCCACTGGCACAATCGGCTAATTTTCCGGGTAAACCGGAACCGGTCATAACATTTTTACGTTGTACCAATTCGCGTGCTTTACGTGCAGCGTGACGAGCAGTAGCAGCCAAAACGACTTTGTCGACAATCATGCGCGCTTGTTTCGGATGTTCTTCTAAATAATTTTGAAGTGCTTCGCTAATGGCCATATCCACTGCGCCCATTACTTCATTATTTCCTAACTTAGTTTTGGTTTGGCCCTCAAATTGCGGCTCCTGCACTTTTACCGAAACAACCGCCGTTAATCCTTCACGAAAATCGTCGCCGCTGATTTCAATTTTTAATTTCGCAAATAATCCGTTTTTTTCGGCGTAACTTTTTAATGTGCGCGTTAAACCTCTTCTGAATCCTGCAAGATGAGTACCGCCCTCGTGTGTATTAATATTATTTACATAACTCTGAATGGTTTCGCTGTAAGAATTATTATACACCATGGCCACTTCTACCGGAATGCCCTGTTTTTCCCCTTCGATATGAATCACTTCTTCAATGAGTTTTTCTTTACCGTCATCAATATAATTTACAAATTCGCTTAAGCCGCCGGTAGAAAGGAAAGTTTCGGTAAAAGGGAGGCCATTCTCATCCAATTGACGTTTATCCTCCAAAACAATAGTTATACCCTTGTTTAAATAGCCCAATTCGCGCATACGATTGGCGATAGTGCTGTAATTATACTCGCTAACGGTAAAAATGCTCAAATCGGGTTTAAAGCTTATAATTGTCCCTCTATCGGTTGTAGCACCTAAAGTTTTAACATCGTACAAGGGTTTACCCTCGCTGTATTCCTGTACAAAAATCTTACCGTCGCGATGAATTTCGGCTTTTAGCAATGAAGAAAGTGCATTTACACAAGATACACCCACGCCGTGCAAACCGCCTGAAACCTTGTAAGTATCTTTATCAAATTTTCCGCCCGCATGTAAAACAGTCATTACCACCTGTAAAGCCGATACGCCTTGCTTGGGATGAATATCAGTGGGAATACCACGACCATCATCTTTAACAGTAATAGAATTATCTTCATTGATAGAAACGGTGATTAATTTACAATGCCCGGCTAATGCTTCGTCGATTGAATTATCTACAACTTCATAAACCAAATGATGAAATCCTTTAATACCTGTATCGCCAATGTACATGGCCGGTCGTTTTCTAACTGCTTCTAAACCTTCTAAAACCTGAATGTTATCTGCGCCGTAATTTCCTTTGTCGGTGGTGGTGCCTTCTGCCATAATTCTCCTCTGTTTTTCTGTTAATTGAATATTTTTTTATAATCTTTAAATATACTGAATTTAGCTGGGCTTTTGGTGTTTTTTTAGAGTGAATTTTACGAACAAATGTTAATAAGATTTAGTGTAAAAAAAGAAGCTATTGTTTGTAATATCTGATGATTTTTTACATCAAAAATTGGTTTAAAAAACGGGTTTTTTTTTGAGGCGCATTAATAGTAAATTTATCGCTCATTAATATCACAACCAATGAACTCTAAACTGGATTTATTAGCACAAAAAAAAGCGGAGGCGCTTTTGGGCGGCGGACAAAAACGTATTGACGCACAACATAAAAAAGGCAAACTAACGGCCCGCGAAAGAGTACACTTTTTAATGGACGAAGGCAGTTTTGAGGAGATAGGAATGATGGTGACTCACCGCAGCAACGATTTTGGATTGGAGAAAGAAAAATATTTGGGAGATGGTGTTGTTACAGGATACGGAACGGTTAACGGACGATTGGTTTATATTTTTTCGCAAGATTTCACTGTGTTCGGAGGTTCACTTTCTGAAACACACGCCGAAAAAATTTGTAAAATAATGGATCTCGCTATGCAAAACGGTGCGCCGTTAATTGGTTTGAACGATAGCGGAGGCGCGCGAATTCAGGAAGGAGTTGTTTCATTGGGAGGTTATGCCGATATTTTTTATAGGAATGTAAGATCGAGCGGAGTGATTCCACAGCTTTCTGCAATTATGGGTCCGTGCGCGGGAGGTGCAGTTTATTCTCCTGCAATAACTGATTTTATTTTAATGGTGGAGAATACTTCGTACATGTTTGTTACCGGCCCCAACGTTGTAAAAACCGTAACGCACGAAGAAGTTACCAGTGAAGAATTAGGAGGAGCGATGACGCATGCTTCAAAAAGCGGTGTTACCCATTTTGCCTGTGCTAACGAAATTGAAGCGATTAATAATATTAAACAGTTATTAAGTTACATGCCGCAAAATTGTGAGGAAGATGCGCCGTGTATTGCTTATGATTTGGGAAATGAGTTGCGGCCGGAATTAAATTCGGTGATTCCCGAAAATGCCAATCAGCCTTATGATATTAGGGATGTAATTACCAATGTAATTGATACAGAAAGTTTTTGTGAAGTGCATAAACATTTTGCCGAAAATATTGTGGTGGGATTTGCCCGTTTAGCAGGTAAAAGTATTGGAATTGTAGCGAATCAGCCGGCTGTTTTAGCGGGAGTTTTAGATATAAATTCTTCTACTAAAGCGGCGCGCTTTGTTCGTTTTTGCGATTGTTTTAATATTCCGCTTTTAGTTTTTGAAGACGTTCCGGGTTTTTTACCGGGCACCGATCAGGAGTGGAATGCGATAATTACCAATGGTGCAAAATTATTATATGCGTTTAGCGAAGCAACTGTTCCGCGCATCACAGTTATTACGCGTAAAGCTTACGGAGGTGCTTACGATGTAATGAATAGTAAACACATTGGCGCTGATATGAATTATGCCTGGCCAAGCGCCGAAATTGCAGTGATGGGAGCGAAGGGAGCGGCTGAAATTATTTTTAAGAACGAAATTTCAACTGCGAAGGATAAAGACATTAAGTGGAAAGAAAAAGAAAACGAATACATGAATATGTTTGCCAATCCATATCGTGCCGCTGAGCGCGGATTTATTGATGAGATTATTAAACCTGAAGAAACAAGAATAAAATTAATCCGTGCCTTTAAAATGCTCGAAAACAAATTAGATAAACTGCCGAAGAAAAAACACGGTAATATCCCGCTATAATTATGGTTGTAAACGGAATTCTATTGGTAATGTCAATTATTTTTTCAGGAAGTTTATTTCTTGTAGGATTTATTTTATTTGTGGTAAAAGCTTCCGATAATAGTCCGAAAAAATGGAATTGGTTAATTGTTGCCATTATTTCACTAGCTATTTTAATAGGCTCAATTTTTTTCTTTGTAAGAAAAGTGATGAATAAAGTTTCGGAGTTTGGTGCCAATATTGGACAGCAATTCGAAAAATCTGTCGAAAATTTAAAAAATCAAAACACCGATTATCATTATAATTTACTGGATTCAATTCCCAATAATCCCACACTTGTAAAATTAAAGAGTTTCGAAAACGATTCTGCGTCAGCACCAAAAGAGTTTTATGTTTATTTTGGCTTTCAGGATTATTACAGAATGCCGTTAAAGTATCCATACGCATTACATTGCACCGATATTTTAGAAAAAGCTTCCTTATACGATGAAAAAAATGTTTCAGAATTTAATATCAGCGATAACGGTGAAACAGATTGCGGTTTGAGTGAAATTACTGAGTTTGCTTTCAATAATAAAATTATTATCGCTAAACAAAACCAAAAACAGGCCGATAAAGAAATCGAAAAATTTATTATTTATGAATTCAGCTCAGGTAATAAAACAGATTGCAGTTCCCAAAAAGAAGCTTTTACAAAAGCGAAGAAGCAATTTGGTTATAACGGTCCGGATACGATGGTTTCCGTTTTAAAATATTACCGTTTATTTAATTAAGGTAACGTGCCCGGTTAATTCGTGCGATTTACCGAATACATTGGTAAGTTTTATTCTCCAGGCATAAACATCATCCTTCGCATTTAAGCCGTTTATAGTACCGTCCCATCCTTTATCAAATGAGTTGGTTAAGAAAATCTTTTCGCCCCAGCGATCAAATACAGAAAATTCATATTTAGTAACGCCGAATCCTTTTGGCTGGAAAATATCATTAAGCCCGTCTCCATTTGGCGTAAAAGCATTAGGCACATAAATCCCATAATCTTCTCCTATAATAATAAGTTTGATAATAGTATCCATACAGCCTTTGTCGCTTTTCACCACTAAAACCACAGGATAGGTGCCGGCTTCAGGATAAGTAAAGCTTGGATTTTGAAATGTGGATTGATGATTTGCATTATTAGTTAAATACCAATTCCAGGAAACAATTGTGGCCGCATAAGAAGCATCAGTGAAAATAACTTCATCCACATTTTCAATCGGGCGCAACGGTGCAAAATTAAAATCAGCAATAGGAATAGGATAAACATTTACAGGATAAGTATTAGAATTATTACAGCCATTTAAATCGGTTACATTTGAAGTTACAGTATAATTAGACGCCGTTTTAAAACAGTTTCCACACGAAATGCCACCGGCAGAAGCACCGTCGCCAAACGACCAGTTAACTGTTGCACCCGGAGAAGTTGCACAGGTAAATGTAACACACAAAGGAACACATCCTTTACTTACTCCTGTAACAATAGCCACATTTGGTAATGGATTAATGGTAATTAATGTAACCGCTGTTCCCAAACATCCAATATTATCGGTTACAGTAACAGTGTAATTTCCACTCATGTTAAGTGAATTAGCAGTTATAGTAGGACTTTGTCCCGCAACAAAAAACCCTCCCGGTCCGCTCCACGAATAATTTAAGCCCCCGGTAGCAGATAAACTTAATAATTGATTTAAACATAACGGTCCGCTATTAGCGGCAGTTGGAGTTGGTAACGGATTTACAATTACGTTGGTAAAATTTGAATTTACACAACCATTAACGTTGGTAACAGTTACATTATATACTCCTGCCATAACCGGGTTGGCATTAGCAATTACAGGGTTTTGAACATTGGAAGAAAAACCTGAAGGCCCTGACCAATTATAAGTTGTTCCGCCATTAGCATTTAAATTAATTGTAGTATTTGCACAAACGGTTGCACCGGATATTCCCACAACAGGTAAAGGATTTACCACCACAATAATTGTTGTTGAATTAATACATCCATTAACATCGGTTACAGTTAAAACAAAGGGACCATTATTTGGTAAACCCGCCACAAGTATTCCGGGATTCTGCGCATTGGAATTAAAAGATGGTCCGCTCCAATTATAACTAATACCACCGCTTCCTGTAAAATTAATTGATTGCCCTTCGCAAACGGGTGCATTGCTTAATGCAACTGGTATTGGTAAGGGATTAATTACAACATTAGAAGTGGTGGAGCCGGTACAAATACCAACAGTTGCAATAACAGTATAAATTCCGCTCGCCGCTATAGGAACAAGCGGAATACTTGGATTTTGAAGAAGGCTATTAAAGAAATTTGGTCCGGTCCAGCTATAAGTTGTGCCACCGCTTGCGGTAAGATTTAAAATTCCTCCAATACAAACAGGACTGTTGCTGTTTATTACCGGAACCGGTAGCGCAATAACAGAAATACTGGAAACTGCTGAACTTGTGCAACCATTGGTGGCTGAACCAATAACTGTGTAAGAAGTACTAATAATTGGAGTTACTGCAATATTTATTATTGTGGGACCTGTATTCCAAGTATAAGTTACCGCGCCACCTGCTGTTAATCCAACATTTGTACCCGAACAAATGGTAGTATTGGTTGGATTGGAGGTGACAATAGGCGGAACCGTGTTGGAAACGATTATAACGGTTTGCGTACCTGTACAGCCTGTTGAAGTTTGAGAAACAGCTGCTGTATATATTCCGGCAGTTCCTACGGTAACGACCTGACCGTTATTTGCCCCAATTATTCCGGGGCCCGTCCACGTATAAGTCATTCCGGCGGGTCCGGGATTTGCAGTTATTTGAACATTTGGATTAGCACAAGTAATGGTTCCGTTTGGAGTTAATGTAATAATCAGATTGGCACCTGTGGAAGTAACGGTAGTGGTTACAACGGTCTGCGTAGGAGGACAAACTCCCGCAGAAATAACACAGGTATAAACACCGGGCGCGTTTACTACTGCAACAGATCCGTTAACCGGACCAACTAAACCGGGACCCGTCCAAGTATAAGTTACACCGGCCACTGTTGTGGTGGCAACAACATTTACAGTACTTACGTTACAACCCAAAGTTCCTGATGTGGTGGTTGTGGCTGGTAAAGTATTACAAACGGGGCAGGAAGCAAAATCACCAGGGCTGGCGGTAAAACCGGGCATCTGTGTAAACGTAATCATTGAACCACTCATGGTTCCGATAAAAAATCCATTTGCTAAATTATTTTTAACATAAATCGTATTCCCGATAATAGCAAAACCACCGCCTGCAGTTGTGTTCGGCATTCCTGTTAAAGAATAGGTACATATTACTGCGCCGGTTGGACTATACATTGTTAAGGCCTGATTGGGAGTAGTAGTATTAAGCATGTAGAAATTACAATTACAATCACAAACAATATCGTAAGGACCACCACCATTAAAACCGGCAATTGTTGTAAGTAAAGTACCCGGACCCGTTCCTGTATAAACATAAACCTGACCTGTACCTCCAACTAAATTATAAATTCTGCTTCCACAGCCACCTATATTTACTGCTGCGCCATTTCCGGTTCCATTTCCGGTATTTACCCAACTTGTTCCATTATACCAATAGTAATTTCCACCGCTAGTGCTATAAAAAGTAGGCGAAGGTAAACCACCGTTAATATTTGGCATAAGAGCCAGGCCACTGCCAAAAGTAGGAATATTTGTGTTTGAAGGATTGGTAGCGGATAAAGGCAAAGCAGGATTATAAAATTTTATAAATGGTCCACCATCCATATAAACATAAGGGCTCGGACAAGATGGGACCTGACAATTCGCAGAAAAGACACTCACAAAAAAGAGGAATGAAAAAAGTATTCTATAAAATTTTATCATGAACTAGTCTTTGTTTTCAACGTATTAAGGTAAGGAAAAATCCGATATAAAAATGAAGATTAAAAATTAAATACTAACACTCAATAAAAGGACATCAAACTTGACTCACCTTTCAAAAAAAACTGCATTGTTTAAGAAATAAATAAAATTTTTTAGAAAATGAGTTTACTTATACAATGTAACATGTCCGGTGTACTCTTTCGATTGACTAAAAACATTAGTAAGTTTTATTCTATAAACATAGGAGCCATTACTAACAACTATTCCACTTTGTTTTCCATCCCATCCATTAGAAAAATCGTTTGTAATAAATATTTTTTCTCCCCAGCGATCGTAAATTTCAAATTCATATTTGGTAATACCATAACCCTTTGGTTGGAAAATATCATTTAAGCCATCACCATTTGGTGTAAAGGAATTTGGAATAGAAATACCAAAATCTTCACCAATATTAATAGTTCTAACCATAGTATCAATACAACCATGGTTACTTTTAACTACTAAAGCAATGGCATAACTTCCGGCATCACTATACAAAAAAGAAGGATTTTGTAAATTAGATTGGTATTGTGCTGTATTCGTAAAATACCAGTTCCAAGAAGCAATTGTTCCGGAATAAGAAGCGTCGGTAAAAGTAACTTCATCTAAATTTTCTACCGGATGAAGTGGGGCATAATTAAAATCAGCCACAGGAATCGGATAGGCATCAACAATATAATTTGTAAAACCTATACATCCGTTAACATCTGTAACAGTGGTATTAATCGTATAGGTACTTGAAGATTTGTAACAATTATTAATTGTACTGCCATTATATTGTGCGCCATCTCCGGTTAACCAATTATAGCTTGTAATATTAGCAGAGCCTGCGCATGTAAACGTAACACATAAAGGAACGCATCCTGTATTTTGACTAGAAATAATACTTGCCGTTGGTAATGGATTAACCGTTAAATTAGTTATTGCGTTAGCAGAACATCCTGCCGGACCAACTGTTACAGTATAATTTCCTCCACCTGCAATTGTTGCTGCAACCGTTGGATTTTGTATAACGGCAATAAAACCATTTGGTCCTGTCCAGGAATAAGGTGAACCGCCACTTGCATTTAAAGTTATTATGTCATTAATACAGGCGGCCCCACTATTAAATGCTAATGGGGTTGGAATGGCACTTACCAAAACATTTGTCCCACCGGTATTGGTACACCCATTTAAATCGGTAATAGTAAGAATGTATAATCCCGACATAGGCACAGTAGCATTGGGTAAAGTAGGATTTTGAAGACTCGAAGAAAAACCTAGAGGTCCCGACCAAGAATAAACTGTACCGCCGGCAGCAGAAAGATTTATGGTTTGATTAGCACACACTGTTGAACCAACCGGACTAACAAAAGGCAAAGCATTAACAATTACTGCTTGTGAACTTGTATTTGTACAACCATTAGCATCTGTAACCGTTAAAGTATAAATAGTATTATTTAATAAAGTTGAATTTGGAATGCTTGGATTTTGGGCAGTTGAAGCAAGACCAATGCCGCTCCAGGAATAGGATACTCCGCCATTTCCTGTAAAATTAATTGCTTGTCCTTCACAAACCGGACTATTACTCGTAATATTAGCTATTGGAGACGGGTTTACAGTAATTGTTCCCGTACCGAATGAAATACAAGCCCCGCCGGTACTTCCCAATACGGTATAAATAGTTGTTGCTGCCGGAGCAAACGTAACAGATGTTGCATTTGCGCCTCCGGGGTTCCATGTATAAGTATTTGCACCTGAAACTGATAATGTAGCGGCGGCCGCTTGACAAATAGTGGCGGAACTCACAGTTAAAGTAGGTCCGGGAACAACAGAAACAGTAACTGCACTAGTATAAGAACTGTTAACACCTGCACAACCTGAAACATTCATTGTTGCAGTATAATTTGTTGTGGCGATTGGACAAACAACCTGAGAAAGACCGGTACCAACTACTCCTGCTGGACCAGTCCATGTTACAGTGTAAGATTGTGGCCCTGTAGGTACAAAGCGCCAGGCTTCATTGGTGGCAGTCCATGCTGCAGGAAAATTACGGCCGGCCGGAGAGTAACCAACAGTTCCGGCGAGGTTTTGAATTCCAATAATTCCCGCACCTGAATTCCAACCCGGACAAGCAGAACTATTTTGAATATAAACATCGATATAATTAGTGGTTTCATTTAACACTAATTGAAAAGTTGAATTGGGAATTCCGCTACATGAGCCGGGATTACTAAACATAGGTACGTTGCTCCAAGAAATTACAAGATTACGACAAGGGGCAACTCCATAAGTGGTGAAATAAATATTTCCGCTGGAAGTTGGGTCAATATCTCTAAAGGCTGCACAAATAGTGTTTCCAGGCATATCAATTGTATTGGGTAATGCTGCAGAAATTGCCCAATTGTCGCTTCCGCCGGCTAATCCTAAACCAAAACAAAGTTGACCGTTTGAACCTATTATACATTGATTATATGAATTTCCAAAATAACAAAAATTAAAACCCAAATTAGTTACAGAACTCCAAATATCATCTTGATTGGCAAGTATTGAAGTTCCTGTGGTGTATGAATAAGGTGCGTAAGGAATAGGTTGAATAGAATAAGTGGTAGTTAAATTTACAGGAACAACACTAGAAGCAATGGTAGCACAATTACCCATGCAAATAGTGGTTGAAGGGCCTGTACCAAATTGCGCATTAACGGAAGGGCAAAAAGGTGCGCCCTGTCCGAAACTTTTTAAATTAGTAAAAACAAAAAAAGTGATTAAAAATAAAATGGGTATAAAACGTCTTTTAATCATAAGATTATAATACTTAAAAGTAATTATAATAATAGGTTAAGCGCTTAATTTAGATAATTATCAATGAGCCCTAACTCAGTATTACAAAGCGTTCACTCAGTTTCTGAATTTGAGGCAAATAAATCGGTAAATAAAAGGGTAATTTAAATTTTTAATCACGCTCATCAATAATCTGATCGGGTTTAAAATTTTTGGTATCAAACACAAAAGAGGCGTCTGCAATTTCAAGATTAGATTTAAATGTTTTTATTTCGATTACCTGAGTACTCCCGTCTTTCATTAACTGTTTAAGTAAAACAACTTGTTTTTTTATTTTATCGATATATAATTTAATGGTGTGAAATTTTTTCTTTTCGGGTTTAACAGTGGGATACAAATCAACTACATTGCACATTATTGCGCCCACTTTTTCTTCTTTATCAAACTTATATTTATACCCGGTTTCGTAAATGGTAAATATTTTGGTGGGACTTAACTGATCATCATTAGAAGCGTCAAAAGTTTTTATGGTAACTTCTGCGGCATCTTTATTATGGTTCCAAATTGTTTTTCCGTCGCACACGATTACATTTCCCGGAATTTCTAATCGAAATTTTGAACCCTTAACCTGCACTTTACAAGCTTGCGGCTTTTCGGTTTGTTTTTTGTCTTTATTATAGGTAATAATATTAAAATCGGCAGTAACGGTTTTATGGGTCTTTGTAACTTTACTTAAATCGTCGAGAATTGCTTTCGCTTTCGCATCCACTTCCTGTGCGAAATAATTTAAATAAATAAGACTAAAAATTATGAATGCAAATTGTTTCATTAATGTGTTTGACTTACAAATTGAGATTAAGTTTAAAAAGAAAGAAAAAACCGTCTCAATTAAAGAGACGGTTTTTTTAATAATGTATTTATTTTTTAGCAGGAGGCGGTGTGGTTGGTGTTACAGTTGCGCCGGGAGTTCCGGGGGTAGCCGGAGTTCCAGGAGTGGCAACTGCAGTTGTAACTGTAGGCGCCACTACTTCTTCAACAACCGCTCTTGTAACCTGACAACTTACCACTGAAATATTTTGAGGATGTAAAATTGTAAGGCCGTCTAATTTAATATCTCCCACCGAAATAGTTTTTCCGATAGTTAATTTTTCAACATTTAATTCAATGCTTTCAGGAAATTTATTTATCAAGCCCCTTATTTTTAATTTACGCATTTTCACGTTTAATTTTCCACCCTCCTTAACGCCTTCAGCAATTCCCAAAGTTTTAACCGGAATTTGAACCGTTACCGGTTTCCCGTCAATCACCTGCAAAAAATCAACATGAATTAATTTATCATTTATTTTATGAAATTGTGCTTCTTGCACAACAGCGTTATAATTTTTTTCTCCAATAGTAATATGCACCAAATTAGTGTCCGGTGTATAAATTACGTTTTTAAATGCCCTTGTGTCGGCCGAAAAGTGAATTTGTTCTTTCCCACCATAAATTACACATGGTACCCAGCCTTTTGCTCTTAAAGCATTAGCGTCAGTCTTTCCTACGTTCGTACGTAACGAACCGCTCAATGTTACTGTTTTCATTTTTTTTGTTTTTTAGTGGCGATTTTATTCACCGGTTTTTATTTATTTTATTCTGATTAAATTAAAAAATTAGAACTAATAGATTCATAATTATGAACGCTGCTGATTACTTTCGCAAATAAATCAGCCACGCTTAAAACTTTTATTTTCTGACTTTTTTGTTTCAACGGAATTGTATCTGTAACAATCAGTTCTTTTATTTTTGATTTTTCTATATTCTCATAAGCTTTTCCTGAAAGGATTGCGTGTGTACAAATTGCTCGTACACTATTCGCACCACGCTCTAACATCATATCGGCCGCTTTACAAAGTGTTCCGCCGGTATCTACCATATCATCCAATAAAATAATATCTTTTCCTTCCATATCACCAATTGCTGTAATATGATCTACCACATTTGCTTTTGTTCGTTGCTTATAACAAATTACAATGTCACATTTTAAATGTTTTGCGTAAGCATTGGCGCGTTTACTTCCTCCCATATCCGGAGCAGCAATTGTCAAATTAGGCAGATGAAGATCTTGTATATAAGGAAGAAAAATTGTGCTGGCATATAAATGATCAACAGGCACATTAAAAAATCCCTGAATCTGATCGGCATGTAAATCCATTGTCATTACTCTTGTAGCACCCGCAACCGCTAACATATCGGCTACTAATTTTGCACCGATTGCAACACGAGGCTGATCTTTACGATCCTGACGGGCATAACCAAAATAAGGAAGCACGGCAATAATTTGTTTTGCCGAAGCCCGTTTTGCCGCGTCAATCATTAAAAGCATCTCCATTAAATTTTCGGCCGGCGGCATGGTCGATTGAATTACAAAAACACTTTGTCCGCGAATACTTTCTTCGTAAGAAGCCTGAATCTCTCCATCACTAAAACGATAGTGCTGCACTTTGCCCAATTCTTGCCCATAAGCTTTGGCAATTTTTTCGGCTAAATGTATTGAGGCGCTTCCGCTGAATAATCTTACTTGAGTTTCCATTTTTTAACGAGGGGCAAATGTAATGAATTTATGGTATAATTCTATAAAAAAAATGAAAAAAGCCCTGTTATTTTAACAGAGCTTTTATTCAAGTACCCCGAGCCGGACTCGAACCGGCATGCCAGTGAAGACACTGGTGTTTGAGACCAGCGCGTCTACCAATTCCGCCATCGGGGCAAAATTTAACAGGGGGCAAATCTACTTTATGTTTTTATAACAACAAAGAAAATCGCCGGCCTTTTATTGTAAATTTCGACACCAAAATTAAAAATTTATTCGACAAAAAACCTTATTTAACTCATCAAAAGCAGACCACTTTTTTTTTAATATATTTTGTGGTTTCTTAAAGAAAAAAATATTATTTTTGAAACCATTCTAATTTTTTTAGTTTGAGATTTTAAGATTTAATCGCCATTTAAAAATATAAAATTTGAAACCAACCGATATTAAAGACCCCGAATATTTTCACAAGGTGGTCGATTGTCAGTATGCTTGCCCGGCTCATACACCAGTTCCCGAATACATTCGATTAATTGCCGAAGGAAAATATACCGAAGCCTATATGATTAATTGGGATTCAAATGTGTTTCCGGGCATTTTGGGTCGCACCTGCGATCGTCCATGCGAACCGGCATGTCGCCGCGGACGAATTGATGAAGAGCCTGTAGCGATTTGCCGATTAAAACGCGTTTGTGCAGATAATAAAGATGATGTAAAAAAATTAATGCCTCAAGGTCCATTCAAAACCAATGGTAAAAAAATTGCCCTTTTAGGCGCCGGCCCTGCTTCATTAACGGTTGCCAAAGATTTAGCACCCGAAGGATACGAATTGCATTTGTATGATGAGCATAAAGCCGGCGGAGGTTTTATGCGCAGTCAAATTCCATCTTTTCGTTTGCCTGAAACAGTTTTAGATGAAGAAGTAAATTATATTTTAGATTTAGGAATTCATACGCATTTCAATCATTACGTTTCAAGTATGAAAGAAATTCTGGCAAAAGATTACGAAGCCATTTTTGTTGGAACTGGTGCGCCAAAAGGAAGAGATTTACCTGGCATGAAAGGTCGTGATGAGGGTAAAGCAAATATTCATATTGGAATTAATTGGTTAGGAAGCGTAGCTTTTGAACACACTAATAAAATTGGTAAAACAGTAATTATTTTAGGAGGAGGAAACACTGCGATGGATTGTTGCCGCACCGCGCGAAGATTAGGTGGCGAAAATGTAAAAGTTATTGTGCGTAGTCCGTTTGCCGAAATGAAAGCTTCTCCATGGGAAAAAGAAGACGCTCAACACGAAGATATTCCAATTATTGATAATCACGTTCCTACTTCTTTCGTAGTTGAAAATGGAAAATTAACCGGAATGACCTTCGAAAAAGTTCATGCTGTTTATGATGCCGCCGGAAAAAGAAAATTAGTTCCTATTGGTGAACCCGATGTGTTTTTTCCTGCTGATGATGTGTTGGTGGCAATCGGACAAGAAAATAGTTTCCCATGGATAGAGCGCGATTTAGGAATTGAATTTGATAAATGGGAAATGCCTGTTGTAAATGAAAAAACATTTGTTTCTACCAATAAAAAAGTATTCTTCGGCGGCGACTCAGCGTGGGGACCAAAAAACGTAATTACAGCCGTTGCTCACGGTCACCAGGCAGCTATTTCAATTGACTTAATGTGTAAGGAAAAAGATATGGCCAATGATCGTCCTTCACCGTTTGTAAATCTCGCCAGTCAAAAAATGGGAATTCACGAGTGGAGTTACGATAGCGAAGTAGTCAACGATTTGCGATATGTTGTACCGCAGGCCGATAAAAAATTAACTCTCACCAACAGAAAAAAAGAAGTAGAGCTGGGTTTTGATTTACCTACAGGATTCAAAGAAGCTGAACGCTGTTTGAATTGTGATGTACAAACTGTTTTTACCGAAAGCAAATGTATTGAGTGCGATGCTTGTGTAGATATTTGTCCAACAGCATGTATCACTTTTACTGAAAATGCCGAAGAAGAATCTGATTTACGGAATATGCTTAAACAACCTGCAAAAAATAAAACACAGGATATTTATGTTTCCGGAATTCTTCCTACAAAACGCATAATGGTAAAGGATGAAGATGTGTGTTTGCATTGTGGTTTGTGTGCCGAGCGTTGTCCTACTTCTGCTTGGGATATGCAAAAATTCTTTTATAACGTTACTAAAGTTGGGAAAGCATGTCATTAAATAAAAATAAAATAAACGATTTTGTTGTCAGATTTGCTAACGTTAACGGAACCGGTTCGGCAAGTGCCAATTTTTTATTTGCCAAGGCCATTTTTAGAATGGGTATTCCCATTACTCCAAAAAATATTTTTCCATCTAACATTCAGGGTTTGCCAACATGGTACGAAGTTCGGGTGAGCGAAAAAGGATATTTAGGCCGGCGCGAAGGAATCGATTTAATGGTAGCTGTTAATCCTCAAAGTATGTTGGCAGATGTGGCATCTGTTAGACCCGGCGGTTATTTTTTGTACGATAATTCTAAAAAATTACATTCACAATACATTCGCGAAGACATTAATTACATCGGCATTCCATTAATGCTAATGTGTAACGAAGCCTATACCGATGCGCGACAAAGACAATTATTTAAAAATATTATTTATGTAGGAGCTTTAGCGGCTTTGCTCGATATAGAATTTAGCGCTCTTGAAGGATTGTTAGCCGATCAGTTTAAAGGAAAAGAAAAATTAATTCCCTCCAATGTAAAAGCTTTGCAATTGGGAATTGATTATATCCATAAAAATTTTAAATATCCTTTAGAATTTCATTTAGAGCGCCGCGATTTATTGGGCGATTCAATAATGATTGATGGAAACTCCGCTTGCGGATTAGGGGCTGTTTATGCCGGAGCAACAGTGGCCGCCTGGTACCCGATTACACCTTCTACTTCAGTTGTTGAAGCGTTTAGTAATTACTCAGAAGAATTAAGAGTTGATAAAATTACCGGTAAAAAAAATGTTGCCATTGTTCAGGCCGAAGATGAGTTGGCCGCCATAGGAATGGTAATTGGTGCTAACTGGAATGGTGCACGTTCTTTTACTGCTACCAGCGGTCCCGGTGTTTCTTTGATGAATGAATTTTTGGGCCTCGCTTATTTTGCTGAGGTGCCGGCAGTATTAATTGATGTTCAAAGAACAGGGCCTTCCACTGGAATGCCAACGCGTACACAACAGTCCGATATATTGGAAGCAGCATATGCTTCTCATGGTGATACTAAACATATTTTACTTTTTCCTTCAACCCCAAAAGAATGTTTCGAAATGACGGCCGATGCTTTTGATTTGGCAGAACAATTGCAAACACCGGTTATTATGATGACGGATTTAGATTTAGGAATGAATGACCATGTTTCGAAACCGTTAGTATGGGATGATAAACGTGAATATAAAAGAGGAAAAGTTTTAAACGCTGAAGATTTGGATAAAGTCGAAAAATTCGGGCGCTATTTGGATGTGGATAATGATGGGATTACGTACCGTACTTATCCCGGAACTCATCCTTCAAAAGGTTCTTTTTTTACCCGTGGTACATCTCGTGATGAGTTTGCAACTTATACCGAAGACGGAGGGGCTTATCAAAGAAACATGGATCGTCTCATTAAAAAATGGAATACTGCAAAAGGAATGGTTCCTGCGCCGCAAGTATATAATGATAAAAATAAATTTGAAAATGGAATTTTGTTTTTTGGCACTTCTACTTATTCGGCCGAAGAAGCCATGGATTTATTAAAAGAACAAAATATTTTTGTTGATGCCATCCGAATTAAAGGTTTTCCATTCAATAAAACAGTAGAAGATTTTATTAATTCGCACGATAAAATTTTTGTGATAGAACAAAACCGCGATGCCCAAATGAAAAGTTTAATTATGATTGAATTACAAATCGATCCTCATAAACTTATTTCTGTACTAAATTATGATGGGATGCCAATCACTGCCGAAAATATTTTAAAACAAATTTCAAAAAATTTATCCCTAACACAGAAACAAAAAGTAAAAAATTAAGTAAATGACTTACGTTCGTCCGAAATTCCGTCACCCCGAATTGGTAAAAAACAAATTGGGTTATACAGTTGATTATTATGAAGGGGCACTTTCTACGCTCTGCGCAGGTTGCGGACACGATTCAATTAGCGCCGGAGTGGTTCAGGCCTGTTTCGAAATGAATATTGAGCCACATCGTTTAGCAAAATTATCCGGTATAGGATGTTCGTCAAAAACACCGGCTTATTTTTTAAGTAATTCGCATGGTTTTAATTCAGTTCACGGCCGTATGCCTTCAGTTGCAACCGGCGCCAATTTAGCGAACCGCGATTTAATTTATTTTGGTGTTTCAGGCGACGGAGATACAGCTTCTATTGGGATGGGACAATTTGTTCATGTTATTCGGAGAAATCTCAATATGATTTATATCGTAATGAATAATGGCTGTTACGGTTTAACAAAAGGACAAGATTCCGCCACTGCCGATAATGGTTCAAAAAATAAAACCGGACAGGTAAATTTATTCGACTCAATTGATTTAGCCAGTTTAGCAATTGAATTGGGATCAACTTTTGTAGCACAAAGTTTTTCGGGAGATAAAACTCAACTAATCCCCCTTATAAAAGCAGCCATCAATCATCCGGGCTTTGCTTTTATAAATGTGATTTCGCCTTGCGTTACTTTTAATAATAATGTTGGTTCAACTAAATCTTACGATTTTGTTCGCGAACATGTTGAAGCCACTGCAACTATGGATTTTGTTCCGCAAATGCAGGAAATTAGCGTTAATTATGGTAAAGGGAGCCAGAAGCAGGTAAAAATGCACGACGGTTCTGTAATACAATTGCATAAACTTGCCGAAGATTGGGACCCACTCGATAGACAATCCGCAATAAACGCGGTTCTAAATGCAAAAGCAAAAAATGAAATTTTAACCGGACTCTTATACGTTAATCCCGACTGTCAGGATTTGCATCATCTGCTTCAAACAAGTGCTACACCTTTAAACGAACTCAAGAAAGATGTATTATGTCCGGGTTCCGAAATGCTTAAAGAAATTAATGCTGATTTGCGTTAATTTATTTTAATTAAAAAATATTTCTTCTTATTAAAACTTATTATTCCCAATGAAAAAGCCAAGTTTCGATGAAATATACATGGAGTTGGCCGAAAAACTGGCATTGCGTTCACATTGTGTAAAAGCACAGGTAGGCGCCGTGCTTACAAAAGATACAAGGATTATTTCTTTGGGATATAACGGTCCGCCGGCGGGGACACATAACTGCGATATCGAATGGCCCGAAGTTGGTTGTCCGCGCGACAGTAAAGGAAGTTGTTCATTGGCGCTTCATGCCGAACAAAATGCTATTCTTTATGCTGCTAAAAATAATTTTTCGATTGATGGTTCTACTTTATACGTTACTTTATCACCATGTATTTCTTGCGCAAGGGTAATTTATACCGTAGGAATAAAAAAAGTATTTTATAAACACAGTTACGCTCAATTTAAAGGAATGGAGAGTGATGAAGGGGTCGATTTTCTAAAAAAATTCGGGGTGGAAGTCATAAATTACAAATAACTTGAAGAAACATATTTCAAAATATTTTTTTCTTCCACTTTTACTTTTCGCATTTTCAATTTTGGCTCAGAAAT
>JAHEYG010000111.1 GCA_023251725.1 Sphingobacteriaceae bacterium | reverse complement strand
TTTACTATGTACAATTCCAATAATATTATCTACATCACCAAAAAATACCGGCAGGCGCGAAAATCCTTCGTCGATAACACGCTGTGTCATTTCTGTACGGCTTAACTCAACATTTAAAGCCGACACGCGCGTTTTAGGAACCATAATTTGTTTTACAACGCGGTCATCAAAATCAAAAACATTTTGTATTAACTCATTCTCACTTGGTTTAATAGCGCCGCCTTCTTCGCTTTCGGTAAGTATTAATCGTAATTCTTCTTCGGTATGAACTTCTTCGCCTAAACTTTTTATTCCTACTGCTCTTAAAATTATGTTAGAAGTTTTATGCAATAACCAAATAAACGGACCAAAAATAAAATGAAATATTTTAAGCGGCCACGAAATTAATAAGGAGGTGCGCAACGAAAATTTAATGCCCAACATTTTGGGGATTTGCTCGCCAAAAGTAATGTGTAAAAATGTAATTAAGATAAATGCAATAGGAAGTGAAATACTGTGAATGGTAATTGCACTTAAAGTGGTTCCGAATTTTGTAAAGAGGTCGGTTACCATTTGTGCCACCACTCTTTCGCCAAACCAGCCTAAACCTAAACTTGATAATGTAATTCCTAATTGTGTGGCGGAAATTGTTGAATCTAATTTTTCGGTTAAACTCTTTGCCATTTTTGCGCGCTTGCTTCCTTTTTTTGCTTTTATATCTAATTGCGAAGGGCGAACTTTTACCAATGAAAATTCGGCAGCCACAAAAAATCCGTTAAGAAATACAAGTAGGAAAGTAATAAGAAGATCGGTTAACATGGGGGATAATGGTTAATACAAATATAGTAAAATAGTTGAATAAATAAAATAAGAATTGCTATTTACAATTACTGATTTTTATGTAAGAA
This sequence comes from Sphingobacteriaceae bacterium, assembly GCA_023251725.1. Lineage (GTDB taxonomy): Bacteria > Bacteroidota > Bacteroidia > B-17B0 > Aurantibacillaceae > JAHEYG01. The sequence continues at coordinate 7,321 of JAHEYG010000111.1, read as the reverse complement.
GAATGGGAATTCATTGTACTATCCAGAAATTCTTTTTTAGCAATAACGGTGCTGTTATCCATCCAGGCTAATTCGTTGGTGCCCCATTTAGTAAGTTCGCGGTACCACAATGGTTTTAAAGAATCTTGATTTACTTGGTACAATTGCAAACCGTTAAAAACAAAACCGGCGGCTAAATCAAATCCGCCGCAAATTATTTTGGTTTTATCGGGAGATAAATTTGGAACACCGCATGCAAAAGTTTCTTTTCCCGTTACCGAACTTATTATTAAATAAGTATAAGATTCCATTAAACTAACAGAAACAACATAATAATTTATACCTTTTATTTTACCCATATAAAAATAATTGGCGTAATCATCGCTATCGGTTTTTACATTAATGTAGGTGTTAATGAGATTGGAATTTATTTTAATTTTTAAAGTATCTCCGATTCGAATTACCTGCGCTTCGTTGGGTTTAATGTTTTTTATTTCGGAGGAATCGGCAAAGGGTTTGAAAAGCGATTCGAAAGCAATTGGAGTGGTATCTTTTATACTAATTAAATTATTGCCGGCGTAAAAAGTATCAAGTTCAGAAATTAGATTACAGGGAGTAGAAGGGGGTTTTTCGTTTTCAGAATTATTGGTGCAGGAAAAAAATAAAACAGAAATAAATAAGAGCGAAAAAAATCGGAATATTAAGTATTTAATAATTTGGAATGGTATTATTTTAATTTATTCAGCAATTCCTGTTTTTGCTTGAGAAGGTCTTGAAGTAATTTAATTTCAGCTTGTAAATCTTTTTCGTCCTGCGGACCATCTTCTTCATCCCAAAGTTTATTTATGTAATACGGTTCTTCGTTTGGATTACAATAAGGCTGTTTGCCGCGGAAGAAACTGTAAAGCGGAATTTTTAAACCTTTAGAAATTAATTCAAGAGTACGTAATTCTAATTTTTTGGTTTCGATGGCCGTGTTTAAATCTGCCTCCGACATATTTACATATTCGGCCAACTCTTTAAAAGAATATTTTTCTTTTTCGAGTATCTCTAATATTTTTTCTTTCAAATCCATTTCAAGTATAAATTTAGTAAAAAATCCCCAAACTATAAAAGAATCGTTCTAAATTATTGTTAAGGAATAAATTTTAGCAAGTGTTTTAATTCGCTATCAGAAATATTTTCCTGATCAGATTTATCAAATATAGAAAGTAAGTAAACCGAATGTTGCACTAATTGCAAAAATGTAATTACCCTTGCCCCTCCTGATTTCCCTTTTCCCTTTGAAGCAATTGAAATTCTTATTTTATAACAGCCACCGCCAATAGATGTACCTTGCTTAGGTTCTTCCTTAAGCAGATGAATAAGTTGAAGATATTCGTTTTTAAGGGAAGGATATTTTTTTGAGAGCTTTTTTAAGTTCCTTATCAAAAGCAGGCACGGTAAGTACTTTATAACTCATTTAATAAATCTTCAGCATTACGGCCTTTTAATTTTCCTGCTTTAATGAGTTTCATTTCTTCAACAGCTTGTTTAATTCCGTTAAGAATTTCTGCTTTGTAAGGTGTAAGCGGTTTGGCCTTAACAAACTTAAAGTTTTTAAGCAACTCCATAATAAAAGCAGCCTTGTTGTCTTTAATATCTAATATCACTTTCATTTTTGCTTGTTTTGTCATACAAATATACAAAAAAAATGTTCAGATATTTTTTAGTGGTTTTATACTATATAATTTGTCCACCCAAAGCTACTTTCTCCACCCGCGAAGGATGGCTGTTTTTTTAAAGGATTTGTTTTGACGAATCATTTATCAAAATAGTTTTATTTTTAATCTTGCAAGTTTTTTTTAGTGGGAGTGGTTTACTTTACACTCCCCATCAGTTTTTTAATGAGCGGAGAGATGGCAATTAAAATAACCCCGGCTACCAAAGCATAAAGCGCTAATTGTTTGTAACCATCGGCATAAACAATTAATTTTTCGAGATTAGTAGAACTTTCGGAGGCTTTGGCGATGTTGGCGCCGAGTAAGCCTGCAAAATATTGTCCGTACGCGCTGGCTAAAAACCACATACCCATCATTACTGCTTGCGTTTTTTGGGGTGAGAGTTTTGTCATGATCGACATTCCTATTGGCGACAAACATAATTCGCCAAAAGTAATAATAAACCAGCCGAAGGTAAATAGGTTTAAAGAAGTTATTCCGTTGGCGTCGGCAAAAAATTTGGTGCAGTAAAAAACATAAAATCCTCCTGCTAAAAATAAAAATCCTAAACCAAATTTTACAATGGTGTTGGGCTCCATTTTTCGTTTGCTCATCCATATCCAAATAATTCCGATAAGCGCTGCAAAAATAATTACGAATAAAGAGTTGGCGGAATTATTTACACCATTAGGGTCGAGCGGAATTCCTAAAACTGTTTTATTTAAATTATTAGCTGCAAATAAACTTAACGAGCCGCCGCTTTGTTCGAAGAAGGCCCAAAAAACAATGGAGAATAAAATAAAAACCAAAGCCGCAATCATTTTTTTCTTTTCTTCCGAAGAAAAATTTCGCATCTCAAAAAATAAATATAATAAAGCGCACGGACCAATGATGTACATAAAAATATCAGTGTACTGCGAATTAGAAACTAATAAAATGATACAAGGAATTACTGCGATAGAAGCAATATAAGTAATGTATTCGAAAATTTTTCGTTTAGAAGTTTCTAAATGTAAGAGTGGAGAAATGCCGATGCTTCCTAAACTTTTTTGTGTGCGGATAAAAGTGAGTAAACTAATCATCATAACAATGGCCGCAAAACCAAAAGCAAAATTCCATCTTAAATTTTCCGAAATTAAATTGGAGAACATTTCTCCTTTACCAACTGCCACGCAAATGTATCCGCCAATGAGCGCTCCCACATTTACACCCGCGTAAAACAAAGAAAATCCGGCGTCTCTTCTGTTATCGCCATCTTTATAAAGCCGCCCCACAATTGTAGAAATGTTAGGTTTAAAAAATCCGGTTCCGATAATGGTGAAACTTATTCCTAAAAAAAAGAATTTTACGGGATCGAATGCAAGTATGCAACTTCCAACAATCATTAACAAGCCTCCCCAGAATAAAGATTTACGGTAACCTAAAATTTTATCGGCAAACAATCCTCCAATAAAAGTAAAGGCATAAACAAAAGCCTGCGTAGCGCCGTATTGAAGATTTGCAACTTCTTCATTCATCATCATCCGATTTACCATAAAATAAATCAGCACCCCGCGCATACCGTAGAAACTAAAACGTTCCCACATTTCACTAAAAAACAAATACCATAGTTGCCTTGGATATTTGCCATTGAAGTTTTGAATTTGTTCGGTGGATTCGATAGTGAATGAGGTTACAAGGTTATCCGTTATCAGTTAACCGTTAACTGATAACGGTTAACGATTAAATTTTTCTACCTAACCCCATGCATCATTTTTTTCAAAATGGGAGTTATCGAAAATAAAATTACTGAAGCTACACCGCAGAGTACAACGAATACCATAAAAAATTCAAATAAATTATGAATTTCAAATCCAACAAACATCGGGTTGGTTGCGCTGATTTGGGCTTTCGATAAAATTTCTAATTGCTCAGGCGTTGCAGTAATTGTTTTGTCGAGCACACCTTGTAAATCAATTCCTAATTCTTTGGCCTTGCTGAATTTGTCGCCTGTAGCAGGCATAATGGCACCTAATGTTCCTGCAAGTGCGTAACCTGATGCATTTGATAAGAAAAATACTCCATACAATAACGATGCAAAACGTTTCGGAGCTAATTTCCCGACTAAGGATAATCCTATTGGTGATAAACATAATTCGCCGCAGGTTTGAATTAAAAATAATAAGATTAACCATTTAATAGCAAGCAATCCGCTATTGCCTAAATCTTTTACATTGTATGCAATAATTAAATAACTTAAAGCAATTAAGGCTAAACCAAAAGCCTGTTTCATTGGAGAAATGGGCTCTTTACCGGCCGCACTTAATTTACCCCACAACCAACTAAAAGGAATTGCTAAGAGCACAACAAATAATCCGTTAAAAATTTGCACCATCGATGCCGGCATTTTCCATCCGAATAAAAATGTGCGGTCGGTTTGATTATCGGCAATAAAAGTTAATGATGAACCCGCTTGTTCAAACGCCGCCCAAAAGAAAATAACGAAAAACGAAACAATATAAATTACAATAATTCTTTGTCGCTCAACTTTTGTTAACGATGTATCGGAAATAATTAATCCCGCCAAGGTTACACCGCTCGAATAAATAATCGGGTAAATTATAGTTTTTACAAAATTGTGTCCGTCTAAAATAAAACGAAACGCGAAAAATAATCCTACAAAAGAAACAAGAGAAATTATTAATGCTTTTTGCGAAAACACAGCTTTTTGTGATTCGCCTTCTTCAAACTCGGAAGAATCATTTTTAGATGGTAATCCACCTAATGGTTTTCCTTCGGGGGTAACAACATATTTATTTTTTAAGAAATAAAAAATAGTTGTTCCGATTAACATGGCAATTCCTGCTGCTAAAAATCCCCATTTAAAAGCGTGCACATCACGCACTCCGCCGGCATCTTTAACGTCGCCAATTAACGGACAAAGCCACTGACTGAACAATGCGCCCAAATTAATTCCCATATAAAAAATAGTGAAAGCCGAATCGAGTTTACTTTTTTCTTGTTTCGGATACAAACTTCCCACCATACTTGAAATGTTGGGTTTAAAAAATCCATTTCCAAAAACAATAATTCCTAAAGCCACCCACATTAAAGTATTTGCTAAAGATAAATTGCCGCCAAAAACATTGGCACTTGTAAATAATAAAAACTGACCAATGGCCATCATTATTCCGCCAAGCATAATACAATTTCTGTTTCCAAAAAAACGATCAGAAACAAAACCGCCGAGCATGGGTGTTAAATAACAAAGTCCGAGAAAGGCGCCGTAAATTAAAGAAGCATCTTCTTCTTTCATTACTAAAGCGTTTACCATAAATAAGGTGAGAATGGCGCGCATACCATAAAAGTTAAAACGCTCCCACATTTCAGTTCCGAATAAAACCCATAAACCTTTTGGGTGACCCTTGCTTGCTTTAGTTTGTTCCATAGTTAAAATTTAATGAGAGCTAAAAATAGGTTTTTTTATTTAAACAGCAAACCGCAGATTGGGGGATTGAGTTATTAAGTTATAAGGTTATAGGGTTAAAAGGTTATAAAGTTATAAGGTTAAAGTGTTATAACGTTATAACGAATAACCATATAACGAATAACCATATAACGGTTAACTGATAACTGATAACGTTTTTCCCCTAATAAACGTGCTGCCCTCCGTTAATGCTGTAATTTGCTCCGGTAATAAAACTGGTTTCTTCGCTCGCTAAAAAACTTACGAGATGAGCTACTTCGTGTGTACCGCCTAATCTGCCCAGCGGAACTTGCGCTACAATTTGATTTAATACTTTTTCGGGAACGGCCATTACCATATCTGTAGCAATATATCCCGGCGAAATTGTATTTACTGTAACACCTAATTTTGCAACTTCCATTGCTAATGATTTTGTAAAACCGTGCATGCCGGCTTTTGCAGCGCTGTAATTGGTTTGGCCGTATTGTCCGCGTTGTCCGTTTACCGAAGAGATATTAATGATACGACCAAAATCGCGGTCAATCATTCCATCAATAACATGTTTGGTGCAATTGTAAACGCTGTTAAGATTTGTATTTATCACTGCGTACCAATCTTCTTTTTTCATGTTTACCAAACGACTGTCGCGTGTAATGCCGGCGTTATTTACCAATGTATCGATGGGACCGATTTCAGTTTCAATTTTTTTTATCATTTCTCCTGCGCTGTCGAAATCACTTACATCTCCATAAAATAATTTTATATCGAAACCTTCAGTTTTCATTTGAGAAATCCATTTATCGGCTTTTTCTTTGGTGTGATAATTTCCTACAACGTTGTATCCGTCCTGATATAATTTTTTGCACATAGCGGTACCTAAACCGCCGGTGGCGCCTGTTATTAGTACTGTTCTTTTGACGGAATTGCTCATTGAATTTAGTTTGGGGTTCGGTGTTGGGTGTTCGGATAGTTTTGAAGAAATTTTTCCCCCAACTCTGAACGCGTAACTCCGAACTATTTAATCTTATCTACATTCATAACCATTGCTTCGCCGCTGGTACAAACAATGCCTGTAGCTTTATCTTTTATTAATGTTTCGATAGTTGCTCTGTTTTTTTCGTTGATGACTTCTTTAACCGTAAATATTGCCTGGTAATCAACTTCAACATACATTGGTTTTAAAAACGAGAGCGATTGTTTTAAATAAATTGTGCCTTCGCCTGGGAAGAGGGTGCCAAAAACTTTGCTGAATAAGGACGCACCTAACATGCCGTGCATAATTGGTTTTTTGAAAAAAGTCTTTGCGGCATATTCTGCATTAGTATGTACCGGATTTTGATCGCCTGTTGTTTTGGCAAATTGGTTTACCTCGTCTTGAGTAAATTTAAAGTCATGGGTGTAAACCTGGTTAGTTTCAATCATTTTAAGATTTTAAGGTATAAATTTATAGGGCTCAAAGTTAAATCAATCTTTTTAATAGACAAGCATGCCAATTATATCGATTATTTAACAATTATTTCATACAAACACTTGACAAAACACTAAAAATAACCGATATTTGCAGTGGATTTGAAAAACAGGCTATAACTATCTGGTTTTCAGCACGAAGAGTAGTAAATAACTGTATAACAACAATATAAACAAAAAGAAGAATGAAAACAAACAACCCAATTTTCGATAATTTAATCGAAACTCAGGCCACAGTAGTAAATAACTGGATGGATTCTACCAAAAAAATTCAAGCTGCTATGACCAGCGGAAGTATTAACACAGAAGCTCAAAATATTTACGCCGAATGGTACGAAAAACAAAAAAATATTTTTGGAAGTATTCAGGCGGATGCAACTAAAGCTTTTAGCGGTAATGAAAATAAACCGGAAGAGTTTTTTAAGAACTGGTATAGCCAACAAATGGCTTTTGCTAAACAAATGACCGATTTTAATCAGAACATTAATAATTCTTTTTCGAGTTTTGGCAAACCGGGTGCTGATTTTGCAAACGGATTTAATGCTTTAAATTCTCCATGGAATACTACTTATAACAGTTGGATTAATACTTTAAATTCATCTTACGAAACATATTCAAAAAACTTTAACAATCCTTTATATAAAGATATGTTTAAGAATATGTTTGAAAGTAACAATGTGTATTTAAAAGCACAGGAATTATTTCAGCCATTAATAAAAGCTATTCAGGC
>JAHEYG010000037.1 GCA_023251725.1 Sphingobacteriaceae bacterium | reverse complement strand
CCGTAGCTACAGCTGATTTATATCCGAAATAAACCGGACCCGTACCGTTATTAGTTGATTCAATAGTAGCGAAAGCATTACTGGTATTTTGCGCAAAAATTACCCTACCCGAAGCAACCGTAGCGCTGATGGCGTCACCTATCCCGGTATTAGCAAGTTGCATGGTCATAACAGAACCTGCATTTGTACCATAAATTGCTCTACCGTTTCCTGTATTGTTTGCACGAATTGCATCACCGGTACCAATAGTTTGAGCGTATAAGGCTTCTGAAGTGTTTCCAACTGCACTTATGCTAAAATATCCGGCATTGCCATTAGATCCGCTATGGCTTGAAAGGATACCAAAACCGGAATTAGATTTTATAAAATTCCCGGCAGCACCTCCACCTGAAGTTTGAACTATAATTCCATTTCCGCTACCTGAAGTAGAAAAATCACCGGCAGAACCGCTTCCATTAGTTGAAACAGAAAAAGCGCTTGAAGCGTTGGCAGGATTATTAATAATAAAATTTCCGGCAGCACCTGTAGCACCGGAATGGGTGGTTATGAGGCCTGGCCCGGCTCCACTTTTAAAAAAATTAGCCGTATACCCGGTTCCATTGGTAGAGGCGAAAATTGCATTTGAGGTATTAGCCGGATTACTATTAATAACTGATAAGGCGTCACCGATAGATGTTCCAGTTTTTTGAACTGATAATGCAATGCCCGTTCCTCCATTAGTGATTAATCCTGTTTCCAATGAAGATTGACTGTCGAAATTTATACTGGTATAACTTGCAGAACTTGAATTTGAAGAAGAATAATTTGTAACGAAACCTGAACTTTTTACATCTAATCTCCCGGAAGGGCTGTTTGTTCCAATACCAACATTATCTGAAAGTATTGTTAAAGCAACTACTGAGGCAGTGGGTTTGGTCCATGGCCCTACCGAACCTATACTTACGGAATTTGTTAATGGTCCTATAGTGAGAATACCTGCTGTAAACGTAACATTGGGTGTAATATTAACGGTATTTGCACCAATTGTGGGAGAATAAGATATTATTCCATTGCTAGCATTATAATTTAGAACTGTCGGAGGCGTGCTCACAGTAAAGCTATTTCCGGTTACGGGATTAACAACCGTAACTCCGCCGCTGTTAATGGTAGGGGAAGCGATAGTAATAGTATTCGAATTTAAAAGAGTATTGGTTGTTACCGAATGCGGCGGATTAATAGTTATGCTTGATGGATTGCTAAAAGTCGTACCGCCTGCTGCCGCCACTGTAAAACTATTACCAAATTGTGAAACAACAATTCCGCTTCCTGCTGAAATATTTGTTGGTGGGGTAGTGATTGTAAAGCTATTTCCGGATGGATTTACATTTGTTATTCCACCGCCCATAATATTGGGAGGCGCCAATCCGGGTAAATTTACAGTGCTACCATTAACTGAGAGAGTGGTGCCGGAATAAGAAATTATTGGTGGTCTTGTTCTTTCTGAATATAACGCATATGGCACTGATAATAATGAATGAGTTCCTGTTAAAACAAATACATTTCCGCCGGCCGGATCAATACTCACTCTGATATTATAGCTCCCTAATCCCCATGTGATTGTAGAAAAAGTTCCTACCCCCGGTCCGCTTCCGATTGCTGCGGTAAAAATTCCGGCAGAACTTGGGGTTACGGTTTGCGTTTCTGTGTAAACAGGAACCAATCCTTGTAAAATTTCGAACTGAACACCGATTGGGGTGGTTATTACTGTACCTACAACGTCGCGTGCGATGGCCTGATAATTTATTAATTGCGGTGCTCCAACCACCTGAGCATTTCCACCTACATAAACAGAAATTAATCCTAAAGTAAAAAGTAATTTTTTCATTTCTCAATTATTAATATTATTTACAATTTTTTTTATTGCTCGTATGTGATTAGAATTCTTATTGGTTTACCGGGAGCAATACTACCTGATGTGCCCTTAGGCCACACAACAATATTTACCGGAGTTACAAAATAATCAAAATCATAACCCGGATTACCAGTATAACTAGAAGGCACAAAACTGTTTGCAACATATTCTACCATTACACTCACAGATAATATTTTTGCAGAATTAAGTCCGTGCGCTATATTAACTTGCATCCCGGGTGCGGCGGTGACTCCCGTTAATTTTATCATTTGTACAGCAGGAGCAGCACTTCCTAATTTTGTAAATTGGTTTACTTCTAATTGTGCTGAAGGTGCGTTTGTTCCAATACCAACATTGCCATTCGCTAAAACGGTCTGACGAGTTCCTGAGTTAACATCTAAATGCCAGTCACCCGAAGAATTTATCCAGTGCCCCCCCTTTAATATTCCTCCTTGCAAGTATCCATAACCCGGCGAAGCGCCACCAGCGGAAGAGTTAACGTATATACTCGAAAAAGCAGGATCGTTTCCATCAACCTGTAATCCAACTTGTCCGGAAGTATTGTTAATATGTAAAGGTACAGCGGGAGTTGTTGTTCCAATTCCAACATTTCCACCCATAAAAATAGCGCTGTTATTAATATCGGCTCCCGCCACATTTACAAATAAACCAATATTTGGTTGTAAGGTTCCAGGTGCCCAGGAACCTGTTGATTGTATTGTTAATCCTGTTTTTGTACTGCCGGAGCCACCCGCTTTTGTGGCTTGATTGTCAATAAACATAGCATCATTTCCAATTGACCTCGCTCCGGTATTGACAACCGTTAAAGCACCACCTGAAATTCCGCCGGCAATATTATTTTGAATGGTAGCTACATAACCAGTAGTTGTTGCGGCATCAGAAATTTTTGCGGTACCAATTACTTCTAATTTTGTACCCGGCACTGTGGTTCCAATACCAACATTACCTCCGGCCTGAATAAATAAACGTGTGCTTGCACCTTCATCAAATTGATAAGATCCGCCAACGGCAGTTGTAAATAGCATATTGAATGCTCCACCACTAGAGAAAACTAATCTACCTGTTGAATTCAGTTTCGAAATAGACCCTGTGCCACCGGTAGCTGTTTTTAAATCGAGGGCTGCTGTGTTAATTCCCCCACCGGTTGCATCAACAATTATTTTAGAATTTAAATCAGAAACATGAAGTTTGGCAAAGGGAATGGGTGTACCAATACCAACAAATCCTGCGTTAACTCCTATACCTAAAATTCTCATTCGTTCAGTTGACGCCGTTTTAAAAACCAAATCCATTGCATCAGTGGTTCCTAAAAAATTAAGAGGTGCAGTTGTTAGTGCATTTCCTAAATTACTCCAGGCAGCATTGGTACCCGTAGAAGAAACTGAAAGTAAAAAATTAGGATAAGCGCCGGCAGAAATTAGTCCGTTACCTGCAGCATAACTTGGTAACATAGCACTTCCGCCATGAGTTGATGTTAATGTAAAATTAGTAGAAATAAGAATTTGGGCCGGTGTGTTTACAGTATAGCTCGGATACGTTCCGTTAACGGAGGTTGTTCCCATTGGAGTAAATGTAGGGCTTTGAGTTGCAACTGTAAAACTTTGGCCAACATTGGTTACTGTAGTTATTCCACCTCCGGTAATAGTTGCGGGTGGTGGAGCAACAGGCAATGGAACTGAATTTCCATTTGAAATACTTAAAGTACCGGCATTAATACTTAAAGTTGGTGTGTTTGAAATGGTATAGTTTGGAGAAGCACCTGTAACTGTAATATTGGTGTTACCCCCGGTAATAGTAGCAGTATTAGTAACTATGTTACCTGTTAATGAAATTCCATTACCTGCAGTGTACGTGGTTCCGGTAGGGAGTGTAACTGTATTACCATTACTTATTGATAACGAACCTCCGCTAACAACCAAAGTTGGTGTACTGGAAATAATATAGTTGGGAGAAACCCCCGTAACCGTAATATTAGTATTACCATTGGTAACTGTAGCAGTATTGGTAACTATGTTACCTGTTAATGAAATTCCATTACCTGCAGTGTACGTGGTTCCGGTAGGGAGCGTAACTGTATTACCATTACTTATTGATAACGAACCTCCGCTAACAACCAAAGTTGGTGTACTGGAAATGGTGTAGTTTGAAGGAGAACCTGTTACCGTAATATTGCTGTTACCATTGGTAACTATAGCAGTATTTGTAATTATGTTACCTGTTAATGAAATTCCGGATCCCGGTGTATACGTAGCTCCGGCAGGGGGGAGCGTAACTGTATTACCATTAGTTATTGATAATGAGGTTCCGTTAAGAATTAAAGTTGGTGTACTAGAAATAACATAGTTTGGAGAAACCCCTGTAACCGTAATATTGCTGTTACCATTGGTTACCGTAGCTGTATTTGTAATAATATTACCTGTTAATGAAATTCCGGGACCTGCTGTATAAGCAATGCTTCCAGGTAGATTTACACTGGTACCACCCACTGTAAGCGTAGTACCAGAAAAAGTGACCAACGGTGGTTTAGTTTTTTCGGCGTATAAGGCATAAGGAACAGAAAGGAGAGACGAGATACCAACTACAGAATAAGAAGTTCCTCCGGTAGGATCAATACTCACTTTTAATTCTTTTGAACCGATTCCCCAGGGAATGGTAGAAAAAATTGCCGGAAATCCTGAACCAATAGCAACCGTAAAAATTCCGGCTGCACTTGGAATAGCGGTTTGCGCTTCGGTATAAATAGTGGTTCCGCCTTGCTGAATTTCAAACTGAATGTCAATGGGCGTTGTTATAATTGTTCCGAAAACATCGCGGGCTATACCCTGATAATTTATTAATTGCGGAGCGCCGGTTTGTGAAAATAAACCTGAAATAAGTAAACTAAATAAGGCAACCAAATGTGTCTTTTTCATATTTTTAAATTTTACTAAAGTTAAGAAATAAAATGTTTAAAGTCAAACAACGTTAGGCTTTAATAATTTAATGGTTATCAACCGTTTACTCTTATAAACATTTAATTAACCAATGATTTTGTATCTCTTAACGAAATTAAGTGGGGAACTTATTTTTCGAGAAGCGCTTTTATGTTTGGCCTGAAATACAAATTACTTTTTAATATTTTTCCATCTTCACGAAAAATGGGCTCTTTGTTTTCGTCGAGTTTACTCATATTGCTTCGGTGAATTTCGTCGTAAACTTCTTCTATTTTGTGTTGAAGGCCATGTTTTAAAATGGTTCCGAATAAAATATATAATTGATCGCCCAATGCATCTGCAATTTCAACAAGGTCGCCATTTTTGCAGGCTTCCAAATATTCATCATTCTCTTCTTTAATTAAATTATAACGCAAAGTATAGTCTTTTTCAGTTATTAAAGTTAGATGCGGTGCATTCCCTATTTTAAATACTTCGTGAAATTCTTTTACTGATTTTATTTTTTCGTACAAATGGCTCATGTTATATAATTAAGAATTAAAAATTAATAAATGAATTATTTAATGCCTTTATTTTATTTGGAATTTTTTCTGTTTTTGTATTCGGTATTCAGTGCATCGATAACCTGATTGGTTATATCGTGTTCAGGATTGGCTAACAAAACAGAAGGAATAGCGCTATTGTACGAAAGAATATAATCGTATTTCCCATTATTAAATCGTATTAAAAATTCGCGTAATTGTTTTTTCATTTGATCATTATCTTGTTCCATTTTAGCTACTAAATTATCCATTTGAATTTGTTTGTTTCTTATTTCGCGTTGTTGCATTTCTAAATCTTTTTTCTTGGCTTCCATTTGCGCAGGAGGCATAATTCCTGCCTGAGCCGATTGCTGCGCCTCTTCGTAATCTTGTTGAAATTTTTGAGAAGCACTTTGAACCTGAGCTTCCAGTGTTAATCTTTTATTATTAATTTCTTTAGAATAATCGGTAATAAAAAGATATCGCTCGTTTAATGTGTCAATATTTACAAAGGCAATTTTTGAGTCGGATAATTTGCCGTTGCCGGGAGAATTAATGTTTACCGGTGTTTCTTTTGCATTGGAAGAATTATCTACGGAACCTGATAATCCTGATTTTAATCCTTGTATCTGATAGAACAAAATCCCAATACAAATTATTAAAACAGCAATTGTGGCAAACAAAATATTTTTCATAGGATTAAAATAAAAATTGTATGCAAATATACGAGGCTTTTTTAGTTAGATAGTTTATTTTGATACTTTATAGAAAATACTTTTAAAGATAAACTTATTGAAGTTTAATGCTGAGGTTCAAATAATTTTATTTTTTCGATGTAAATAAGTTTAACATCTTCTTCGGAAGAATTTGTTAAAACCAGAACTCTTTCGGTAATTTGTTCAAATATTCTTTTTTCGGGATACAAAGGAACCTTCAGTTCACCTACACACCATAATTTTGGAAGTAGCACATTTAAATCACTCTGCCGATATACATAATGCCTCACATACATTGGAAGTTTAGATATTGCTTTATCACTCAAAATTATTTTTGCATTATGATTATTGCCCGAAAACAACGAAAAAGAAAGATACGTCTCCCAATGATTTCGTAGGTTAAACGCCGGCAAAATCCAAAACAACCCCATCATCAAATAAAACACTGGAATTTTAAATAAAAGACTAAATGTAAATCTTCTTTCCATTGGGTTTCCCGAAAATAAAAGCAAAACCAACACTATCATTATTAAATTCCATGGCCAAATAACAGCGTTATAATTATTTCCAAACGGACCCATCAAAATCAAAATTGCAAGGTGTAAAACTATAACCAAAGTAATTGCAATGAATCGAACCGGCTTTATTAATAATCCAATTCCTATCGCAATTTCCAAATACGGAATAAAATACCCCGTTTTCACCAGAAAATTCATTTGGCGTTCGCTCACCAGTTCTGTTAAAGGTTTTATAAACCAAGAGTAAGTTTCATTAACAAAATTCGGATTTAGTTTTTGAAATCCACTGTAAATATAAACCGCACAAATACATAATTGCAGAATTATAAAAAACGAATGATAATTATTTATATTATCAATTCGCCAATTGTAAAAAAATAACACCAGAAAAAAACAATTGTATAAGTAAAACCATGGTTGTAAACGGTTCTGATCCAATATTACAAATCCCAAATTAAGAAAAAGAATAAAAAAAAGAATAACACGTGTTTTAGAAGAAAAAATAAGCGCAATTAATAAGGCGATCTCTAAAATCAATAAAACATAATCATAAGGTGGTGGGAAAAATAAATTTTTAAAAACCGGGCAGGTTGGCATCCATCTTTGTCCCGCCCATAAATTTACACTACATAATATCGATAAAATCATTCCCACAGACAGTGTAATCTTAATGAAACGCAGGCGATGAAAAATTTTTAATTGTAATCCTGTAGCCATTTATTTTAATCTCCCAAAACAATAAAAATATTTTTTATAATACTCTTCATTAATATCGCTGATAACAACTCCACGGCTCGTAGTGGCGTGTACAAATTTGTTATTTTTTAGTATTACTCCCACATGATCTATATCATGACTTTTAATTTTAAAAAAAATAAAATCTCCTTCGTTTAATTCCGAAGAACTTACTTTGTTGCAAACATTTTTTATATCGCCGGCTATTCTGGGAATTTTTTTCTCATACACCACCGAAAATAAATTATCAGCTAAACAGGAGCAATCGGTACCCGATTTATCGCAGCCACCATATTTGTAGGGGGTGCCGTACCAATCAGAAACAAACCGGTATAATTTTTTTTCTTTTACTTCTTTTTCATTCATTTTTAATAATCCTGCCACTAATTCGGTTTTCGAAGGATTATTATTTACAACATTATTTTTCGTGATTTTTTTTGAATGGTGACATGCAGAAATAGTAAACAGCAAAATAATAAGTGCTAATGTTTTACTAAATTTATAATGAGCTGTTTTCACATAATAAAACTATTTTAAAAAACGGTCATTTTCACAGCAAAAATGCATTGTTTTGTACAATTAACTGTTTACAACCATTGCCAAATCCTTAATATAAAAATCAGTTTATGGCAATACATCCTATCAAAAAATTGTTATATTTAGCCATTCATAAAACGAAATGGAAAAGTCTCTCGATTCCCCTGAAGTGAAAACAAAAATTCCCATAGATATCTTAAAAAAAGCATACCAACTCATGTGCACTGCAAAAAGCATGACCGAGTTGTTTGAAGCCAACAAAGAAATTACTGCCAAATACGTTCACGCCACTTCGCGCGGACACGAAGCTGTTCAACTAGCGCTTGGTTTGCAATTATTGCCACAGGATTTTGTGAGTCCGTATTACCGCGACGACAGTATTTTATTAGGAATTGGTTTACAGCCATACGAATTAATGTTGCAGCTTCTTGCTAAACGTGATGATCCGTTTTCGGGAGGAAGAACTTATTATTGCCACCCGAGTTTACGGAGAGATGATATGCCGAAAATTCCACATCAGTCGAGCGCAACAGGTATGCAGGCCATTCCTACCACCGGAATTGCGATGGGATTACAGTATCTCGAAAAAAATAACATGGCAAAAGATTACGCCGGATTAAATCCGCTGGCGGTTTGTTCATTGGGAGATGCGAGTTGTACAGAGGGCGAAGTAGCGGAAGCTTTTCAAATGGCGGTATTAAAAAAATTACCCATTTTATATTTTGTTCAGGATAATGAATGGGATATTTCGGCTAACGCAAAAGAAATTCGCGCGCAGGATATTACTGAATTCGCAAAAGGATTTAACGGTTTGGAAACAAGGACAATTAACGGTTCCGATTTTATTTTATCGTTCAACACAGTAAAAGAATGTTTGGATATTATTCGCAAAGAAAGAAGGCCAATGCTAATTCATGCCAAAGTGCCCTTGTTAAATCATCACACTTCGGGAGTTCGTAAAGAATGGTACAGAGATGATTTAGAAGAAGCCGCCAAACGCGATCCGCTTCCGCGATTAAGAAATCAATTAATTGTTGCAGGCATTGATGAATCTGAATTAAAAATAATTGAACAAGAAGCGAAAATTTTAGTGGAGGAAGATTATAAAAAAGCTTTATCCGCAGAAGATCCTCATCCCGATGATTTAATGCTTCACGAATTTGCCCCTACTCCGGTTACCGAAGAAAAAGGAACCCGAGAGCCTGTGGGTAAGGAGAAGACCGTTATGGTCGACAGCGCCCTCTTCGCCATCCGAGAGTTAATGGCCAAGCATCCCGAATGTTTGTTATACGGACAAGACGTAGGCGCCCGCTTAGGCGGAGTTTTTAGAGAAGCAGCAACATTGGCACAACAATTCGGCGATCACCGTGTTTTTAATACGCCCATACAAGAAGCATTTATTGTTGGTTCTACAGTGGGAATGAGCGCAGTTGGTTTAAAACCCATTGTAGAAGTTCAGTTCGCCGATTACATTTGGCCGGGACTAAATCAATTATTTACCGAAGTAGCGCGTTCGTGTTATTTAACCAATGGCAAATGGCCGGTAAGTATGATTTTGCGCGTTCCCATTGGTGCTTATGGCAGCGGTGGTCCGTACCACTCGAGTTCAGTTGAAAGTGTTCTCGCAAATATTCGCGGAATTAAAATTGCGTACCCAAGTACAGGCGCCGATTTAAAAGGATTATTAAAAGCAGCTTATTACGATCCGAATCCGGTAGTGATGTTAGAACATAAAGGTTTATACTGGAGTAAAATTAAAGGCACCGAAGAAGCAAAAACCATTGAGCCCGACGAAGATTATATTATTCCTTTCGGAAAAGCACGTTTGGTACAGGAAGCAAATGATGATGAAATTAAAAAAGGAAATACCATTTCAATAATTACTTATGGCATGGGAGTGTATTGGGCAAAGAACGCCGCGAAAAAATTTCCGGGAAAAATTGAAATTGTTGACTTAAGAACTTTATTTCCCATTGACGAAGAAGCTATTTTTGAAAGCGCCAAAAAACACGGCAAATGTTTAGTGTTAACCGAAGAACCCGAGTTAAATGGTTTCGCTCAAAGTATTGCTTCACGCATCAGTCAAAATTGTTTTGAATTTTTAGATGCCCCCGTAAAAGTTTACGGCGCGCAAAATTTACCTGCTATTCCGCTAAATTCAATTTTAGAAAAAACAATGTTGCCTAATGTCGAAAAAGTAGAACAAGTATTAGAAGATTTATTTCGTTACTAAATAATTAAAAAATATTTTCTTAAATAAATAATATGGATTACAGAATAGAAAAAGACACAATGGGCGAGGTAAAAGTACCCGCCAATGTTTATTGGGGCGCGCAAACCGAGCGTTCGCGAAATAATTTTAAAATTGGTCCTGAAGCCAGTATGCCTAAAGAAATAATTTATGCTTTCGGATATTTAAAAAAAGCGGCGGCGCAAGCCAATTTTGATTTAGGCGTTTTATCGAAAGAGAAGTGTGATTTAATTGGAAAAGTGTGCGACGAAATTTTAGCGCACCAATTAGATGACCAGTTTCCATTGGTTATTTGGCAAACCGGTTCGGGCACACAAAGCAACATGAACGCCAATGAAGTGATTGCTTATCGCGCACATGTATTGAGCGGAGGAAAACTAAGCGACGAGCCAAAAATTTTACACCCCAACGATGATGTAAATAAATCACAAAGCAGTAACGATACTTATCCTACAGCCATGCACATTGCGGCTTATAAGCAAGTGGTGGAAATTACAATTCCCGGAATGGAAAAAATGCGCGACAGTTTGCACAAAAAAGCCGAAGCCTTTAAAAACATTATAAAAACCGGCCGTACACATTTTATGGATGCAACGCCGCTTTCGTTAGGACAGGAATTCAGCGGATACGTACAGCAAATTACCAATAGCATTCGCGCCATAAAAAACGCGTTGGAAGCCGTTAAAGAATTAGCATTAGGCGGCACGGCTGTTGGAACAGGATTAAATACACCAAAAGGTTACGATGTTTTAGTAGCAAAAAAAATTGCCACTTTAACCGGATTACCATTTATTACCGCGCAAAATAAATTTGAAGCATTAGCCGCGCACGATGCTATGGTAGAATTAAGCGGCGCACTTAAACGCAGTGCCGTTTCTCTAATGAAAATTGCCAATGATATTCGTATGTTATCATCCGGACCACGCTGCGGCATTGGCGAAATTATTATTCCCGATAACGAACCGGGTTCTTCTATTATGCCCGGCAAAGTTAATCCTACACAGCCCGAAGCTCTCACCATGGTGTGCGCGCAGGTTGTGGGTAACGACGTGGCCGTTAGTATTGGCGGAAGCATGGGACATTTTGAATTAAATGTTTTTAAACCGGTAATTGCTTACAATGTTTTACAAAGTGCCCGTTTAATTGGCGATGCTTGTGTAAGTTTCACAAAAAATTGTGCCGATGGCATTGAACCCAATTTACCAATGTTAAAACAGCATTTAGAAAATTCGTTAATGTTGGTTACCGCATTAAACACGCATATAGGTTACGAAAAAGCCGCAAAAATTGCGAAGACCGCACACAAAGGAAACAAAACCCTGCGCGAAGCCGCAATAGAGTTGGGTTACGTAACCAACGAACAATTTGACCAATGGGTGAAACCTGAAGATATGATTGGAAGTTTGAAGTAAAGGGAACAATAGAACATCAGAACATTTGAACAATAGAACGGCGAAGTGTTTTACTTTATTGTTCGCTGTTCGAATGAAGAAGTAAAATGCAATACTTCGATTGTTCATTTGTTCTAAGGTTCAAATGTTCGGCTGTTCAAAAACACCTCGCTATAAAGTGCTGAAATAACATTCAACAATAAATCATTCCCTAAAACCTCAAAACATAATTCGTACTTCTTCCCCCTGCTTCATCTTTTGCCAACACATTTTTGCTTATCAAATCTTGTATGTCGCGCAAAGCGGTATCGGCCGAGCATTTATTTATTTTTGCCCATTTAGAGGAAGTTAATTTGCCTGCAAAACCATCGTGTAATTTATTTACTATGCGTTTTTGCCTTTCGTTTAATAAAGTATTGTTGTGTGTTTCCCAAAATTTTACTTTTCGTAAAACATTAGAGAGCGTTTGGTCGGTGGCGTTTAGCGAGCGTATTAAACAATCTAAAAACCATTCTATCCATTCACTTATATTTAAATTTCCTTTCTGGGTTTTTTCGAGTATGTTATAATATTTATTGCGCTCAATTCTTATTTGAGCCGACATGCTATAAAACCGCTGACTGCTTCCATCGGCGCGCGCCAACTGCATATCGGCAATTGCCCGTGCAATACGACCGTTACCATCGTCAAACGGATGTATGGTGATGTACCACAAATGCGCTACTGCAGCTTTTATTACTGAGTCGAGTTTTGTTTCGTTGTTAAACCACTTTATGAAGGCGGCCATTTCTTTATTTAATTTACCGGAATCGGGTGCCTGAAAATGCACGCGCTCTTTACCCATAGCGCCTGATACTACTTGCATAGGGCCGCC
Organism: Sphingobacteriaceae bacterium; assembly: GCA_023251725.1. Lineage (GTDB taxonomy): Bacteria > Bacteroidota > Bacteroidia > B-17B0 > Aurantibacillaceae > JAHEYG01. Next base: position 17,273 of record JAHEYG010000037.1, on the reverse strand, counting down.
GGTAGAATCATCGCGCCATTTGCCTACTATTATTTTATGCATACCGCTTCTGCCCGATGGAAATAAAGAAGAATGCCATCCGAATAATCTATCCTTACTTAAAGGTTTACTAAACTTTTGAGTAGCATCGAGCATCATTTCAACCACACCATCCACATGACGATCTGAACGAACTAAGCCGGGTATATCCATTCCTAAATGGCGGGCTATGGAAGAACGCACTTGTTCCATACTTAAAAATTCACCTTCTATTTCGGTTGTTTTTAAAATATCCAATGTGAGCGTATCCAAAACCGCTTCTTTACGTAAATTAAAACCGAGCGCTTGCATTTTACCAAGTAGCTTACCTTGTAAATGGCGTACGGTTCCTATTTTTGCAACTAATGAGTGTGTAAATTCCCACGTAAAGGCAGGCCAGTTTTTTTGTTCGTGTATATATGTAAAACCTAATCTCCGCATATTATGCGTCAAATATACAATTAATCTCCGCATCCTCCAAATTAATCTCCGCAAATTATGCGGAGATTAGCCATTTATTCTCCGCATCCATAATACAAACATCTTAGAAATGAGCCTGAAAATGCGTAGTTTTGTCGAAATGAATGTCTTCATAGCCCAAATAACCGATGCCATCGCCGAACTTACTCCCGACGAATCGTGGCATTGCGTAAAAGTGCTTCGCTGTAAAGCCGGAGAAAAAATTAATTTAATTGATGGGAAGGGAAATTTTTACGAAGGAGAATTAACCAAAGTGAACGAAAAAAAATGTGTGGCTAAAATAACTTCTCCTGCAAAAAAACAAATTTCAAGAAATTATTATTTGCATTTAGCCATCGCCCCCACCAAAAACATCGACCGTATTGAATGGCTCGTTGAAAAAGCAGTGGAAATTGGTATTGATGAAATTTCTTTTATCCGTTGCAAAAATTCGGAACGCACCGTTATTAAAACCGATCGCCTTCAAAAAATTGCGGAGAGCGCAGTGAAACAAAGTCTGCAGGCTTTCATTCCCAAAATAAATTCATTAATTGATTTCGAAAAAATTATTAAAACTGAAAGCGATGTTAAATTAATTGCGCATTGCTTTCCTGAAACAAAAAAAACGTTGAAAGACTTTAATTTAACCAATAAAAAAAGTTTGGTGTTAATTGGTCCCGAAGGTGATTTTACTGAAGCGGAAGTTAAATTAGCTGAACAAAATAAATTCAAGCCAATAAGTTTAGGAGAGAACCGACTGCGTACCGAAACAGCCGGACTTTATGTTTGCAATGCTTTTGCCCTATTGTAAAACATCAAAAATAATTGTATTTTTGATTATGGTTAATTAATAGCTCATGAAAAAAATAATTTTTTCGATATTACTAACAGCTTTCATTTGTAAAGGCTACTCGCAAGAATGGACATGGATGCACGGCCCTACCCTTATTAATACATTTGGTTTTTACGGAACGCTTGGGGTATCCTCGCCGACCGTTATACCCGGATCGCGGCATGCGGCAGGCAATTGGGTTGATTTGGCAGGAAATTTATGGTTATTCGGCGGAGAGGGATTAGGACAATCCGGAACATCGGGATGGCTCAACGATTTATGGAAATATAATATCACCACCAGTCAATGGACCTGGATGAAAGGTGATAGTGTTAAAAATAAAAACGGTGTTTATGGTACTCAAGGTGTTTCGTCGCCTTTAAATAATCCCGGAAGCCGCGAATTTTGTATTTCGTGGACCGATGCTTCAGGTAATTTCTGGATGATGGGCGGAGATGGATACGGTGCTACCGGACCGTTAGGTAATTTAGGCGATTTATGGAAATACAATCCCACTACTAATGAATGGACGTGGATGAAAGGCCCAACAGCAATTAATCAAAATGGAACTTACGGAACAATGGGAGTATCGTCGCCTGCCAATTTACCGGGATGCAGGCATTCGAGTTCAAAATGGATTGATGCTTCCGGAAAATTATGGCTATTCGGCGGATGGGGTTTTCCTGCGGTGGGATCCAATGCACAGTTAAATGATTTGTGGAAATATAATCCAACAAATAATGAATGGACTTGGGTAGCAGGAACAAATTTAACGATGCAATTTGGAAATTATGGAACCAAGGGAGTTTTTTCACCAACTAATTATCCCGGCTCAAGAGAATTTTCAACTTCGTGGCTCGATAAAAATGGAAATTTCTGGGTATTTGGCGGCGCTGGTTATGCTGCTGCCGGTGCGCCGGGATACATGAATGATTTATGGAAATATAATCCATTAACAAATCAATGGGCATGGATGAATGGAACTAATTTGGTAAGTCAAAATGGAATTTACGGTTCTCTGGGAGTTTCCTCGTCAACTGTAACACCCGGAGCAAAATATTGCCCTAGATCATGGACAGACGCCACCGGAAATTTATATTTGTTTGGAGGACTCGGTTTTGCAGCTGTAGGTGGACTTGGCTATATGAATGATGTATTTAAATACAATCCGGTAATTAATGAATGGACTTGGGTGAAGGGCCCAAACTTTTCGGGTCAGTATGGAAGTTACGGCACATTACAAATACCGGCACCGACTAATCATCCGGGCGGAAGAAATTACACAACGTATTGGACAGATTTATCAAACAATTTTTGGTTGTGGGGTGGTTTTGGTTTTCCGGTTGTGGGTGCGCCTGGGAACATGAATGAATTATGGAAATTTGTTCCGGCGTGTGCGCCAAATAACAATACCCCTTCAGGAAATTTATATGTTTGCAGCGGAAATTCAGTTTCATTATTTGCTTCCGGAACCGGAACAAATACACTTTCGTGGTACGCCACAGCCGTTTCTACTGTTGTCATTGGAACGGGAACGTTATTCGCCACGCCTGTACTAACGGCCTCGCCCAATACTACTGTGTATCCTTATTATGTAGAGGATCCTTCCTGTGCCACAAGAAAATTAATTAATGTTACGGTTTACGCATTGCCCAGCTTAACTGTTACTACCAGCAACACTATGATTTGTATTGCCGAAACTGCAACTCTGAATGTTAGTGGCGCAAATACTTATACTTGGAGTACCGGGTCGAACAACACCACTATTACGGCTTCTCCCACAATTACTACCAACTATACTGTAACAGGAACAAATGCTGATGGCTGTTTAGGAACATCTGTTTTAACTCAAAGTGTAAGCGCGTGTACCGGAATTGCTTTTTTAAATAATTCCTCCTTTCAAATAAATATTTACCCCAATCCAATTGGTGAGGTGGTAAGTTTTGAATTGGTGAGTTTAGAATTTGAAAATTTAGAAGTTAGAATTAAAAATTTATTGGGAGAAGAAATTAAAACGGAAAAAATTTATTTAAGCCAACAAAGTATTAATGTTTCTGAAATAAGAAGCGGAATCTATTTTCTGGAATTTATTTTGAATGATAAAAATTTAGTTACGAAGAAAATAATCAAACAGTAATTTTATCCGGTAACTCCCTCTCTGGTTAATTGCATATCGGCAATTAATTTTACAACAAACTCTAATTGTTCTTCTTTACTCAAGTCGGTATTATCTAAAACAATACAATCTTTTGCTTTGGTAAGCGGATTTTCTTTGCGATGTGTGTCTTCGTAATCGCGTTTCATTAAATTTTGTTTTACTTCTTCAACTGTGAAATATTGTCCATGACTGGTCATTTCATCCTTTCTTCGCTGCGCTCGTATATCCACATCGGCAGTCATAAATAATTTTAATTCAGCGTCCGGGAAAACATTGGTTCCGATATCACGGCCGTCCATAACAATGGCTTTGTTTTTTCCCATTTCGCGCTGTAAAATCACCATCTTTTCGCGCACTTCTTTAATAGAGCTTACTTTACTAACATTGTCGGAAACTTCCATGGTACGAATGAGCGATTCAATATTTTCATCATTCAAAAACGTTTCCGAAATTTTTGTATGAGAATTAAATTTAAAATCGACTTTTATTTTTTTTAGTGACTTCACTACTTTTTCTTCATCAACGTGATGCTTTTTATCGATTAATTTATTTCTTAAACAAAATAAAGTAATGGCGCGGTACATGGCACCGGTATCAATATAACTGTAATTTAATTTTTGAGCTAAGGCTTTCGCCAGAGTGCTTTTTCCGCAGCTGGAATAACCATCAATGGCTATGGTAATTTTAGTCACAAGGTAAATTTAATGAAATATTGAATAACTGTCAAAATAATTCAACAGAGCGGCACAGAGTAACAGAAGTCAAAGAGACCGATTCTTTATGAACTGAAGCAAATCTCCAAGCAAAGCGTCAGTTACCGGATTTTCTTTTAGCTTTTTAGAAACCATTGCTTTGGCTTTTGCTAAATCAGAAGGAAGTATATCATTTTCAATAGTGTCAATTACCGTTATAGCTTCCAATGCCACTTCAAAATGATCAACACAAACTAAATCAACAAAAAATAAAAAATGTTCGTCTGCCTGAAACCCAACTTCCCAAAATGCTGCAATCAGCAACGCTTTTTTATCCGGATTTTCAATAGTGGAAATTGAATTTAAAAGGATATCGGGATTGTTTTGTTCTTTAATGAGAGTCAAAGCTTCGTCTCTTCCTTCTTTGGTTAATTTGCCATCAATTAAAGAAATAATACGTTCGCCAACATCGTTTTCTTTTTTTGAATGGCCGCCTGTATTTACAATAATAGTGTTGTAATTTTCTGAATCAAAAAAATTATTGATTTCTTTTTCAGAAGTCTTTTGTTCCTGATTTTGAGTTTTTTCTTCCATTATAGTAAGGCTTTAATAATTTCTTCAACACCCATTCCCTCCGCTTCAGCTTTATAATTTAATACCAAACGGTGTCGCAACACCGGCAAGGCGATAGATTTTACATCTTCAATATCCGGACTAAATTTCCCGTTCAACAAAGCGTTACACTTTGCTCCCAATACTAAATACTGCGATGCGCGCGGACCTGCGCCCCAGGCTAAATATTTTTTGGCGGTTTCGGTCGAGAACTCGCTGTTTAAACGGGTTTTATTTACCAATTTAACCGCGTATTCAATAACATTATCAGCTACCGGAACTTTACGAACAAGTTCCTGGAAAAAAAGAATTTCTTCTGATGATAATATTTTTTTGAGTTTTACATTAGTTGTTGTTGTAGTTTGTTTCACTATCTGCAATTCTTCCTGAAACTTCGGATAATCTAACCATACGTTAAACATAAAACGGTCTAATTGCGCTTCCGGCAAAGGGTAAGTTCCTTCCTGCTCAATGGGATTTTGCGTTGCCAAAACAAAAAATGGGTTTCCTAAATCGTATTTTTTTCCTGCTGTTGTAACTTGGCGCTCCTGCATTGCTTCTAACAAAGCCGCTTGCGTTTTTGGAGGCGTACGATTAATTTCATCGGCCAAAATAATATTGGCAAACAAAGGGCCTTTAATAAATGTAAAATTACGGCCCTCATCTAAAATTTCGCTTCCGGTTATATCGCTCGGCATTAAATCGGGTGTGAACTGAATTCTGTTAAACGATAATCCCAAAACATCGGCAATTGTATTTACCAATAATGTTTTTGCTAATCCGGGAACGCCTACCAGCAAACAATGTCCCTTACAAAAAATAGAAATTAAAACATCTTTAATAGTATCGTTCTGTCCTACTATAATATTTCCTATTTCTGCAGTAAGCGCATTGTATTTTGTTACAAATGCTTCTGCCGCTTCGGTATCTGATTTATATTGCATTTAAATTAATTATTAATGGTCCACGCGTTGGTTAATTGACAAAAATAAGCCGGGTCAATTTTAATATAAGTCGATTTTGAACGTTTAGTAATCCATTTAGTAATATTTTTTTTCTGCTTTTCGAAAGTCGCCATATTTAATAGGCGAGTATAATCTTCTTTCAAATTAGCTTTGTGCGGATCGGTTCTGGTTTTAATAGTTAAAATCCGGTACCCCAGTTTTGCATCGCGGGTACGATAATTAATTGGGATGGTAACATCACCCACATTCATTTTGTCGAATAAAAATATGAGAGTTTGAGTTTGGTCTTCGTGACTAATATCTTCATTTTCCCATTTGGTAGAACTGTTTCCGGGATTTACCATTAATCCTCCGTTTTGTTTTGTTTCTCTATCGTCGCTGAATTTACGAGCGGCCTCCTCGAACGAAATTTTATTTTCGACAATTGCTTTTTGAATACTATCTAAAAAAACTTTTGCTTTAAAAACATCGGCTGTTGTAATTTTTGGAGATAAAAGAATGTGACGCAAATCCAATGCTTCTCCCCGGCGTGCAATTAATTCAATAAAGTGAAAGCCATAGGGAGTTTCAAATACTTCAGATACTTCGCCATTTTTTAAACGAAAAGCCACCGACTCAAATTCGGCCACCATAACGCCCCGCAGCACTCCGTCAATTCTTCCACCCTGTTTTGCAGATCCCGGATCCTCACTGTAAAGTGCCGCTAACACACTCATGCTTTCACCCTTAACCACTCTTTCGCGGTAACCTTGAATTTGTTCGCGAGCTATTTTTTTTGCCTCCTCGCTAACAGGCGGCGTTTTTACAATTTGTCCAATTTGCAATTCGGTATTAATTATGGGCAAACTATCATTGGGAATAGAATTGAAAAACATCCGCACTTCCGACGGCGTTAATTTTGTATCGCCAGTAACTTTACCCTGCATTTTTTGAGCCAAAAGCTGATCGTGAACCTCGCCTCTTATTTCATCCTTAAAAACATTTGTACGTTTCCCATAATAAGCTTCAAATTTTTCTTCGCTCCCACCCATCATGTTAATGTAATAAACCATTCTTCTATTTAACTCTCCCTCCACTTCATTGTCACTAACGGTCACACTATCTCTGTCGGCCGTAGCCAACAAAAGTTTTTGGTACAATAAATCTTCAAAGGTTTTGCATTTCTCTACATTAGGATTTTCTTTTTGTTTTACTATCTGCGCATTTTCTAAATCCGATAATAAAACAGGATATTTTCCAACAATGGCAATAACTTTATCAATTATTTGCTGGGCCTTCACAGAACAAAAAGTACAAAAAATTAAAGCAACGAAAAATACACGCATAGAGTGCTAATTTACATATAATAATTCGTACCCATAAATAATTTTTCTATTGGGAAAACAGGAATTGAAGAATTAAACTTTTTTAACAATATTGGGAGATTTGAGTATTGAGTATTGAGAGGAGGATGTGTAAAAAACTAAAATCTTATTCCTATTAATAACATATCGTCGGTTTGCTCATATTTTCCCTGCCAGCTATCCAATTCTTTATGCAAGCGTTTCGCCTGCTCGGTCATCGACAAGGGCTGCATCTCGGTGAGCAATTCTCGAAAACGCTTTATCATAAATTTTTTTCCTTCATTACCCCCAAATTGATCTTGCAGCCCATCCGAAAACATATAAATGGTATCATTTTTTCCCATATTTATTTTATGCGTAGTAAATCGTTTATCGTATTCGTGTCCGTAACTTCCAATAGGCGATTTATTGCCTTTTACTTCTATTAATTCGCCACCTTTAAAAATATATAAAGGACGCTTAGCTCCTGCAAAAGTAATTTCGCGTTTATTTATGCGATATCTGCAAACTGCCGCATCCATTCCATCATTGGTGGCAACATGACCGTGCTGCTGAAATGTTTCCAATAATTTTTTGTCAAGCATTGATAAAATTGTACCTTGTACAACGACGCTTTAAAATTTGACATCAATAAAAAGAAATTGAACAGCGTCAATTAAAAATATCGAGTTCACTTATTTTACTCGACATTTTTGTTAATTAATAATTATCAAATGAAAATTTATTTACTAACCCTTCTTTTAATTTTGAATAATAAAAATTTGTTCTCTCAGTTATTTGAAGGTAAAATTATTTACAAAGTAGAGTATCTTAATAGTAAAACACAACAAAAAGATACTAAACTCGAAGAGGAGGAAGGAACAGAGGAAGAGTTTTTTATTAAAAATGGTAATTATTTAATTAAATCTAACGGCACAAAAAACGAATGGAAATTATATCTTAGTTCTACCAATTTAATATATGAGAAGCGAAGAAATAACGACACGCTCTACACTTATAACGCCGGTATAAATAAAGACACCATTCTTGAAATTAATTCTTATAAGAGCCATTCTAAAAATGATACCTCCGGATTACGGGAAGTTGTTTTACACTGCAACTCAGGATCGCAATACTTTTATTATGATAAAAAATACCAAATGGACCAAAGTTTATTTTCGCGACATAAAGTTAATAATTTAAATTCTTATTTAAGAAAGTCTAATTCTATTCCCTTAACAATGGTATTTGAAACCCATAACATCACTTATGAAAAAATGTCGAGAGGGATAGAACCTCAAAAGCTGGAGTATTCAATTTTCGCAATTCCCAAAAATTTAATCGTAAAAAATAAATAATTTTTTGCAGAATAAGCAATTTTGTTTCGCTATTTTTTAATCACCTTATCTTAAACAAATTCTCGCTCTTGGCTTTATCAAAAATTTGCTGCTTGTATTGTTTAATGAGTTTCATTTTTCTCTGATTCATTAATATATTTCTAATATTACTCCTTTCAAAGTTTACCGGCGACAAATTGTTTTTTATTTTTATCTCGTTTATTTTTAAATAAAAAAAGTTGAGCGTATCTGAATATTGAAACACCCTACCGCTGTAAAAATTATATTCTGCCAGATCTTTTAATTGTGGGATTTCCTTTTTTATATCTTCCAATAATAACCATGTGCTATCGTTAATAAAATAATTGTCGGCATACTGCACGCACAAATTCTTTAATAATTCCTTATCCTTCGGATTAAAAGACCACACATACTTTTTAATTTTATCTAAAGCCTTTGAGCTAGCCGGAATTTTAAAATAATTTACTTTCACAATATTATCCTTTAAAATAAAATTATCCTTGTTAGCTTCGTAATAATCCAATATTTCCTGTTTGGTAACATTGGTATCTAAATTGTTTTCAATTAATTTAATTTCATATTTATAATTAATTAATTCTCTTCGATATTTTTCTACTTCCGACTCTACATCCAAATCTTCCGGTAATAATTTTTTCTGAGCCTCCATATAAAATAATTCTTCTTTGGCCCAGCGTTCAATAACACGATTAGCAATCAACAAACTATCTTTACCGCTTCCACTAATAAAGTTAAATTTATTGTAATCGTCGATGCTAAGATTCTTTTCACCGACTTGCGCAATAATTTTCACTTCCTCTTGCTTGCTTTTTGGGCCGCAACAAATTAAAGTCAAAAAAAGAATTATGTAAATTAAATGTTTCAATTATTTTTTTCTATAAAAAAAGCTGCCTAAATTTCTTTTAAACAGCTTAAATATATTTTAATTTAACGAGTGTACTATTTTACTGTAGCAATAACTTTATCATCTATTTTAACGGGATATTTATTTTTAAGATAAGCTATCCATTCTTTTTCAAGATTGTTCTGGAAATCGGCTGTTACAAGTCCTTTTGCTTCGTAAATTGTTTTGGGCGCTGCCGGTAAAATTTTATCTACCACAATCACTAAAAACTTATTTTCTTTATCGTCTTTAATATCTTTCGCCACAATTCCTTGTTTCCAATTGGCATCGGCATTTTTATTTTCGCCTTTCAAATAAGTAATATTCTCTACCGACAGATTTAACTGCGACATTTTATTAATAACTTCCACAATTTCCTTTTGCGATTTTTTAGCGGCTAACATTTTGCGAACCTCAGCCGAAATTTTTTCGGTAGCGCATTTATAAGTTGTTAACTCGGCTCTTTCGCCCCACATGTAATTAGTTTTGTTTTTCTCATAAAAAACTTTTATGCCCGAAGTATCTTTCACTGCCTTGCTCCACACTTTTTGATCTGTTAAATCAAATAATAAAATTCCATCTCGGTACTCTTTCAATAAATTTTTAAAATCGATAAATTTATTTTCTAATTGCGCATCCTCATAACTAATAATTACTTCGTTTGCCCACTGCGTATACAATTGATCCATCAAAGGTTTTAATTCGGTTTTACTTCTAAACATCATTTGCTGCTCTAAATATTTTGCAAAATCGGTCTGACCATATTTTTTATCTCCCATCGAAACCAATTCTTTGTTACCCAATTTATCAGCACTGGTTGCTTTCCATGTTGCGCCAAGATAAGTACTATCCAAAATTTTAATTATCTCGTCGCGATTCTTTAAATTTTCTTTGAAATTGCTTTCTTTTTTAATTCTTGCAATAAGCGCAACACGTCCCATTTGCGAACGGCCATCGCGCGCTACTTTTGCCTTTAATTCGTTTTTCATATCTACAAATGGCGCCATCTCTTTTTTATCGTTACGTTTAATAATATGCCAACCATATTGCGTTGCTACCGGTTCCGAAATATCATTGTTTGCTTTTAAGGCAAATGCGACATCTTCAAATTCTTTAGGTAAACGGCCACCCTTAAAAGGTGCTAATTGTCCACCACGGTCCGAAGTTTGTTTGTCATCCGAAAACATGCGCGCTACTTCTTCAAATTTTTCTCCCGCTTTTAATTTAGAGGCTAATTCATTTATTTTAATTTTGGCATTATCTTTATCGGCTTGTGTTGCATCTTTTGGAAACTTAATCATAATATGAGAGCATGTTAATTCGCCACGGTTAGCACGTTTATCGTATACTTTTAAAATATGGTATCCGTATTTTGTATGTATAATCGGACTTAATTCACCCACTTTAGTATTATAAGCAGCCACTTCAAATGGATACACCATATCCATTGCCGAAAAATATCCTAAATCACCTTTGTTATCAACAACAGAAGCATCGTCGCTTGTTTTAGGAGCAATACCTTGTAATTTATCGGCACCCGCATTTTTATAATATTCGGCCAAATTTTTTACCGAATTAAATTTCGATTTGTACAAGGCGCTGTCTTTTTTAACCAACTCTGATTTTACCATGGTCGAATTTTTAACCAGCTTATCGTATTCCGCAATTTGAGCGCTCGTAGGCATTTTTCCTAAAATGGCATTGCGAATAAGATTAAGCCTAGTCCAACACTCTAAAGTGTCTTTTGGAAATTCTGATTCACCACATCTGATTAAAATGTGACTCGCTTTAATTTCCCATTTCATTCGTTCGTAAGCTTCTGTTAAAAGCGACTCGTTGGTGTTTTTATCGGTTAAATAAGGAGCAGATAATTGTTTACGATAACCACTTAATTCTTGCTTAAAAGTGCTTACTGTATCTAACCCCATTGATTCTGATTCCAGAACTTTCATTTTAAATAAACTAAACAAGTCGGCGTAATCACGAATGGATTTGGCATCACCCGTGGTGTTTTTAGAATTGTTTTTGTGATACACACTTTCAAATTCTGATTTAAGAACCGGCTTACCGCCTACGGTCATTACAACCGGATCTTGTGCATGAGTCGAAATTACTGACGCTAATAATAAAACTGCAATTGAAATTTTGTTCATAACATGTTTTTTTACGAATTGTAAATTTAGGTTTTTAATTGATTTTATAACTATTTAGAATTTAAAAATTCTTCTAATTTTTGCTCTAACTCTGCACCTTTAAGGTTTTTTCCCAAAATTTTACCCTCTTTGTCAATTAAGAGGTTCGATGGGATACTTGTAATACTATATATTTTTCCAACTTCATTACCCCAGCCTTTTAAATCGCTCACATGATCCCAGGTTAAATTATCATCGCCAACTGCTTTAATCCACGCCTCTTTGCTTTGATCGAAAGAAACTCCTAAAACAGTAAATCCTTTATCCTTAAATTTTTGATAAGCCCGCACCACATTTGGGTTTTCGGCCCGGCACGGTCTACACCAACTAGCCCAGAAATCAACCAACACGTATTTTCCTTTAAAATCGCTTAGCTTAACTGCTTTTCCATCGGGATTGTTTTGAGTAAAATTTATGGCCGGATATCCAATGGTAGTTCCACGCATCACCGCCAGGCGGTCTAAAGCCAGTTTACCAAATTTGGTTTGCAGCATCGATTTGTCTAACAGTCCCACTACCTCCTCCAACTCTGCCATTTGTACATTTGGATTGTTATACTCGAAATGGATAATATATCCGCTAACGGCCGACTTAGAATGATTTTTAATAAAATCTTTCATAGAGGTCTTAACATTCACATTTAATTTTTCGTATTCAGTTTGCTTCGCTTGCATTCCGGCGGCATCGCCTGCACCTTGGGCTTTGTAATAATCGGTTACTAATTGTTGTTGAGCAGCGCCAAAACCACTCATCATATTTCTGTAATCGGCATAATCTTTCTGACTTTGTCCTGCTACAATTTTTGCGGCACCTAAAGAATCTGCATTAGCGATAATAACAATTTTACCACCATCGTTAAAAAACATAACATTGGGCTGTCCGTTCACATTATTAACAGCGGTTATCCAATACATGTTGGGCTCTGTAACTTTCCCTTTAAAACTAAAAACACCTTTCACTGTTTTAGCAGAGTCTGTAAAGTTTTTTTCTTCCCATTTATGATGTAAATAAACGTAATCAGGTACATAATTTTTAAAAGTTCCTTCAATGGTATAAGGAATTGTTTTTTGCGCGAAAGATGTTCCAGCCACACATAAACCTAAAATAAGTGTTTGATAGTTTTTCATTATGGGAATTTTTTATAAATATTTTTTCTGTGCTGTAAACGTACAAACCATACTGCACTTCCTCTTATTATTACTCCGATTCGATAAGTTCTCTTGTCGGTGATTTTAATTTTTATTCTGTAACGAACTGAATATTTTTCTAATTGCTTAAGATTATTGATTTCCGAAATATTACCAGCATATTTTACATTCAGAATAATTTTCGGAATTATTTTCGCCACTAATTCATTATCATTGATTTTATTCAAATCACGATAAAACTTCTTTTCAAACTTTAGCACCATTCCTGCGAAACATTTGGTAAACTTTTTCTTCTGATATTTCTTCCAATTTTTTTTCGTCTTTCAGAAGTAATTTATTCAACCTCATATCTTCCATTTCATCGTCAGTTAAAATTTTGGCTTTTACTCTTATTTGTCTTGCCATTTCCAAAATAAAATCTGAAGTTGTTTTTTTATTTGATTTTATAATAATAGTGTCCATATCTATTTTGTTTTACTCAAAGATAATTCTTTTCATTTGAATTTTAACAAATTTAAAGTATTAAAGATACTATTTTTATTGATTAAGAAATTTTAACACAACAAAAATCATTCCACACTATCAAATTTATGAATATCGTTTAAGGAAATAACAATTTTTCTACCTTTTTTTGAGGTTTCCGGTTTAACCGCGATTAATTTAGCTTTTTCAATAAAATCGCCGCATTTTTACGGCGAGAATCAATTAAACGTATTTCGTAAAAAAATAATATGCACATAGGTAAATATTACCGGGTTTTATTAATATTACTTCCCTGCCTTTTTGTGGTTTGGTATTTTATTAATAAAAATGAGCATAAACCCATTCGTACGCTGCCGTATTTCGGTCCCAAAAACGCGCTTGGGAATCCATCCCTTCGGAAAAAAATAAACGACACCACTTATCACACCATTCCGCCATTTTATTTTATTAATCAGTATAATCAAAAAGCAACTGAACAAACAGTTAATGGTAAAGTTTATGTTACTGATTTTTTCTTTACTACTTGTAAATCTATTTGTCCGGTTATGAGTAATTCGCTTGAACGTGTGTATACGAAATTTAAAACGCGCGATGATTTTTTAATTCTTTCTCACACGGTTGATCCCGAAACCGATTCGGTACCACAGTTGCTTGAATATGGTAAATTTCATAATGTTAACGATAGTAAATGGTTATTTTTAACAGGAGAAAAAAAACATTTGTATGAAATTGCGCGTAAAGGTTATTTGCTTAACGCAGATATTGGAAGTGGCGGACCGGATGATTTTATTCATACACAAAATTTTGCGTTGATTGATAAAGAGCGGCACATTAGAGGTTTTTATGATGGCACCGATAGTTTAGAAATTAATCATTTAATAAATGACATCAATCTTTTATTTGAAGAATATGTTTACAAAGAAAAAAATAAATAAATTTTTATTGTTACTGTTATTTTTTAGCGGAGGTATTATTTCGCAAAGCTCACCTGCTGTTTATAAAATTGCTAATTTGTTAAACCGAATTCATAATAACAGCGATACCATTTATGTTGTAAATTTTTGGGCTACGTGGTGTAAGCCTTGTATTGAGGAATTACCCGATTTTGAAAAATTTAACCGGCAAAATAAAACCAAAATTGTAAAAATTATTTTGGTGAGTATGGATTTTAAAGGAAATTTAAAAGAAAAAGTAATTCCGTTTCTTAAAAAAAATAATTATTCTATTGAATGTGTTTTATTGGATGAAATAAACGGCAACGATTTCATTGATAAAATAAATTCGAAATGGAGCGGCGCTATTCCGGCTACTTATTTTACCGCAAACAACAAAAGAAAGGAACTGCTTTTGGAAAAAAAATTGTCGCTCGACCTTTTGAACTCTACTTTACTCGAATTCTCGAGGTAAAATCACCCCCATTTTAAAGTGTTTGCTGGTCAAGGTGTTAAATATTGTTGCAATGATGTTTTATTAAAAAAATATCTGTAATTTTTTGTATCTTTGCTCGTTATTACAATCTAAAACACTCGCATGAGACAACTCAAGATTACCAAATCCATCACTAACCGCGAAAGTGCATCTTTAGACAAATACCTTCAGGAAATTGGCCGCGAAGAACTCATAACCGCAGAGGAAGAAGTTCACCTGGCAAAAAAAATTAAAGAAGGAGATCAAAGAGCATTAGAGAAGTTAACAAGAGCAAATTTACGTTTCGTTGTTTCCGTAGCAAAACAATACCAAAATCAAGGGCTAAGCCTTCCCGACCTTATTAACGAAGGTAATTTAGGTTTAATTAAGGCCGCTCGCCGTTTCGATGAAACACGCGGTTTTAAATTTATTTCTTACGCCGTATGGTGGATTCGTCAGAGTATTTTACAGGCTTTGGCTGAGCAATCACGTATTGTGCGTTTACCTTTGAACCAGGTGGGTTCATTAAACAAAATAAATAAAGCTTACTCAAAATTGGAGCAGGAGTTTGAACGTGAACCAAGCGCCGAAGAGTTAGCCGAAATTTTAGATTTACCAATTGATAAAGTGGCCGATACCATGAAAGTGAGCGGTAGGCACGTTAGTATGGATGCTCCTTTTGCCAATGGCGAAGAAAGCTCTTTATTAGACGTATTGATTAATCACGATTCGCCAAAAGCGGATAGCGGGTTAATGAACGAATCTTTATCTAAAGAAATTGATCGTGCTTTATCTACTTTAACAGAAAGAGAACGCGATGTAGTAAAATTATTTTTCGGCATCGGAATGAATCATGGCTTAACGCTGGAAGAAATCGGCGATAAATTTGATTTAACCCGCGAACGCGTTCGTCAAATCAAAGAAAAAGCAATCCGCCGTTTACGTCACAGTTCACGCAGTAAATTATTACAACAGTATTTAGGATAAAAATAAATTATTGAAAATTAAAAAGCCTCTTCAGAAATGTTGGGGCTTTTTTTGTTTTACGTCTTCTGCTTTTTCTTTTTTGCCGCCGGAAATAAAATATTATTTAAAATTAATCTGTACCCCGGCGAATTGGGATGCAAACTTAAATCGGTAGGAGGATCCTCCACCCGATGCAAATAATCTTCAGGATCGTGCCCACCGTAAAAACTCCAAGTACCTTTGCCATGTTCGCCATGAATATAACGCGCTTCGTTAAATGCTTTTGATTCGCCCATTATTAATACATTTTTTTTAATGTAATTTTTATTGAAGGCAACGGTTTGTCCCCAAAACCCCGGGATGGAAGTAATATGATTCTGACACAGCATGGTTGGAACCGGATCCCATTTAGCCGAAAAATCAAACAGGGTAAATTTATCGGTTTCTTTGTTCATGCCGTATTGATTTCTTGAATTGTAGGTATCAATAGTAGAAAATTCGTATTCGGTGGGATTTAAACTTAATTTATATTTTTCAAAAGCGTAACCTTTCGAAAAATCTATTTTCTCATTCATTTTAGGGTCGGCCGCATCGTGGTCGTAAATGGTGGCGCAAATATCAATACCTTCTGCTGCTAAAGCAATATCATAACTATCGGTGGCGCTGCACATCGCAAATAAAAATCCGCCGCCAAAAACATATTCGTTTATTTTTTTAGCTACCGCTAATTTCATTAACGACACTTTTGTAAAACCCAATTTTTTTGCCACTGCCTCATTTTCTTTAACATCATTCAGGTACCAGGGGGCGTTGCCGTACATGCTAAAAAATCTTCCGTACTGACCGGTAAAATCTTCGTGATGTAAATGCAACCAATCGTAATCTTTTAATTTCTCCATCATAATTTCTTCGTCGTAAATAATATCGTAAGGAATTTCGGCGTAGGTTAAAACCAGTGTAACGGCGTCGTCCCACGGTAATTTTGTTTTTGGAGAATACACGGCAATTTTAGGGGCCTTTTCTAATTTAACGGCATCCTGATTGACTTCCGGATTTGAAATATCATTTAATATAGAGTTGGCTTGCGCGTCGGAAATAGTTTCGTAACTCACGCCTCTTATCACGCATTCGTTACTTAAAGTTTTTATGCTGGGCAATAAAAAACTTCCGCCGCGATAATTTAAGAGCCATTTAATTTCTAATTCACCCTTTAAAGCCCAATAGGCAATGCCATAGGCTTTCAAATGATTTTTCTGATCCTCATCCATTGGGATTAAGATGTAGACCGCTTTTATGGGGAGAATTAATCCCACAAAAGAAATTAAAAATATGAGAGTTACTTTTCGCATTATTTTACATTATAAATTTAAGAAAGATATTGAGAGAATAACAGGCTAAATTTAGAATTTCAGTATTTTTAACAGGCTATTAGTATTTCTCGCAGAGTGCCGCAGAGTTTACGCTGAGTTTCGCAGATATCAGAAATATTTTATATCTTTATATTAAGTGAAAAAGTTCGGTAAATACTTGGTTTTACTTTTAATCCTTTCGGGATTAATTTTTTCTTCGTGCCGTACTCGCCGCGATTGTGGCGGAAGAAAAAAAGTAAAAATAAAAACCAATATGGGCGGTTATATGTAATAACCAAAAAATTATTTCACGGCAAAAAAAGTACTAAAGGGCATCCGGTTGGCAATAGATCTTCCCAAAGTAACTTCATCGGCATATTCTAATTCATCGCCTACTGCGAGCCCTCGGGC
>JAHEYG010000132.1 GCA_023251725.1 Sphingobacteriaceae bacterium | reverse complement strand
GTTCGGGCCGGTCCATGTATAAGTGGCGCCTGCAATGGGGCTGGCGGTTAAACTCAAAGTTTGCCCCACACATAACGGTGTATTAGCACCGGCAAGAGGAGAGGCAGGAAGTGGGTTGACCACAATATTTACAGTTCCATTCGGGCTTTTACATCCCAATACGGTTGCATTTACTGAATAAACCCCGGCGGAAACAGTACCAGCTCCTACTACAGTAGGATTTTGAATATTAGAAGTAAAAGTATTTGGTCCGGTCCAACTATAAGTAGCGCCAGCAATTAAACTGGCGGTTAAATTAATATTTTGTCCTGCACAAATTGGAGAAGTACCACCTGCAACCGGGGCTGCCGGAGTAGGATTAACTACTACACTCACTGTTCCGATTAAGCCGGCGCAACCAGCCACAATTGCCTGAACTGAATAAACACCTGAAGCAAGTAAAGTTACTGCTGGAATTGTTGGATTTTGTAAAGCCGAAGTAAAACCATTGGGACCGGTCCACGTATAAGTTGCACCTGCAACCGGGCTAGCGGTTAAACTAAGGGTTTGACCAACGCATAACGGTGTGTTAGCACCGACAACAGGTGGAGGCGGCACAAATGGCGGACAAGTAACTGTATTTACTTCATAATCGCGGGTGGTTTCGCTTAATAAAACACCACCTCTCCACTCTTGACATTTCACTCCAAAAACAAATTGACCATTAGTAAGGGCAACACCACTCATAATTCCTGTACCTGGGTTTAAGGTAACCGATGGTGCAGGTGAATTAAAAGGACTATTGGCAGAATAAGCTGGTACCCAAGTTACGGGAGTCATTATAGCAATGTTATTAGAATATGTAGGAATCGGTGCATCACTATATGGAGTATACATCGAATAAACTAAAACATCTCCATCTAAATCAGTAGCAGATTGGTTTAAGGCAAAAGTATTGGTTGAACAAACAAATAAAGGAGGTAAATTATTGAAAGAAGGATTGCTGTTTGGAACAAATGCATTATTATAAACCGAAACCATATCAAATAAATAAATTTCGGAAGCAGGCGAAGTAGCATTATGTTTACTGCGAATACAAATTTGAATAGTAGTGCCGATTAGACCCGTAGCAGTGGCAAAAGCGGGAGTAACAAAGTTGCCCAATAATTGCCCGTTAACCGGGAACAAAGTTTTTGGCCCGCCATTGAGCCTATAAAAAATTTGAAGTGAATCGCCACCTTCCATTACCCCCAATCGATCCGCATTAACACTTAAATTAACTCCTAATGGAAATGCGCCAATGGGAATTATTTGTGAAGCCCATTCGTTAGAAGCGTTGTTAGCTCCTACAATTTCAAATTGACCATTATTTACCTGAGCCGTTACCGGTGGAACGATTCCCATTGTCCTGGTCCATGCTGTTGGTCCAATATCAACTGTGGTAGTATTTGGCAGAACAAAATCTTCTATCCAAACATTATTGTAACATGGAATAAAAGCATAAAAGGTTTCTCCGATTGCACCGGGAGTAGTGATATTAAGAATACTGGGATTTCGGCAACATAATGCATAAAGTAAATGCATTCCTCCGGGTGAAGGAGCTAAATTAACAGAAAGAGTGTAAGTTCTTTCTTCAACACAGGGTATAACGCTTGGTGAAGTAGCGCAAGGCGGTAAAACAGCAGGAATATTTATTATTGGGCCACCGGGCATTATAAAATTTCTGCTAGGTGCAAATAGTGTACCATTGGCTTGAAAAACAGAAATTGTAACATTTGCAGGAAAAGCAATTCCGGAACAATCGCGATAAAGTTTTAGCATTACCGTATAATTGTTTGCACCATTATAAGTATAAGTAAGTGCCCCACCAACAATGTGAGATGCGTTAATTTTATTGGGGAGGATAAAAATTAAAAGAACAAAAAATAAAAATTGCCGATAGATTTTCTTCATGGTCGTTAATTAAAATATTATTTGTTTTCTATTCCTAATTTAGGGGTCTAAAAAATTTCAATTAAAGATATAAAAAAATTATCGTATTTTAACAAATAATTTTTCAAATAAAGCTATTTTTACTGAAATAATGCCAATTAACCGACAAAACATAGTTTCTTTCAAAAATCTGGAGCTTTTAGCCAAAAAAGTGGTGGAAGGATTCATTACAGGTCTTCACAAAAGTCCATTCCACGGTTTTTCGGTTGAATTTGCCGAACATCGGCTTTACAATTCAGGGGAAAGTACCAGACATATTGATTGGAAATTGTTTGGAAGAACCGATAAATTATTTATAAAACGGTACGAAGAAGAAACCAATTTGCGATGTCAAATAGTAATTGATACCTCCTCTTCAATGAATTTTCCGATTGAAGCTGAAAATAATAAACTTAGCTTTTCTGTTTATGCAGCCGCCGCCCTTAACGAATTATTGAAACAGCAAAGAGATGCTGTTGGTTTAAGCTTATTTAATGCTAACATAGAACTTCATCTCCCCGCAAAGGGCAGTCCGGCACAACAAAAACTTATTTTTTCGACTTTAGAAGATTTGCTGAACAAAAAAGAAATTACACAGAAAAAAAGCACCTCCGCCATAAAAGCGCTT
>JAHEYG010000036.1 GCA_023251725.1 Sphingobacteriaceae bacterium | reverse complement strand
AAACGGTCAACATCCGGATCAACACTATTTCCTAAATGTGATTTTGTTTTTTTTACTATCGCCGATAAATCTTTTAAATGTTCGGGCAAGGGCTCGGGATTGTGTGCAAAATTTCCATCGGGCTCACAATGTATTTTATTTATTTTTTTTACTCCTAAAATTTCCAACAACATCGGCACCACCATTCCGCCACTCGAATTAACTGCGTCAACCGCAACAACAAACTCCGCCGCACGAATCGCTTTTACATCCACATAAGGCAATTTTAAAATTTTATCAATGTGTTTTTGCAACAAATCATCTCGCTTCTCGTATTTTCCTAAATTATTTACTTCGCAATAATTAAATTCATCTTTCGCGGCTAGCTCCAAAATAAATTTTCCGTCGGCCTCCGAAATAAATTCGCCTTTGCTGTTTAATAATTTTAAGGCGTTCCATTGTTTAGGATTGTGAGAAGCGGTTAAAATAATTCCGCCCTGCGCTTTTAGTTCTGTTACCGTCATTTCTACTGTAGGCGTAGTGCTTAACCCAATATCAATTACATCAATCCCCAAACCATTTAAGGTACCGCAAACAATATTATTTATCATCGGGCCCGAAATACGAGCGTCTCTTCCAATTACAATTTTCGATTTTTTTACCAATGAGTTTTTGAGTATCCACGTGCCATAGGCCGAAGCAAATTTTACTACATCGAGCGGACTCAATCCATCTCCTGGCAAACCGCCAATGGTACCTCTTATTCCTGAAATGCTTTTAATTAAAGTCAAAATACAAAATTTCTGTAAAGTTAATTTTTATAACGATTATTAATAATTATTACGCTTTTTTATTGACAAAATTTACCAAATTCCATCAAAAAAAATCCGAACCAAATCTCAAAATAAATTTTAACTTTGCACTATTAAGAAGCATTAGTTATGAGTGAATTTGACGGAGAGGGATTTGAAGACCAGGATTTTGAACAAATTTTGAAGCGTTTCGAAGACATGCTTTCCACCGGAAAACATAGTTTTTTTGACGCCGATGAATTGGAAGAAATTATTGAATATTATTTTCAATGGCTCAATTACGAAATGGTAAAAAAAGCCATCGACTTCGGATTAGAGCATTATCCTTACTCTACCAATATAAAAATTAAACAAGCACAGTATTTATCGAGTCAGCATTTTACAAAGGAAGCTTTAGCATTGCTCAATGAAATTGAACAGACAGAAAGCAGCAATTTCGATTTGTTTATGGCGCGCGGATATATTTACAGTCAAATGGGTTTAGGTGAGCAAGCCATCGAAAATTTTAAAAACGCATTGCCATTGGCCGAATATAAAGATGAAGTGTATTTAGCTTTAGGTGTTGAATTTTTAAATGAAGATAAACCCGATGATGCGATTTATTATTTAAAAAAAGCGCTAAAAATAAATCCTAGAAACGAAGTGGCCCTCAATGAACTTTCATTGTGTTTTGATTTAACTGCAAAAACAGAAGATGCCATTTTATTTTTTCAAACTTATCTCGAAGAATTTCCTTACAGTTATTACGCCTGGTTTAATTTAGGATTGGCGTACAACCGTTTTGGTTTGTACGAAAAAGCAATTGACGCTTACGATTACGCCATTGCCATTAACGAAAAATTTAGTTCTGCTTATTTTAATAAAGCCAATTCAATGTCGCAATTGGGCCGTTACAAAGAAGCGATAGATGTTTACAAAGAAACTTTTAAGCACGAGAGCCGCGAAGCAAATACTTATTATTTCATTGGAGAATGTTACGAAAATTTAGGTCAGTTCGAAGAAGGTCTTGTTAATTATAACCGTTGCATAAAATTAGATGCTGCTCATGCGGATGCGTGGTTGGCCATTGGTGTTTGCCTTGATGCGATGAACCGATTAACGGAAGGTGTTCATTATATTAAAAAAGCAATTGAAATAAATCAGAACGAACCCGAGTATTGGTACGTGTTTGCAGAGATACAGCAAAAGTTAGGTTTTCACGAGGAAGCTGCGCAAGCTTACCAGCGTGTAATTGAATTAGATTATCCGGATTACGACGTGTGGTTGGATTACGCTCGCTTATTGGATGAAGCCGGTTATTATAAAGATTGTATTGAAACATTAACCGAAGGAATAAAATATTTTCCGGATGTTGCAGAGTTGTATTATCGTTTTGGAATTATTATGATGGAGACCGGAAAAAAACAAGAAGGTATCGAAAGTTTTACAAAAGCATTGCAATTAGATTATACCAAACACAATGAAATTTTTGAATATTGTCCCGCTTTAAAATATAACGACGAATTGTTACAATTAATAAACTCTTTTAAAAGCTAAATGACTTACAATACCAATTTACCATTTTTACCTGAGCGTACGCTTAAACCGCGTAATAACGGACTCACTATGGTAATGGATAAAGGTTTGAGTTTGCGGCAGAGTGAAGATTTGGTAAGCTCTTGTGCCGATTTAGTTGATTTTATAAAATTGGGATTTGGAACTTCGATGATTTCAAAAAATTTAAAAGAAAAAATTAAATTATTTCAGAGCGCAGATATTAAAGTGTATTTAGGCGGAACTTTATTTGAAGCATTTATTGTGAGGAATAAATTTGATGATTACGTTAAGTTTGTGAATGAGCTGGGAATAAAATGTGTGGAGGTTTCTGACGGAAGCATTAACATTTCTCACGAAAAAAAATGCGAATACATTAATAAATTGTCTAAAAACTTTATGGTGTTATCGGAGGTGGGCTCAAAAGAAGAAGGTGTAATTATTCATCCTGCGCGTTGGACCAAAATGATGAAGGCCGAATTGGACGCCGGATCTTTTAAAGTTATTGCCGAAGCGCGCGAAACCGGTAATGTTGGGATTTTTCATAAGAACGGAAGTGCGCATACATTATTAATTAACCGAATCGTTAATAAAATAAAATTAGAAAATATTTTATGGGAAACGCCACAAAAATCGCAGCAGGTTTATTTTTTGAAATTGTTTGGATGTAATGTAAATTTGGGTAATATTGGGTTTGATGATGTTATTCCTCTCGAAACATTACGATTGGGATTGAGAGGAGATACTTTTTTTACATTTTTACCTGATAGTTTGAAGGAAAGAAATAGTTAATAGTTTATGGTCAATAGTTTATAGTTAATGGTAAAAATAATTTATAATTTCGTTTTTGTAAAAAATGTTTTTTGATACGCACTATTGACTATAAACCATAAACTTAAAACTATCAACTCTAATAATAAAAATATGGTAAAAGAAATTACGGCGAAAGAATTAAAAGAATTGATGGATAATAAGACCGACATTCAATTAATTGATGTTAGGGAGCAACACGAATTTGATGAATCGAATTTGGGTGGCGAATTAATTCCGATGGGAGATGTGATGGATAATACCGAAAAAATTTCGAAAGATAAACAAGTGGTAATTCATTGCAGAAGCGGAAAACGAAGTGCCGCGGTAATTCAGGCTTTGGAGACTCAGTTAGGTTTTACTAATTTGTATAATTTAAAAGGAGGGATTTTAGCTTACATTGAGGATGTGGGGCTTTAGTTGGGACAGGTTACAAAGTTATAAGGTTATAAGGTTATAAGGTTATTACGAATAAATCATTAAATGTTTTGTGTTATGTTTTTTATGTTAATCATTATTTTTAACCAATAACCGGTAACGTTATATCGGATAACCCTATAACCAATAACATAACCAAAAATGATAGATCTCTTCAAACACATACTTCATCTCGATTTCGATTGGCTTTTTGCTAACTACAGTACTTCTATTTACACCGTTTTATTTTTAGTAATATTTATCGAAACCGGATTAGTAGCCATGCCGTTTTTACCCGGCGATTCGCTTTTATTTACAGCGGGATTATTTGCTCGCACCGGACATTTAAACATGAGTTACTTATTAATTTTATTATTTATTGCAGCCGTATTGGGAGATAACAGTAATTATTGGATAGGAAGAAAAATAGGATTAAAAATATTTCTTTTAAAATTAAAAGGCAAGCCCATTGTAAAACAAGAATATTTAGATAAGACACATGCTTTTTATGAGAAGCATGGAACCAAAGCAATAATCATGGCGCGCTTTGTTCCGTTCATTCGCACCTTTGCTCCATTTGCGGCAGGCGTTGCCGAAATGAATTACAAAAAGTTTTTTTTGTTCGATGTCTTGGGAGGCGCTCTGTGGATAGGAAGTTTAACCACCGCAGGATTTTTGTTGGGGGAAGTAGAATTTATCAGAAAACATATTGATTTGGTTTGCTTGGGAATAATCGGGCTTTCTGTTCTGCCGATAGTTATTTCTTATTTTAAAAGTAGAATGCAGAAAAATAATTAATCACTTACACCCAAACTCTAACAATTTTGCAGAGGCCCCTCTAAAATTTAATTGCTTGGCTTTATTTAAATCGGCGCAGGCTTCAGACTTTTTGTTCATGTAATTTTCAGTTAATCCTTTGTAATAATACGCATCGGCATAATCTGATTTAAATTCTAAAGATTTATTTATATCAAATATCGATTCATCGTAATTTTTTAAATAACCATTCGCAGCTCCGCGATAAGCGTAGGCCTGATAATACTTCGGATCCAAATCAACCGTTGCATTAAAATCGGGAAGCGATTCTTTATATTGCTTTAAATTAAATTTACATAATGCTCTTGTATAATACGCATCCACTTTTGTCGGATTAATTTCGAGCGACTTGTTACAATCCTGCAAACTTTCGTAATATTTGGCCTGATCGTATTTTGCTAAACTGCGGTTGTAATACGCATCAGAATATTTGGGATCAATAATCAAAGTGCTGTCGTAATCAGCAATTGATTGTTCCAATTTTTTTTGCTCCAAAGCCACATAACCTCTTTGAAAGAAAAATTCTTTTTGTCGGTTTAATTTTACGGCTCTATCGGCATCTTCATAACTTCCTTCTAAATCATTATTTTCAAATCTTATTTTGCTGCTGTAATAATACGCCCAATCGTATTTAGGATCTAATTGAAGCGCCTTATTAATTACAGGAAGAGCTTCTTTAAATTTATCTAAAAAAAACATGCTTGCCGCTTTATAAGTAAACGAAAGGGCATGTGAAGGATTTATAAAAACAGCTTTGTCAAAATCTTTCAGCGCATCTTCGTATTTCTCTAAATAAAAATAACAAATAGCCCTGCTGTAAAACGCATCGTAGCGGGTGCGGCCTTTTTCTATACTTACGTTATAATCTAAAATGGCATTCTTATAATCGCCCATCATGTATTTTGCAAGTGCACGATTATAATAGCCGTCGGCATTATTCTTATTGGCATTAATATAATTTCCATACTCGATAATGGCGTCGTAATATTTTTTTTGTTCGTACAAATCGTAAGCCACCTTAAAATAATCGCGCACCTCGGGTTGTTGCGAAAATAATTTCGAAAAACACATTACAAAAATTATAATTATTTTTTTTGCGCTCATTTATAAATCATTAAAAAAACTATTTATGCTTTTCCTCTTTTTCGGTTTTAACGGATTCGAATTGGGCTTTCGATGCCGCTTGCAAATGCTTTAACTCAGTCATTTTTATTTTAAATAAATAATTGGTGCCGTTGTAACAAGTATCGCAATTTGAATATGAATGCGATTTTATGGATGACTTAAAAATAAAAACATCTCCTAATCCAATTTCATTCTCGAAAAAATATTTATCAATTAATTTTTTAGGAGATTTTTGATCCTCCTCTTTGTTATATCCTCCTCCGCCACCCGAAACTTTCCAAAAATCATTTGCGCCTCTATTTTTATAAAAAAGCCAAATCATTCCCTTATCCTTTGTTCTAACATGATCAATACTCACCACATCGGTATCAGCTGATATTTTTAAGATTAAGGAATCGTGTTTAAGAATAACATAACCGTCTTCTACAAACCTTGGTTTAAACGTCATCGTTTCGTTAAGATAAACATATTTGTCCTGTCCTTTTACGAAGAACGATAGTGCCATTAAAATAAACATTAATTTTATTTTCATTTTTATATTTTTTTTAAAAACCCAGATTAGTGATAACGAGTGAAATTCGTGGCTTTTTAGCTGGAGAGAATCTCAATCATCTGCACCAAATCTTCATTTAATTTATCAATGTGTTTCACCGCTTTTTCAAATGGTGTGTAAGTTATTTTTTTATCGACAATGCCCATCATTTCATTTTTGTGGCCCGACAATAAAGCTTTTATCGAATTAAATCCAACCAAACTCGCATTTACCCTCTCCATACAAGTGGGATTTCCGCCACGTTGTATATGTCCGAGAATTGTAACGCGAATATCAAACTCAGGGCAATGTTTCTTAATTAAATCTCCCACTTTATAAGCACCGCCAAACTCATCACCCTCGGCTACAATCACAATTTTGCTCGATTTACTGCTCCGCCAGTTTTTTATTTTTTTTAATAATGATTCAATATCGTTTTTTAATTCGGGAACAATTAAGGCTTCTGCGCCCGAAGCAATGGCACTTCGTAAAGCAATTAATCCGGCATCTCTTCCCATTACTTCAATCACAAAAACTCTGTCGTGACTTTCAGCAGTATCTCTTATTTTATCCACCGCTTCAACAACAGTGTTAATTGCTGTGTCGTACCCAATGGTAAAATCGGTTCCTACCAAATCGTTATCAATAGTTCCTGCGCAACCAATAATAGGAATATTTATTTCTTTACTTAATTCAATGGCGCCTCTAAAACTTCCGTCACCTCCAATGATAACTAAACCTTCAATTCCTAAAGCCTTTAAATTTTTTGCAGCGGTTTTTATTCCATCTTTAGTTCTGAATCTTTCGCTGCGCGCCGTTTTTAAAATAGTTCCGCCCCGCTGAATTATTCCCGAAACAGAAGTTGTAGTTAAAACACAATGTTTGTTATCAATTATTCCTTCATAGCCTCTGTAAAATCCAACCACCTCTAAATTATAATGAATAGCAGTACGAACCACTGCTCGCAAACAAGCGTTCATTCCCGGCGAGTCGCCCCCTGATGTAATAATTCCGATTTTTTTCATCGCACTTTCTCTTTTC
Organism: Sphingobacteriaceae bacterium; assembly: GCA_023251725.1. Lineage (GTDB taxonomy): Bacteria > Bacteroidota > Bacteroidia > B-17B0 > Aurantibacillaceae > JAHEYG01. Next base: position 22,764 of record JAHEYG010000036.1, on the reverse strand, counting down.
AAATATAAGTGTTTGAATGTAAAAAAACACTTACTTTTACAATATGTCGCGCATTTTAGCAATAGATTATGGTTCAAAGCGGGTGGGAATTGCAGTTACCGACCCCTTAAAACTAATTGCCTCGGGTTTAACCACAGTACACAGCAAAGATGTAATTGCTTTTTTAGTAGATTATTTAAAAAAAGAAAATGTTGAATGCATTGTGATTGGTGAACCAAAAACACTTCGTAATGAGCCCTCCGACAGCGCCCGTTTCATTGAACCTTTTGTGGCGCATTTGAGAAAAAAATTTCCAACTACAAAAATCGATCGCTACGACGAGCGTTTTACCAGCGCTATGGCACAACAAGCCATGATATTGGGAGGATTGAAAAAAAAAGCACGACAAAATAAAGAAACCGTTGATATGGTGAGCGCCACTATAATTCTGCAAAATTATTTAGAATTTATTAGCCGATAAAAAATATTTTTAGTACTATTATAAATCAATTATGAACGATAAATCAGAAGATAAAATAAGAAAAGCTTTTGCCAGTAAAGATTGGAACGATATTAAAGCTTCCGACAGTTGGCAAATTTTTAAAATAATGAGCGAGTTCGTTGAAGGCTTCGAAAAAATGAGCCGCATCGGTCCCTGCGTTTCTATTTTTGGATCGGCACGCACCAAGCCCGACAATAAATATTATATTTTAGCTGAGGAAATTGCATTTAAACTCACACAAGAAGGTTACGGTGTAATTACTGGCGGCGGCCCGGGTATTATGGAAGCGGCAAACAAAGGCGCAAAACGCGGCAAAGGAAAATCGGTTGGATTAAATATTGAATTGCCCTTTGAGCAAAAGCCCAATGATTTTATTGACAGAGACAAAAGTATTGACTTCCATTATTTTTTCGTGCGTAAAACTATTTTCTTAAAATATTCGCAGGGATTTATTGGCATGCCCGGCGGCTTTGGTACCATCGACGAATTATTTGAATCGTTAACTTTGGTGCAAACGCATAAAATTGCAGAGTTCCCTGTAGTTTTGGTAGGAAAAGAATATTGGAAAGGAATGATTGAATGGATGAAAACAAGCATGATGGCCGAAGAACATAATATTAATCCCGAAGATTTATCTCTATTAGTAACTGTTGATACGGCGGACGAAGCTGTTAAACACATTGTTAATTTCTATAGTAAATATTTATTAAAACCTAATTTTTAATTTCCCGATAGCTATCGGGACCAAATAAAGTTTATGGCAAAAAAGATTTCTCCAAAACCAATTACAAAAGTTGCAACAACCGCCACTGTAAGCGAACCGTTAGTACCCATTGGCCCCGACTTTTTTGAGAAAATGGGAAAGAATGCCGTTTGGTTTTGTTTGGCGCTTCTTGGCGTGATTGCTTTTTTTATTTTTAAAGATTACCTCACACTAAAAAAAATATTTTTGTTTAAAGATATTGGCAGCGATACTTTAAACGGTACTCTCCCCTACCATTATTATATTTCGCATTACATTCCAAAAAATGGCATTCCTACCTGGTCGTTTGCCGAAGGAATGGGACAAAGTGTTTTTGCCGGTTTAACCCGCGACCCTTTTATTACGCTTTCTTATTTAGGAGAAGGGAAAGCCATACCGCAGATTTTTATTTTTATTGAAGTCACAAAAATTTTAATTGGCGGAATTGTTTTTTTCTACTTTTTAAAACTTCTCAAAGCCTCTAATTTCTCTGCTATTTTAGGAAGTGTTTTGTTTTCGTTCAGTGGATTTATGATTATTGGCGCCTGTTGGTATTTATTTACTTACGAAGCACTAAACGTGGCCATGCTTTTACTGGCGTTCGAATTATTTTATCAGCGCGGCAAATGGATGCTTTTTGTTTTCACTATTTTTTTAGTTGGAATCGCAATGCCCTTTAACGTTTATGTATTCGGGTTATTTTTGGCTTTTTATGCCGCCTTCCGCATTTTACAAGAGCCCGGTAAAAATTATAAAGATTTATTATTAATTTACGGTAAACTTATTTTATTAGGCGTAGCTGGTTTGTTATTGGGCGGACCATTTTTAATTGAAACAATTGTACAGTTATTGGAGAGCCCGCGAGGCAGCGGAGGTAATTCTTATTTCCAGCAATTAGCAGGCCAGCCTATGTTTCATGTAGTGGAAAGAGAACAATTCGGCGCTGCCATTATGCGTTTATTTTCGAGTGATATGTTGGGAAGCGGTGTAAATTATTCGATTAACGGCGTTCTTAATAACGGGCAGTTTGTACAAAAAAATTGGGGTAATTTTTTAGAAGCCCCTATGTCATATTGCGGAATACTGTGTCTTATTTTATTACCACAAATATTTTCTTCGGTCGATAAAAAAGTAAGAAAGTGGTATGTGTTTTTTCTTCTGTTTGTAGTGATACCAAGTATTTTTCCTTATTTCCGCTATATGATTTGGTTATTTACCGGCGATTATTATAGAGCATTTTCGTTTTTTATATCGCTGGTATTTATTTTATTTTCGGTTCACGCGCTCGATTTAATTCTGAAACACCGAAAATTAAATTTTTATTTATTAATAGGAACGGTGGTATTCTGGCTCATTTTAGAAAGTTATCCTTACTTCAGCGAATATCAAAAATTAACCGGCAACAAACCGGTGATTGACGAAGCTGTTTCGTTGTTTGCCAAAGTTTTAATTTTCGCTTACGCGGGATTATTATTTATCCTAAGCAAATCAAAAAATCCGGTTAATATTAAATACGCCATTATTGGCTTAGTGGCTTTTGAAGCTATTTATTTATCAGGACTTTCAGTAAACCGCCGCGATGTTGTTTTAACGCGCGAGTTAAAAGAAAAAGTGGGATACAACGATTACTCTGTTGACGCTGTAAATTATATTAAAGAAAATGAAAAATCTGCTTTTTACCGAATCGATAAAAATTATTTTTCATCGCCAGCTATTCATGGCAGTCTTAATGACCATAAAATACAAGGATACTACGGTACATCTTCGTACAATTCGTGGTCGCAGCTAAATTTTATTAATTACATGCGGTCGTATGAATTAATAAAAAAAGATAATGAGTACTCTTCCCGATGGGTAGATGGTTTAATTAACCGGCCAATTCAAATTCCTGTAATGGAATCGCTAAATAATGTAAAATATATTTTGGCAAAACATAACGCACAGTTTAATCCGTATTGGCAAATGAGTCACGACTCCATTAATAAATTTGGTGACGTGTTGGTGTTGCGAAATAAATATTCTTTGCCTTTCGGATACACTTATGATACATACATGAAGCAAAGTAATTTCGACAAACTAAATGTTTTTCAAAAGGTTTTTGTGAGTCTTAAATCATGCATACTTAAAGATGAAGATATAGTTAAGTCGCCTGGATTAAAAGAATTTAAACTTCAAGACACCTTATCGCTTAATGCTTTTAGTTGGGAATCGTACAAAGCCGATTTAGATAAACTAAAAAAAGATACGTTGAATATGTCGCTTTTTTCGGAGAAGAAAATTGAAGGTACAGTGAAAGCTAACGAAACAGAAATAATGTATTTCTCGTTTCCTTACGACAAAGGCTGGCATTTAAATGTGGATGGAAAAGACACTGAAAAAGTTTACGTTAGCAATGGCATGACCGGGGTTTATCTTACAAAAGGTTCTCACAACATTGAATTATTTTATAAACTGCGCTACGGTACCAAAGGAAGTATAATGAGTTTATGCGGATTGCTTTTTTGCGGCGGGTTGTTTATCTTATTTAGGCGAAAGAAAACGGAAGAATAATATTAATTGTGAAGTTTTTGGCCTTTTACTTCAAATTTAGCCACAATCGGATATTGGTCCCACCAATTTAAACGTACATTTCACAAATTAAATCGTACATTTTGCAAACTACCACTCAACACTATTTTTACAAAAATTATATTTACTATAATAAAAACTCATACATCATGAAAAAAAATTATAAATTTCTTATTGCAGTATTTACAGTTATTTTTCTCTGCAAAAACGATATCGTTTTATCACAAAACAATGCTTTAAATTTTGATGGTGCTAACGATAATATTATTATTAATAACAGTCCTTCTTTAGATTTCTCTATTAATAGCAACTTTAGCATTGAAGCTTGGTTTAATAAAACTTCGTTTAGCGATGGGGAAATATTTTCTAAAATGGCAAATTCTTCACCGTATACCGGCTATGAAATGTACGTAACCGGTCCCGGAAAAATAGCTTTTCTTTTTATTAATACTTGGATATCAAATTGTATTTGGTTACAAACTACAAATTCGTTTAACGATGGGCTTTGGCACCATGTGGCATTAATTTATAAAGGCATTCCAAATGCCGCTAACGTTGATATTTATGTGGATGGTGTTATCCAAACAAAAACTGTTACTTATAATTCATTATCTGGTCCAACTAATACAATTAATAAAGCCGGCATTGCTGCCCGCGACGGAAATGGTTATTTTTATAATGGCGCAATTGACGAAGTGCGAGTATGGAATAAATCACTTTGTGTTTCAGAAATTACCGGTCACAAAAATTGTAATCTTATTGGAAATGAAAGTGGTTTAGTTGCTTATTATAATTTCAATCAAGGGGTGGCGGGAGCAAACAATACCGGAATAACAACCTTAACAGATTTAACCATAAATAATAATACTGGAACCCTAACAAGCATGACTTTAAACGGACCAACTTCTAATTGGATAACTTCCGGTGCAAGTATTGTCGGTATATGTGGCCCTGTTGGCCCAACCGTAACTGTTAGCGGAAATACGCTAATCTGCGCTGGATTTTCAACAACACTTACTGCAAGTGGTGCATCAACTTATACGTGGACAGCCGGACCAATAAATGCAAATTATATTGTTAATCCGGTTATTAATACAACTTACACTGTAACCGGAACAGATGTATCGGGTTGTCAGAATTTAGCTACAAAAACAGTTAGCATTACTCCTTCTCCCACTATTAATATAAGTGGTGCTACAATTATTTGCTCAGGACAAAGTTCATCATTAACTGCAAGTGGCGCCAACACCTATACCTGGACAGGCGGCCCTGCAACACCGGGTTATTTGGTGAGTCCGCTTATAAATACAACCTATACGGTTACAGGAACAAATATTTCCGGATGTATGAATACCTCGGTAAAAACCGTGACTGTTAATCCATCCCCAACATTAAGCATAAGCGGAAATGCTACGGTGTGTGCGGGACAAAGTACTACACTTACTGCCAATGGAGCTGTAACTTATACTTGGAACACAGGTTCCAATTCAAGTACAGTTAACGTTACGCCAAGCGTTACAACCACCTACACCGCTTCCGGAACTTCCGGTTTAGGCTGTTCTGGTTCTGCGACTAAAATAATAACCGTAAATCCATTACCAATTATTACAATGAATTTTGCTCCGATTGATACACAATGCGTAAGTGTAGGTTCAGTTTCATTATCACCCTATGCAACTCCTGTTGGAGGAACTTTTTCGGGAACCTGGGTTTTTGGAAACAGTTTTAGCCCAGCCGCTGCTGGTCCAGGAACTTATACTGTTACCTATACTTATACCAATGTAAATAATTGCACTAACTCGGGAAGTAAAACAATAAACGTATTAACATGTACCGGAATTAATATTCTCAATTTAGCAGAAAAATTTATGCTATATCCTAATCCAAACCATGGTGAATTTAGTGTTGAATTACAAAATCACATTGGTAAATCTTCCATAGTAATTTTAAACACCTTAGGTCAAACACTATTAATACAAGAATTAGGAAATGGTATTAATTATATTAAAGCCGAATTATTATCAAAAGGGATTTATCAATTTATTGTTTTGGAAGATAAAACTGTTATCAATAGCGGTAAATTAGTAATTGAATAATATATTCTTAATTATTGTTCTTCTTTTCCCTTTAAAAATTGTTTGTTTTAATGAATTTTTCTTATATTTGACCCTCTAAAAACAATTAAAAAAATATTAAATGCTTATAGTTCAAGTAAAAGAAGGGGATACCATTGAAAAAGCCTTAAAAAAGTTTAAAAAGAAATTCGAAAAAACCGGAGTTGTTAAAGCTTTACGTGAGCGTCAAAAATTTACTAAGCCATCTGTGAGACGCAGAGAGCAAGTAATTAAGGCGGTTTACAAACAAAGACTGCAAAACGGCGAAATAGAAAAATAGGCCGAACCTGTTTTTTATCATATTTGATTCCTGAATTGAAAGATGTAACTTCGATTCAGGAATTTTTATTTAACGGAGTTTATGGCTGTTTCTCACCTCAAAAATTTTATTGATTACTTACAGCACCAAAAAAAGTTTTCGGTCCACACCATTACTTCTTACGAAAGCGATTTAAACCAATTTCAAATTTATTTAGAAAAAGAAATTCATGATGCCGATCTTAAAAAAGTTTCTTATTTACAAGTAAGAACCTGGGTCGCCGAATTAATGGATAAAAACATTTCCGCCAAAAGTGTTAATAGAAAACTCTCCACCTTAAAATCGTTTTACAAATATTTGCTACGAAATAATATTATTGATATTAACCCGCTCCAAAAAATACAGGGACCAAAAACTCCAAAAAAACTTCCCGTTTTTGTTGACCAAACTCAAATGGATGAATTATTTAATGAAATTGGTTTTGAAGAAGGATTTGATGGCATTCGCGATAAATTATTATTGGATATACTTTATCAAACCGGTATAAGAAGAGCCGAGTTAATTGGGCTCAAAGACCAAGATATTGATTTGTACAATCTTAGTTTAAAAGTTTTGGGAAAGCGAAATAAAGAACGGATTATTCCCATTTCTTTGAGTTTAAAACGCAACCTTGAGACTTATTTTCAAGTAAAAAAGACAGAAGGATTATTGAGCCCGTATTTATTGGTAAATAAAAAAAACATTCCCTTGAAAGAAAATCATATTTATAAAACGGTTAAACATTATTTGGGAATTATTACTACACTTGATAAGAAAAGTCCGCACGTTTTACGCCACACTTTTGCTACACATTTACTAAATAACGGCGCCGATATTAATGCGGTAAAAGAATTATTGGGGCACGCCAATTTATCGGCCACACAAATTTACACACACAATACCATCGAAAAATTAAAAAAAACATATAAACAAGCGCACCCGCGTTCGGGGGAATAACATTGAAGGGATTGAAGGGACAAGAGGGATTTAAGAGACTAAAGGGGCAAGAGGGATTGAAGGGATTGAAGGGGCAAAAGGAATTGAAGACGCAAGATTAAAGATTAAAGACAATAGCGGTTGAAGGGATTGAAGAGACAAAAGGGACTTAAGGGATTGAAGAGACAAAAAAATAAAAATTTAAATTATAGGAGGACACAAATTATGACCACAAAAATTCAATCGGTGCACTTTGATGCTGACAAGAAATTAATTGCACATGTACAGGAAAAAGTTTCGAAACTAAAAACGTTTCACGAAGCCATTATTAACAGTAACATAATTTTAAGAATAGAAAAAGGCGACGATAACAACAATAAAATTGCCGAAATAAAATTGAGCACACCCGGTCACGATTTATTCGCCAAAAAACAATGCTCTACTTTTGAAGAAGCGGTGGATACTGCCTGTGATGCATTGAAAACGCAGATTATTAAGCATAAGGAGAAGGCTGTTGGGTAGAGGGATTTGGTTAAACGTTATAATGTTATACTAAATCAGTAATCGGTATGCGGTAATCGGTGTTCGGTAAACGGTCATCAGTGTTCGGTAATCGGAATGTACCCAGCTACTGATTACTGCCTACTGATTACTGACTTCATAAACACAAACCTCACCCTCCCGCTCAATCCATCCGTTAAAATTAAAATAATACAGAAAATCGGGAATGGAATTGTAAACTAACTTTGCTTTCACCGTTTCCGGGAATTTGAAATTTTTGTTGCCGCAGACAAAAATGTAATTTACATTTTGCTGCAAATAGTTTGGATTAATTTTTTCGATGGGGAAATTTAAATTCTTAACCGACTTGCTTCTATAAAAATTTAAAGACACCGCGTTGGAATAGAAATCGTAATTTTTACTTTCACACATTAATACCGTTGGTTTTGAATTATAGTTATCATAAACAAATTTAAGAACCGGAGTATAACTATCGGCCGCTTTAAAAGATAAAATTAAAAGAACGATTGTATTTATAGTTAGAAAAAGGATTTTAAACCATTTATGTTTCTTGTTTTGTAGAAATGATTTTATTTTTGAAACCACAACTGAATTTAATATTTCGTTATACGTTAGAACTACTGCCAATGGAATTATGGGGATTAAAACAAATAAAAAACGGAGCTCTTTGTGAGCGGTTGCAAAATGCACCAACAAAAAAGGAATTATTGTCCAGGTTAAATAATTTTTTGGTAAGCGAATAATTAAATATCCAAAACAAAAAAACAGAATTAAACTAAAAGGCGGAATGGCGTTTAAAAATATTTCTTTAAAATAAAACCAGAAAGGCTGAACACCAAAATCGGAAACTTTATTAAGAATAATATTATTGTACAAATAATTCCACGAACTAATTTCCCAGCTGCCATAAAACCATTTATCTGAAAAGACACCAGTTACATTTGCGAAAATAATTCCCAACAAAATAATAGAAACAGTTTTAAAATTTTCCCTCTTAATAAAAATTATCCAAGCCAAAAATCCAATCAGCAAAAAATTAGTTTGCAGTCGCACTACACCAGCTAATCCTATTATTAATGCCAAAAGAAAAAGATTCAAAACATTTTTTCGGGATTCAAAAAAAGATAACATTCCGAATAAACCAATAAAAAATAAAGAAGAAGAAATATTCTCTGACGAAAATCTTACATGAAAATACGGAATGAAACAATAGAACAAGGACAAAAAACAAAGTGTATTAAATAATTTTTCTGGAATTTTGTTTTTATAAAACTGCAATATCTTATTAGTAGCAAACAGTCCCAACAAAGCCGAAAACAACCTTAAAATAAAAGCCCAAATAAACGGATTGGTCAAATTAAACTTTTCCAATAAATTAATTACTCCAAAAGCAAAAGCCACCTGAACAATCGGCCGCATTTTTAGCTGAAACTCCCAGGGCATCTCTTTAGCCTCGTTAATTCCTTTTTTAAACCCAACAAATTCTAAAATTTGATATTGTTCGTCGGCATGATACCTTCCCACACTAAACCACGAAGTGATAACACTTAAAACAAAAGCGGCTATAAATAATTTTTTCATCGCAGGCATTCACGATAAAAATATATAAAATAAATTACCTTTGAACCATCGGGTGTAAAAATTGTGAGCGAACATTTAAACATAAATTTCAGAGATTTAGTAGAAACTCATAAAAAAAGAGTGTTTAATACTTGCATAAGCTTTGTACAAAACACCGAAGATGCCGAGGATATTAGTCAGGAAGTTTTTATTGAAGTATACCGTTCGCTCCACCACTTTAAACAACAAGCCAATGTTTCGACCTGGATTTACAGAATTGCTGTGAATAAAAGTCTGGATTTTTTAAGAAGAAAAAAAAGCAAAAAACGTTTCGCGTTTTTCAGCAATTTGTTTCACGAAGAAACCGGCGAGGTATTACATGAACAGGCCGATTTCGAACATCCGGGTATTCAATTAGAAAATAAAGAAAATTCGAAATATCTTTTTAAGGTAATAGATACTTTACCCGAAAATCAAAAAACTGCCTTTATTTTATTTACGATAGAAGAATTATCTCAAAAAGAAATTGCTGAAGTAATGAAAATCAGCCCGAAAGCCGCCGAATCGTTGATTCAGAGGGCAAAAGTGGGTTTAAGAAAGAAATTAGAGTTTTTTTACGGGCAGCGAAGGAAATTAAAATAATTAACGTCTAAACTAAAACAACATGGAAAAAGAAAAATGGATAAACGATGTATTAAACAGCGTTTCGGGCTTGCAAAAAGCCGAGCCTAATGCTTTTTTATTTGAAAAAATTACTGCTCGTATTAAACAAAACAATGCCGAACAAAAGTCGGACTATTTTTTCATTAGAAATAAATTGGCAATTGGTTTTACTGCGGCTGCACTATTCGTAGTAAATGGTTTTGCCATAGCATCTTTTGTTTCAGATAAAGACACCAATAATAAAGCAGGTACCGAAATAATTTCTGAATTAAGTTCCGAATTGGGTTATTCATTATCTTACAATTATTAAAATGAACAACAATTCAAATAATATATTGAAATGGCTGGTAATTTTACTTGCTGTACTTAATGTTGCTTTATTATTTACTATTTGGTTAAAACCAAAACACGAGCATCACATTAATCAGTTTCGACCAATGCCGCCACCCAATGGTGATAACGGCGGACCGGGAGAAATGTTGATTCACGAATTACAATTTAATGACATGCAAATTAAAGAATTCACAAAATTGCGCGATGAGCATCGGGCTTCCATAAAAGAATTACAAAAAAGCGGATATGAATTAAGAGATACTTTTTTTGACTTACTAAAATCTGATAGTACCGAAACTAAAAAAACAACTGAATTATCGGAAGCAATTGCTTCTAATCAACAAGCTTTAGAAATGGCAACATTTAATCATTTCCAAAAAGTACGGGCCATTTGCAATGCTGAACAAAAGAAAATTTTCGATAATATAATTAATGAAGTTACCAAACAAATGGGACGGCCGCCAATGCCACGCGGAGAAGGCCCTCCGCCCCCACATCCATAAACTAAAATATATTTTTATGAAAACATTTTTGCTTTTAACCGCAAGCGTACTAACGTTTACACTACAAGGACAAATTGGCCCGGAAATTACTTCCTGGAAAATAAATACAACAGCTGCAACAGGCTACGGAGGCATTTTATCGAATGTACAGCAAGTACAGTATAACGTCAGCGATGTTTATGTGAGCGCTACTTGTATACCAAGCTATTCAATAGGTCCATGGCCCACCAATCCAAACACGCCCTCGAACCAAAATTTTGTTTACAAAATTACACGGAGTCCACAGCAAAACCTTGGAACCCTTGTTACCACACCGTTAGGTCATATCGGAGTTTGGAGCAACGGCGTATCGGCCTTTAACGCCAAAGACGGAATGAGTTATCTGAATCTGGGTGTATGGAACCGAAATGCCGAATATTATGAAAGTGTAAGTTTTGATAATTGCTTGGGCCACCCCGCTCCCAATGGCGAATACCATAATCACGTAAATCCTAAATGTGTTTACAACGAAAACGACAGCTTAAATCATTCGCCTATTATAGGATATGCTTTCGACGGGTTTCCAATTTACGGTGCCTATGCATTTACGAATACCAATGGAACAGGTCCGATAAAGAGAATGAAGAGCAGTTTTACTGCTACAACCATTGCAACAAGAATAAGCGGACCTGCCGTTAGTGTAACTTATCCGGTTGGATGTTTTATAGAAGATTATGCTTACAGTGCCGGATTGGGCGATTTGGATATTCATAACGGTCGCTTTTGTGTAACGCCCGAATATCCCGCAGGAATTTATGCTTATTTTATTACGATTGACGGCGCTTTAAATCCCGTTTATCCTTTTGTTATTGGTCCGCAATATTACGGCATTGTTCAGGCGGGCAATACAGGTCCGGGAAGCGGACATAACATTCCTCCGGGCGGCGTTACTACTTATGCGCCGGCTACTGCGGGAATACAGGAAGGAAAAGTTGAAATTTCGACTATGTTATTTCCGAATCCGGCTTCAGAATATATAAGTTTATTTATTAGCGCGGTGAATCAAAATAATTTTGAAGTATCGATTTGTGATTTAACAGATAAAATTTTAATGATTCAAAATTATATTCAGCCCACAATCGAATACACTTTTGATGTTTCGGGTTTAGAACAAGGAATTTATTTTATGAGAATTAAAAATGATAAAGTGGACGCAACGAAAAAGCTTGTAATTCAATAAAAACTGCTTGCAATATTAAAACCACTCTTTTTATTTAGAGTGGTTTTTTTTGTTATATTTAGAATGTGAAAATAACATTTGCATTCATAATTTCTTTTTTCTCGTATTCACATTTTTTTTCGCAAAGCGATTCAGTTTTTAAATTAGATAATCTCGGTGAAAAGATTTCGGGTGCCAATCATGAAGCCGGAAAAAAACTCAATCATTGTTGGAAATTTCATTCGGGAGATAATATTAAATGGGCCATGCCCGATTATAATGACAAAGATTGGAAATATGTAAACCCCGCTCTGCGTTTGAATGATTTACCCAAGGGGACCTTTAATAAAATAGGATGGTTCAGAATTCACCTCGAAGTAGATTCTGCATTGCTTCATAAAGCAGTAGGATTAATCATAAATCAAGCCGGTGCTTCTGAAATTTATCTGGATGGGAACCTGGTAGATAGTTTTGGAACTGTAAGTGCCAATGGAAAGATTGAAAAAACGATGAATCCCCAGTCGATTCCTTTTCCTATCATTTTCGGAGATGGAAAATCACATTTACTGGCGGTACGCTACAGTAACGTAAAATCAAGCCTTGAATCAATTCATAAAGGAAAAGGAGAGAATGGTTTTAATATCTCTGTTGGCGATCTCACAGAATCATATATAGGGAAATACATTAGTACCTCTATTATATTGTTCATGTTTACTTTTTACTTCGCCTTTTTTCTGGCCCTTGGTTTTATTCACCTCGCTTTATTTTTCTTTTACAAGGCTAATAAAGCTAATTTATTTTATAGCATTTTTTCTGTAGGGTTTGGTACTACTTTTCTAACTTTAATTGTACAGATTACTTTTTTGGATGGCGAAACTATAACATTTTATCAGAAATTACTTTCTTGCTTGCATAATTTTTACGCACCGGCCTTAATTGCTATGCTTCACTTTATTTTTTATAAGAAACTGCATAAATTAGTTTACATCTGGACCTTTTTATTTTTATTCGACTTTATATTTAATGCACTAGACATGGAAATTCCTTATTTTGGAGTAAGTATTTTATTATTATTTTTTGTAGACGTAATCCGCTTAATAATTACAGCACTAATTAAAAAAAGAGACGGGGCTTTGCTTATTGGCATTGGAGTAACATTTACAATTGTGTTTTTTACTACTGCAGGCGTACTTGTAAATATGGGAAACGTTAACATGGCCCTTGATCCGACTAAGCTTAGCGGATTGATTTTATCTATTCTGATTATTTATTCAACCCTTAGTATTCCATTATCCATGTCGATTCACCTTGCTCGAGAATTTGCCCGCACCAGTAAAAATCTGGAAAAGAAATTAGTTGAAGTAGAAGATTTATCAATTAAAAATATTGAACACGAAAAAGAAAAACAGCAAATTTTAGCGGATCAAAATATTACACTCGAAAAACAAGTTATAGAAAGAACACACGAAGTGGTAGAGCAAAAAAAAGTAATTGAAGAAAAAAATAAAGATATTACTGATAGCATTGCCTATGCCAAACGAATTCAGGATGCAACACTACCCTCTAAGGAATTAAAATATAAATTATTTCCGGAAGCATTTGTTTTGTTTAAACCTAAAGATGTTGTGAGCGGCGATTTTTACTGGTTCATGGAGATTAAAGGAACGCGTTTTATTGCGGCGGCCGATTGTACGGGTCACGGTGTGCCGGGAGCTTTGGTAAGTGTTGTTTGTTCTAACGCACTAAATCGAGCAGTAAAAGAATTTAAAATTACTGAGCCGGGTAAAATTTTAGATAAGGTAAGAGAATTGGTTTTAGAAACTTTTTCATCGGAACACGCTGACGAAAAAGAAAAAAATTCTTCAACAGTAAAAGACGGAATGGATATTTCTTTGTGTTGCCTTCCACCTGCTTCGCGCGGCGATAACGGCGAAAAAATTACTTTAAGTTGGGCGGGGGCAAATAATCCGTTTTGGTACGTTCAGCAAAACGAAATAAAAGAAATAACCGCAAACAAACAATCTATTGGTAAAACAGATAATCCATTGCCTTTTACCACACACACTTTAGAACTTAATAAAGGTGATATTTTGTACTTGTTTACCGACGGTTATGCCGATCAGTTTGGCGGCCCGAAAGGAAAAAAATTCAAATACAAACAATTGGAAGACACTTTACTGGCAATAAATAAATTATCAATGCCCGAACAGGAAAAAGTGTTGGATAAAAAATTTGAGGATTGGAAAAGTAATTTATCGCAAGTGGATGATGTTTTAGTGATTGGCGTTAAGGTGTAACTCAAAGATGAAACTAAATTTTCTCAAAATAATTCTTACGTCTTCGTTTTTAATTCTTAATACATTTTACTTTTCGCAAAATATTGATTCGCTTCTTACCCTTCTTAAAACAGCGAAAGATGATACCAATAAGGTAAATATCTTATTTCAATTAAGCGAATTGTGCTCTGAATCTGATATATTGAAATATGCTGAACCCTCTCTTAAACTTGCACAAAAATTAAAATTCAAAAAAGGAATTGTCAATGCTTGCACTAATATCGGCTATGCATTTTTACAGCAAAGTAACTTTACAAAGGCATTAGAATGGAGTCTGCGTTGTTTAAAAACTCAGGAAGAAACTACAGACAAAAAAGGGCTTTGCATAACACTTAGTAACATTGGTTTTATTTACATGAATCTTGGGGAAATTCATTATGCCTTAGATTACTATAATAAAAGCCTAAAATTATTGGAAGAATTGGGCGACGAACAAGGACTGGCCACTTTGTTTAACAATTTAGGTTTAATTTATTTTAATCAGGGAGATATTAAAAAAGCGCTGGAATGGTATTATAAAAGTTTGAGGGTAGGCGAAGAAACCGGAGACAAAGAATGCATCGCTAGGTCGTTTAGTAACATAGGAAGCGTGTATAATAATCAAGGGGATGTTAGCATGGCCTTAGAAAATTATAATAAGAGTATGAAGTTACAGCAAGAAATCGGATACAAAAAAGGGCTTGCCTCGACGTATATTAATATTGGAAATATTTATTTCAAACAAAACTATTTTAGTAATGCCGTAGAGTGGAATGAGAAAGCCTTAAAAATATATTTAGAAATCGAAGACAAGCAGGGCGTGGGAAGTTCTTACAATAATATTGCGGTTATTTTTAACAAGAGGGGTAATTCTACCGAAGCACTGTTTTGGTATCTCAAAAGTTTACACATGCGGGAAGAAATTGGAGACAAACGAAATATTTCCTACTCGCTCGACAATATTGCCGGCATTTATTTTAAGCAAAAAAAATATCCGCAAGCCGAAAAGTATTCCGCGCGTTCATTACAAATTGCAAAGGAAATTGGCTATCCTGAAAACATTAGTAAAGCAAGCGAGCGATTGAGTTCAATATATAAGGCTAAAGCCAATTACAAAAAAAGCCTTGAAATGTTTGAACTTTATAAATTAATGTCAGACAGTATCAACAATCAGGAAACGCAAAAAGCATCAATAAAAAAACAAATGGAATATGAATTCGAGAAAAAAGAAGAACAAGTTAAAGCTGAGCAGGAAAAAAAAGATGTAATTGCAGTTGAAGAATTAAAACAACAAAAACAACAACGCAATTATTTTATTGCCGGATTTGGATTGGTTTTATTACTCGCGTTATTTATTTTTAGAAGTTATCGGCAGAAGCATAAGGCCAACGAAATTATCACAGCCAAAAAAGAAGAGGTTGAAAAACAAAAAGAAATTATTGAAGAAAAACAAAAAGAAATTCTGGATTCGATTCACTATGCGAAACGCATCCAAACAGCCTTAATAACATCAGAAAAATATTTTGCGAAAAATTTGGAACGATTAAATGGTTAAATGGTTAAATAGATATTTTGTAATTGTTACTGTTTTGTCACTAACACAATTTACATTGGCGCAAAATAAAACAATTGATTCACTTCTCACCCTTCTCAAAACCGTTAAAGAAGATACCGATAAAGTAAATATCCTTTATCAATTAAGCGAACAATGCCAAGAAGAAGATATTTTAAAATATGCTGAAGAAGGATTAATTCTCGCTAAAAAATTAGGCTTTAAGAGGGGAATTGCAAATTGTTCAAATAATGTGGGCCTTACTTATCATAGAAAAGGTGAGGCTGAAAAAGCCTTACAAAATTATAAAGTCGCTCTCAAAATATACGAAGAACTTAATTTTAAAGACGGAATTGGGCCATGTTTACTCAACATAGGAGATACTTACAGCGGACAGGGACAAATTGAAAAGGCACTTGACGTTTATACCCTGGCTCTTAAAATATTTGAAAAAAATGCTAATAGATATTTAATTGCTATGTCGTTAAACAAAATCACTGCAATTTTCAATGTGCTAAATCAGGATGCTAAGTCAATGGAATATTGCAATACCGCGTTAAAAATATGTGAAGAAATCGGAAACAAAAACGGGATTGCGACATCCCTCAATAACATTGGAAATTTATATGTCAAACTTGGAAAATTTTTAAACGCAATTGAGTGTTTTCAAAGATGCTTAAAAATTCAAAATGAAATAAATGACAAGATTGGAGCGGCCACTGCATATAATAATATGGCATACGCGTATTCAAATTTAAAGCAAACAGAAAAAGCGATAGGGCATTTCAATTCCGCTTTAAAAATTTATACAGAAATGGACTTTAAGCATGGAATGGCTTATTCATTAAATAATATTGGTACAATGTATTTATCATTAGGTGAACTTGAAAAGGCTGAAGCTTATGGTAAACAATCCTTAAAATTGTCTCAAGAATATAAATTTCCTGAAAACATAGTCCATTCTTCTAAAATATTAAGTATTATTTTTAAAAGAAAAGGTGATTATAAAAAAAGTCTAGAAATGTTTGAACTCTACAAACAAATGAGCGACAGCATAAATAACCAGCAAACACAAAAAGCTTCCGTAAAAAAACAAATGCAATACGAATTTGAAAAGAAAGAGCAGCAAACTCAAGCTGAGCAGGAGAAAAAAGATTTAATTGCTAATGAAGAATTAAAACAGCAAAAGCAACAACGTAATTATTTTATTATAGGATTCGGATTGGTTTTAATTCTCGCCCTTTTTATTTTTAGAAGCTATCGTCAGAAACATAAAGCCAATGAAATTATCACTGCCAAGAAAGAACAAGTTGAAAAACAAAAAGAAATTATTGAGGTTAAGCAAAAAGAAATTTTAGATTCGATTCACTATGCTAAAAGAATTCAAACTGCACTTATTACTTCCGAGAAATATATTGAAAAAAGTTTGAATAAGCTTTTATAATGAATGACCATTGTTGCCAAGCTAAAAAATTCTGTTAATTTTGCAACGCTTTCGGAGACTTGTCAGAGTGGCCGATCGAGCACGCTTGGAAAGCGTGTTTACCGCAAGGTAACGAGGGTTCGAATCCCTCAGTCTCCGCCAATGCCACTCCAATCAAAATCATAAGCTCGTAAACCCCAATGTTTACGGGCTTTCTTGTTTTTACACTTCTCAATTTATTCACCAAATCTTATGTGAGTAGGTGGTAAATTCGGTGGACTATATTTTAAACCAGTTTACCTCCACCGAATCCACCAAACCCGCCCTCCATAACATTCCGGGACTCCCGTGCGCCCACCTAAAACTGTACTCGCAGGACGGCTCGCGGATTTAAATAGTCATTTCGTATCTTTACTATTCTAACAAAAATGAATCGAAAGATAACATCACATGAATTTTGTGCAGCTTGGTTAGAAATCAGCCATGCACAACATGATATCTTAGTTTCTAACTTGCCTAATTCAACTCAGTATACAAATTGCATTTTCAATAGTGAGACATCAGTACTTGCCTCAATTTCAAAAAAATTGGATTTAAAATCTTATTGTAATTATTATTCATTGGACGCGGTTTTTTTTAGAGAAGTAGATTACGTTCCTGAAATTCCACAACACTTAACTTGGTTGAGAAAAATAAGAATTGCTTTCGAACATGAAAACGACTGCAATAGTGGGTTATTTCAAGAAGTAAGTCATTTGCTCATTACAAATTGCGATCTAAGAGTTTTGGTTACCTATCCTAATGATGATCATAAATGGGAAATGGATAGATTACATAAAGTAATTTTCGGTACTGATGATGCAAAAAAGATTTTAGATGAAAGTTCGTTCCTTATAATTCACGGTTATAAATCAAAAGAAGAAAAAATTAACTGGGAAGGGTTTGTATATAATTTAGAAAATTGGATACAAATTAATAATATCACTCAAAATAAAAAAGGGGCTACCACTGCCTCTTAAAATTACTTTTTATCTTTTTGGTTTTGCTGAATCTTCTTGCCTTTATTACCTTGATTCTTATCATAGGTAACATTTGTTCCCTTAGTTCCTTTGTTAGGATTGCTGATATCCGCGTTGTGATTTGGTTTCTTACTCAATTTAAACACCCCCTTTCATTATACACTACACAATAGTTGTACCCTTTAAACTCTATGAAATTCTGGCAGGGATGTAGGAACAACGAATATATAGTCAAGTCTCTTTCGAAGACTATAGGGGAGTATTTTCTATGTATAATATAATAATTTGATAATCATTTATTTACGATAAAAAACTATAGACAAAAGGGTCATTTTCATTCCAAAAAAGGTTCAAATCCTTTTCAAATATATTTAATTATAATGTATAATATATTATACAAAATGATTATATTTGTATATTATATTATACGTTATGAAGTCAAAAACACCTATATTATATCCTAAACAAGAAAAGCTCTTGAAAGAACTTGGGGCCAACATTAGGCTTGCTCGTTTAAGGCGGAAATTAAGTACTGAGCAAATTTCAGAAAGAGCTAACATCACACGCATGACATTATACTATATAGAAAAGGGTTCAGCTAGTGTGACAATGGGAAATTATGTACAAGTTCTATTTGCTTTAGGGTTGGAAAAAGATTTATTAAAAGTGGCTTCTGATGATGAACTAGGAAGGAAACTTACCGATGCAAAATTATTGACAAAAGATCGCGCACCTAAAAAGCACAAGGATAAATAAAATAACATGGCAAAGAATCAGAAAAAAGAAATATTCGTTTTTGCAGATTGGAAAGAATTGGATGAACCAATTCTAATGGGAACTTTACATGTCATTCCTTCAAAAGGAGAAGAAATATTTTCATTTGAGTATGCAAAAACTTGGTTAGATTCCGGCCACGCTCAGATTATTGATCCGGACCTACAGCTCTATTCTGGTCATCAATATGTAACTGGCGAAAAACACAACTTTGGTGTTTTTCTTGATTCCTCTCCTGATCGTTGGGGTAAAGTACTTATGAAAAGACGCGAAGCTGCACTAGCAAAAGAAGAAGATAGACCGGTAAGACCACTTTTTGAATCCGATTATTTATTAGGCGTTTATGACGGTCATCGCATGGGGGCTTTGCGTTTTAAAGATGAAATGGATGGCCCTTTCTTGGATAATAATGAAAAAAATCCCGCACCACAATGGGCTTCCTTAAGAGAACTTGAGCATGCAAGTTTAGAATTGGAAAAAGAAGATATAATAGGAAATCCCGAATACATCAAATGGTTGAATATGCTTATTTCACCTGGTGCATCATTAGGAGGCGCGAGACCAAAAGCAAGTATTGTAGATAACGATGGCATTTTGTGGATTGCGAAATTTCCAAGTCGTGGAGATATAAAAAATATGGGCGCATGGGAAGCTGTCGCAAATAATCTTGCTGTACAATCAGGAATAAATATGTCAGATTTTCAGCTAAAGAAATTTACTAAATACAATACCTATTTAACTAAGCGTTTTGATAGAACATCTAATGGCAAAAGAATTCATTTTGCTTCTGCAATGACCCTTTTAGATTATAGCGACGGCGCAGATCATACTTCAGGTGTAAGTTATATTCAATTGGCAGAATTTATTGCACAAAACGGTGCTAACGTTAATGAAGATTTATTTCAGTTATGGAAGAGAATTGTATTTAGTATTTGTATATCAAATACTGACGATCATTTAAGAAATCATGGTTTTCTTTTAACTGACAAAGGCTGGATTCTCTCACCTGCATATGATGTAAATCCTATGGAGGATGGCAGAGGATTGGTATTAAACATTACAGAGGACGATAATGCTTTAGATACTGAGTTAGCAAAAAAAGTAATAAAGTATTTTCGTATTAGTTCAAATCAAGCTGAGCAAACTATTCAAGAAATTAAAACAGTAGTAAGTACATGGAGAGGTGTGGCAAAAAAATACGGCCTGTCACAAGCCGAACAAGAATTTATGGCAAGTGCTTTTAAAGTTTAAAAATCTCTCCGTTTCGGAATTTTAATTACTCTTGTTTTCACTTTTTATTTTTTTTGCTCCGCGATGTCTCGAATTGGATATTAATATAAAAAATCAGCGTGAGACATTTAGTAAACCTTTGTTAAGATGGTTGCATATTTAACACCGAATAAGCTAACGCTATTATATTATTTTCTTTCTCTTTATTTATTCATTGTAATTGTTAATATAATAATACTGATTTTTTTAAACACTCTTTATTTTTATTCTTTAATCACCTTCAAACTCGTTCTGCGATTTTTTGCTTTGCCGGCTTCATTAGAATTATCGGCGATGGGCATGGTTGGTCCGTAACCTTTTGCAGTTACCCTGCTTGCCTCAATGCCTTTGCTTTCTAAATATTTTTTTACCGCCTCTGCCCGCTCCTGCGAAAGTTTGTTGTTGCTTTCTTCCGTTCCCACATTATCGGTGTGTCCTTGTATCTCGACCGACATAGTGTTTTTTATTTTTAAAATTTCCACTAAATCATTTAATGCTTTAAACGAAGTAGGTTTAAGCGTAGATTTCCCGGTGTCGAAATACACATTATCTAAAATAAATTCTTTTGGCGGGTCAATTTGTATAGACACATCGTAAGTAGCATTTTTATCGGCGGGCACCTGCATTTGTGTGTAATCTACATTACTGGTAAAATTTTTATACTTTAAACTATATGTGGCGTTTACTGGAACCAATGCTTCAAATTTTCCGCCGGCGTCGGTAGTTACAGTAATTACTGCTTTAGTAGTTGTATTTACCAGCAATATGGTTTCTTTGGGAAGAGGTTTTTTCTTAAAGTTGGTAACTTCTCCCATTAAAAGAGCTAATTTATCGGTAGGTTTTAATGTTTGAGAAAAATAATTTCCCACAAACAAAAAAACAAAAAGCAAAAAGTAAATTTTATTTTTCATAAAAGAAGCTTGAATTATACTTATAAAGATAAGAAATTTACAGACTTTTTATAACGCTAATAGAACTTTAACTTTCCGGCCTGAAACTTGTAACCTCAAACCAATAACTGCGAAGCAATCCAAGCAGTGCTCCACGCACTCTGAAAATTAAATCCTCCGGTTACCCCGTCAATATCAATTACCTCGCCACAAAAATATAAATTAGGAATAATTTTACTTTGCATGGTTTTAAAATCAATTTCTTTTAAGTTAACTCCGCCACAACTCACAAATTCTTCCTTAAAAGTAGTTTTGCCTTTCATTTTATAAATATCACAAGTTAATATCTGAGATAATTTATTAATTTGCTTTTTACTTAATTCATTCCACGGTTTTTGAGACGGAATTTCGGCTTTCGCCAAAAAATAATCCCACAAACGTTTCGGAAAATTAAACAATGGGGAATTAATTACGAACGATTTTAAATTTAAATTTTCACTTAATGCATTTTTTACTTCTTCGTCATTTAATTTTCCGCTCCAGTTTACAGAAATATCACAATTGTAATCGGTTTCAAAAAAATCTTTCGCCGCAAAGGCCGATAGTTTTAAAACTGCAGGTCCGCTTAAACCCCAATGCGTAATTAAAACCGCACCGGTGTATTGATGTTTTTTTCCAATAACTTTAACCGTAGCACTATTCACACTCAATCCCATTAATTCTTTAATATTATTGTTGGGAATATTAATGGTGAATAAACTCGGAATGGGTTCTTCAATGGCATGTCCCGCTTCCTTAATAAAATTGTAATTTTTAATTTGATTATGTCCGCCGATGCTGCAAATAACTGCGTGTGCTAAATAAGATTGTTTAGTTGTTTTTAAGTTAAATTTATTTTGAGAAGTTTTTTGAAGTGACAAAACTTCTTCCTGCAAATTAATTTTTATATTATACTTTTTTATTTCACGCATAAAACAATCTATTATCGTTTCAGAGCTGTTGCTTACCGGAAACATTCTTCCATCGCGTTCGGTTTTTAATTTTACGCCGCGTTTCTCAAACCATTCAATAGTATCCTTCACCGAAAATCGGGCGAACACTTGTTTTAATTCTTTTGAACCACGCGGATAATTTTTTATCAGTTCACTAGTATCCAAACACTGATGCGTTACATTACACCTGCCACCGCCCGAAACTTTTACTTTCGATAGCAGTTTATTTGTCTTTTCTAAAATGGTAATTTCGCTGCCATGATGCATTTCAGCCAAGTTAATAGCCGCAAAAAAGCCCGCCGCGCCTCCTCCTATTACAATTATTTGCTTACTATCCAAACTATTACAAAGATGAACATTAATGTTATTTAACAAGCGTAATTTCCCGAAAATTATTTACATTTACTCATACATTTAAAACTTTTAATCATGGGATTGTTTGACAAAATTAAAAATGAGTTCATCGATATAATCGAATGGACCGACGCCACCACCGATACAATTAGCTGGAAATTTCCGCGCTATCAGAACGAAATAAAAATGAATGCGAAATTGACGGTAAGAGAAAGTCAGGTGGCATTATTTTTAAACGAAGGTAAAATTGCTGACGTA
>JAHEYG010000110.1 GCA_023251725.1 Sphingobacteriaceae bacterium | reverse complement strand
AAAAAGCAAAAAATGTTTATGTGCGTTCTTCTATTATTGGTTGGAGCGATTTAGGAACCTGGGGCTCGTTGTACGAACATTTAAAACACGATAATAACAAAAATGCCATTGTTGGGAAAAACGTGATGCAGTACGATTGTAATAATTGCATTGTGCAGGTACCAAAAGATAAATTAGTGGTGATGCAGGGATTAGAAGATTATATTGTGGTGGAATCGGAAGGTGTATTAATGATTTGCAAAAAACAAGACGAGCAGCAAATAAGAAATTTTGTGAACGATGTAAAAATGCAAAAGGGCGAGAAGTTTGTTTAGGGAAATTTAAAACGATACTATCAAATGAATTCTAGCAATCGGAATTAATGTTGTTGAAAAAATCGTATCCCCCAATTCTTAATTCTGCATTCTTAATTCCTCCTACGTCTCCCAAACCCCAACTCCGAACTCCCAACCCTCAACTATCGAATCCACATAAAAATCTTCGCGTTATTATCGTACTGTTCCGGATTTTTATCGAATAACAAAACAAAAAAATCTATCAAGGGTAAAATACCGAATATTCCGCCGAGGCTGGCAATATACACAACGGGCACCCAGGGTTTGGTTCCTAAAAAAATGCGGTGCAAACCAACAATGCCAAACGGAAAAGGAAATGCTAAAAGCGCCGCAGTAATTTTTCGGTTTCGCTTTTGTATTTTTTTAAAAAATAAAAATATCGGGTTGGGTTTTGTGTTTAGTAATTCGGTGTGAGATATTTGTATTGTTTTGGTTTGACAAATTAGATTTGAAGAATCACAAAAACAGATTTCTATTTTTTCAGAAAATATTTTCAGCGAAGAAAAAATAAAAATCATAAATATAAAAAGAGGCTTCATTGTTTTATAAAATTATAAAATTTCACGCAAAGTACGCAAAGTAAAAAAAAACGCAAAGGCCGCCAAGAATTGAAATCCATCCTTTGCGATCTTTGCGAATCCTTAGCGCTCTTTGCGTGAAAAATTAAACCGAGCAATCTCCTTATAAAAAAATAAACAAAATGCTGTTATTTCTTGGCCGCTAAATAAAGTTCGTTTACTTTATTCCAGTTAATTACATTAAAAAATGCAGTCATGTAATCCGTACGGCGATTTTGATAATTTAAATAATAAGCGTGCTCCCAAACATCCATTCCTAAAACGGGTATTCCTTTGCAGCCCGCATCAGCAATATCCATTAAAGGATTATCCTGATTTGGTGTAGAACACACTGCTAATTTTCCGTCTTTAACACAAAGCCACGCCCATCCCGAACCAAATCGTGTAGCGCCTGCCGCCGTAAAAAGTTTTTTAAATTCATCGAACGAACCTAAGTCAGCAACAATTGCTTTTCCAACTTCGTTGGTTGGTACGCCGCCTGCGTTGGGTGCCATGATGCTCCAAAATAAAGAGTGGTTGTAATGTCCGCCACCATTATTACGAACGGGCATCGGATATTTAGAAATGTTTTTACAAATATCTTCGATGCTTAATTTTTCAGCATCGCTTCCTGCAATAGCAGCATTTAAATTAGTAACATAAGCATTATGATGTTTGCCATGGTGTATCTCCATAGTTTTAGCATCAATATGCGGCTCCAATGCGTTAAGAGCGTAATTTAATTTTGGTAATTCAAAAGCCATTTTATTTATTTTTAAGGGTTAGTAATTTCTATTCAAATCTAAATAATAAAAACTAAAAATTGTTGTATAATTTTCGGTAATAGTTACATTTTTCCAACTTATTTGCCATTTCCATTCGCAAATGTTCTCCTTTCCCCTCTAATATTTTCCCCTTCCATTTGGGAAAGTTTAGGTTTCCCCTTCCCTTTGGGAAGGGCTAGGGATGGGTAAGAATCTCCACCGCTTTTTTAATACTTCTGTCGTTTTCGTTAATAATCGGGTAATAGGCATCTTTATCAAACAAGTTCCTCCCAATAAGCGCTTTTAGTAATTGCTTTAAATTAGCATTGCTTTTTTGCTTATCGTTTTCGGTTGCTTTTACTTTTTTACCTTCCGCGAAAGCGTAAAAATTATTTAAAATATTTTCGTTTGTATTAAACAACTTAATATAATCTTCGGCTGTAATGTATTTTTGTAATAATTCTTTACGGTGTTTATCAGTGTAATCAAAACCAAACGAATTAATAATTCCCATATAAAACGCTTTATTTACAAAGTGTGTATATTTTGCTGTATCGAGCGGCACAAAAATATCGGGCATAATTCCGCCGCCACCATAAACTATTTTTCCGCCGGGTGTTCTGAATTTTTTTGTTTTATCAAATTTAATACTGTCGGCATTAATTAATTCGCCCGCGGTTAATCTATCCATCTCTTCATTGTAATACGCATCATTATTTTCTAAATATGGTTTTTGAATACAGCGGCCGGTAGGAGTGTAATATCTTGCAATGGTTAATCGTATGGCCGAACCATCGTTTAAATCTAATTGATCTTGCACTAAACCTTTTCCAAAACTTCTTCTTCCAATTATTGTGGCGCGGTCGTTATCCTGTACGGCTCCCGCAACAATTTCACTGGCACTCGCGCTGCCTTCGTCAATTAAAATTACCAGCGGGTTATTTTCGAAACTTCCATGATTGGTGGCTTTGTAAGTTTTTTTAGGATTGGCGCGCCCTTGTGTGTAAACAATCTGCAAACCGTTAGCTAAAAATTCATCGGCAATATCAACGGCCGCTTTTAAAAATCCGCCGGGGTTTCCGCGCAAATCTAAAATCATTCGCTTCATTCCTTTTTTATTTAGTTCATTAAATGCTTTTACATATTCATCATAAGTTGTAGAAGCAAAGCGACTAATTTTTATATAACCAATACCGGGTTTCACAATATAAGAAACATCAATGCTATAAATAGGAATGGCGCCGCGCTCAATATTAAAATCAATAGGGTGCGAAACATCGCTTCTTAAAATAGTTACCAATACTTTTGTTCCGCTTTTACCGCGTAATTTTTCGAATACTTGTTTATTGGTAATTTTTATTCCCGCCACATTCTTATTATCTACTTTAATAATTTTATCGCCGGCTTTTATTCCTAATTTTTCAGACGGACCGCCGCTTATCGGTGTAATAACTCTAATGGTATCGTTAATTAGATTAAATTCTACACCAATACCGTCAAACTCTCCCTGTAAAGGTTCGTTAACCTGATTAAAATCTTCGGCTGGAATATAATCTGAATGCGGATCTAAACTATGCAACATAGAAGTTAAAGTTTTTTCGACCAGCTGTTTTTCGTTAACAGTATCCACGTACTCCATTTCAATATAATCTAACAAACTGTTAATTTTTGTGGAAGAAGTATTTTTATGAAAGCCGGAATCTTTTTTATTGGAAACTGTAGAATTACCAAAAGATAAAAAATAGCCAATCGAAATTCCGGCCACTAATACCAACGAAAAAAAGAGCGGAAGAAAAGGGTTATTTCTTCGTTTTTCATTGGATGGTTCAAAATCGTCCATTTTTTCGTAAATTTGTATAAAGATAACATTAAGTACAAGGTTTAAAAAATGTTGATTGCCAAAAAAATAAAAATTATTTCTGCCTTTTTATTAAGCTGTATTATTTTTTCGTGTGCCAAACAAACAACATCGTCAAGTAATAACTTACCCTATGTGGCGGTAAATGTAGTGCTGTATCCGAACGATCCGGGTTATTTTAAAATACAAGCTATTGGCGGTTGGGTATATTATGGCGGCGCGGGTATTAACGGACTTATTATTTACCGAAAAACTACCAACGATTTTATTGCATTAGAAAGAGCTTCTACTTTTTATCCGGATAATGCCGGAGCTTTGGCAAAAGTTCAAACCGATAATTTTACTTGTAAGGATACCATCAGCGGTTCTAAATGGCAAATAGTGGATGGAGCTATTATTTCGGGCCCGGCTACTTATCCAATGAGAAAATATCAAACCACTTATGATGGAAATGCTCTCCGCATTTTTAATTGAGAGAATTCTTAAGTTTTTATTTTTGGTTTCGCTTTCGCAGAAATTGTATTATCATCTTTCCACTTACAGGTTTTTACCAATCGAAAAATATCTTTGCGTATAAAATCAATTATTATTTTTAGTGAATCGATATTGGGAACAGAATTAAAATACAAAGCACCGCGCAAAAAATGTTTGGTGCTGTCGGTTAAATAAAATTGCACGGAGGAAGCAGTGTTTCCGGCGATGTCGTAAATTAATCCGAACACTTTTGCGCTGTCGCGAATAACGGTTGTTTCATCGAGGCCGGTGGCTTTTACCTGGTGACGAATAGCGAAATTGCGCGAGTCGTTTAAAAAAGTATCTAAATCATTGTTAATGGTTTTGTAACTCAAATGAACAATGGCATTAAATTGTGTGAACTCCAAATTTAACCAGCAGGGGTCAGCGCCTTTGTGCCGGTCGGGAACCATTTTAGCGTATGTAGGAATATCGAAAGTATACGGACAAAGACTATCATACACTCTATAATTTTTTTCGGGAAAATTAATTCTGAAATAACCGCGGGGTTTTGGAGAATATATTTTATCGTCGGGATCATCGCAGGAAATAAAAAACGCGGTGAGCGATACAGCAAAAATAAAATATAAAATATTTTTTTGGGACATAATAAAAATTAAAATGGTAAATCGCCGCCGTCTTGTTTATCAATATTCGGTTCATTAGTATTATCCGGATTATTACCTGAGGCATTGGAAGAATCTTTTTTCTGAAGAATAATAAATGTTTCTGCAACTATTTCGGTGGTGTTGCGTTTGTGTCCTTCTTTGTCGGTCCATTGCCGCGTTTGAATTTTTCCTTCTACATAAACCTGGGTTCCTTTTTTCAACAATTTCTCGGCGGTTTCTGCTAATCCGCGCCATAAAATAATATTATGCCACTCGGTTTGATCAATTTTATTTCCGTTTTTGTCTTTATAGGATTCGGTGGTGGCTAAACTAAAATTAGCACGGGCAATATTTCCTTCTAAAAATTTTATTTCAGGATCTCTTCCTAAATTTCCTATTAAAATAACTTTGTTTACGCCGGCCATAGTGAGAGAGGTTTTTCTTATTGATGAATATTATACAAAGCAAAGCAATTTATGCATTAAAAACAAGCTACTTTATTTACAATTCAAAGGATTTACAATTTAGGAATTTACAATTTACAATTGGTAAATTTTTAAATCGTCAATTTTTCTAAATTGTAAATTGCCAATTTTTTTTAAATTGTAAATTCTTCTATTTCACTTTTTCTAAAAAATTATTTATGGCATTCCAATATTCTTCGTTGTTCTTAGAAGTTTTCCAAAGCGCCCTCGAACCGTGCAAGCCAACTGAATCGGGAATGAATTGGGTTTGGTTGGCATTCATTTTCATTTTAGAAAGCATAACTTTAAGTTCTTTAGATTCTTCATTTGAAGAAGTAACAAACATTGGTTTTACAAACGTAATAAGTTTTTCTTTTAAAGAACCTTTTTCCTTATCGAAATAATCACCCGGACTAAACGCAATAACTGCTTTTACATTATCGTTATTAATAGCTTCGTACAATGAAAGAACCGAAGAATAAGAACTTCCCCATAAAATAATTTTTTGATGGTATTTTTTGGCCGCAAAATTTACTGCCGATGTAATATCCTTTTCGGCGTCTAAAAATTCTACCGGTAATTTTCTTTTTTTGGCTTCGAGATTGGTTTCATTAAATTCTTCGATAATTCCTCCGCCCGAGCGTTGGTCGATAGCTAAACAATTAAATCCTTTTTCGAAAAGCGTTTTTGCAATGCCCACGTATTCAAATTTATTAAAACCGGCCTGGTGACATAAAACAATTACCGGTGCCGAATCGTTTTTATGATAAAGGTTTGCGCTTATTGGCAAACTGTCGGAAGAGGGGAAAATAATTTTTTCGGGAAAAGTAGTTTCAGTATTTTTTGATATTTCAGTAACAACCGATGTTTCTTCTTTTTTCTGCGCGCATGAAATGCAAATTAACGTAACGAAGCAATAAAATAATGTTTTCATTTCTATTTTTTTTAAATTTATATTTAATTCTTAATTCTTAATTCTTAATTCTTAATTCTTAATTCTTAATTCTTAATTCTTAATTCTCAATTCTCCTGCCTACTGTCGCGCGGGCTGGCGTTACGGCAGGCAGGCAATATTCAATTCTCAATTCTCCTGCCTACCGTCGCGCGGGCTGGCGTTACGGCAGGCAGGCAATACTCAATACTTCAATACGAAATGTTCTTTTTGCTTTTGTTCTTTTCTAAAGAAAACAATTCCTACATAAAACAAATCGATACTTAAAGTAACTTCGCTGTTATTTTTTATTTCTTCCCAGGCTTTTTGCATCTCCTCGTTCCAATTAATATCATCGAAAATAAAAACCGAACCTACATGTTTTTTTTGAAGCGCTAATTTAAAATAATTTATGGTGGCGCTGTATTGATGATTGCCGTCGACATACAAAATATCTAATTGGGGAATTTGATTTAAAATTTCGGGCAAAGCAATTTCGAAGGTGTTGTTAAGCGTTTTAATATTTTGTGCCCCGTGTTTTTTAAACAATTCTTCAGCAAATTTATTTAGTTGCGAACAACCTTCCACAGTATAAACAATAGATTTTGAATTGGCCTTTGCTAAATACAAAGTATTTAATCCCAATGAAGTTCCTAATTCAACAATGTAATGTGCATCGCAAAAATTTATGAGTTTAAAATATAATTCAGAAAACTTTTTTTTGCTGATACCGTGTTTAGCAATGTCGGAAATTTTGCGTTGGTTGCTTTTAAATATTTTAGAGCCGGCGCCGAAGTCGGTAATTTCAATTATTGAATTATTTTTTAAAAGCTCCTCTCTTATTTTATTTAATTCTTTAAACGGATAATAATCCTGATTATTAGTTTCAAAGAGTTCATGAATAAATTTGGAGACAAAAGGCGAGTGAACCCCATGCGCCGACTTAGCCGAAATTAAATAATTTAAATATTTTAAGAGAGATTTCAAGAATGCGAATATACAAATAACCCTATAACCTTATAACCTTATAACGGATAACTATTTTTCTTCAGTACACAAACATTTATTTTCCTCCACAACCGGCTTGGTCTTATAATCGGGCAACGATTCTTCTTTCATAAATAAAATATTTAAACTTCCCATCTTATTATCGGGATGTTCTTTGTTCCATTTTTTAATTAAGTAGCGACAATAATACGGTTTCATAAAATTAAATTCTCGTTTCTCAAAGTTCTCTGCCAGTTTTCGCCAGCGATCGCTCTCAAACATTTTTACAATGCTTTTTGGTTTAGCGCGGTCAATGCCCGGTTTATTATTATAAATATCCCAGGCCGAATTATCTTGTTTGTAGCCTATAAATAAATACCAGCCATCATTTTTATAAATAAACGGCGAAAACATTCCCCAGTATTGTTCCAGTTTAAAGGCATTAGAAAATAATCCCACTTTAAAATTTAATTTATAACCAAAACCTTTTACATTAATAAGATTTATTAATAAGCAAACGATAATAACAATTCCCAAAAAAATAGTTCCACTGAATTTTAAAAACCTTGTAAAATTATTTTTTGTGACGTGGGATTTATAAGTTGAATCTTTAATCTTTAATCTTGAATCTTTAATCTGCCTCTCGAACCAATCCATAAACGAAGAAGGCAACAATCCCAAAGTACTGCTCATCCCAATCACGCAAAATAATCCCACATAAAGATTTAATGCAATTCCAACATGAAGTATTAGAATTAACAAAACGCCCACGGTTCTGAAGAATTTATTTTTAATTGGTAATAATAAAAATATCGGCGCAATAAGTTCCGAATAAAAAACAAAGTGCGTTAGCAATTTCATTAAACCCGAAAACTGATACAGCCAATTTCCCATTCCTAATTTTAACTGATCGAGGCTTAGTGCATAATAAACCGCAGTGCCCTCGCTGCGCCACTCGGGTGAGGTTTTTGATAAAGCCGAAAATAAATATACCGACGCAATTAAAAGTAAATAACCAATGGATGAAATCGAAAAAAAATATTTTTTAGAAATTGAATTTACACTTTTTGAATCCAGCGAATAAAAATTTCCCCAAGGAATAAACATCCCCCAAAATAAAACCAATCGCAATAAATCATCGCCGCCTTGTTGTATATAAGGATTTCGGTTTTGTAGCGACACCATAAATAACCAGGTCAATACCGAAAATAATTTTGTGCGCCACCCAAAAATTAAAAACAAAGTAATGATGGCGTGAAAAATAAAT
>JAHEYG010000109.1 GCA_023251725.1 Sphingobacteriaceae bacterium | reverse complement strand
CGAATCAGTATTGTAAAAAATATTAAAGCTGAAGTAAAAGAATTTACTGATGCTACCAAAATAAATGTCCATTTTTCGGGATTGCCTTTTATTCGCACTACTGTAATGAAAAAGATTTCTGATGAAATGATTTTCTTTTTTGTGATTGCCATTATTGTAACCGCTTTATTAATTTTATTATTTTTCCGTTCGTTTCAGCCGGTTATTTTTTCGCTGATTGTAGTTTTATGCGGTGTAATTACCGCAGTGGGTACCTGTGTTTTGCTAGGATATAAATTTACCATTCTTACTATTTTAATTCCTCCTTTAATAATTGTAATAGGAATTCCCAATTGTATTTTAATTTTAAATAAATATCACAGCGAAATAGCCAATGGTGTTTCTAAAATAAAAGCGTTGCACATTGCTATTCAGCGCTCGAGTGTTTCCTTATTTTTTGCCAACATTACTACTTCCATCGGCTTCGCTGTATTTTGTGCTATACCCAGCGAGATTTTTTTTGAATTTGGTTTAGTCACTTCTATTAATGTGATGGCCACCTTTATTTTTTCGATGGTATTGGTGCCTATTATTTTTAGCTATTTACCCGACCCAAAAGCACGGCAATTAAAACATTTAGAAGGAAAACAGCTTAGGGGAATTTTAGAAAAAGTGGCTACCATTGCTCAAAACAATCGTAAAGCCATTTACATTACCGTTACTGCACTCACCATTATGGGTTGTATTGGATTAACGCGATTAAGGGCTTTTGGTTATGTGGTGGATGATATTCCGAAATCGGATTTATTAATTCAGGATTTAAAATATTTCGAAAAAAATTATGGCGGCGTTATTCCTTTTGAAATAATTATTGATACCAAAAAAGAAAAAGGCATTTTTGCCAATAGCGCACGGGTGTTGTATCGGATTGACCGGTTACGCAAATTATTGAACCGTTATCCCGAATTTTCGAAACCCATCTCCATTGCCGAAGGAATAAAATTTATTTATCAGGTGTATAAAGGCGGTGATGAAAAATTTTATAAAATGCCAACGGTAGGAGATTTAAAAAATTTAAAAGAATATTTAGAAGGCGAAAAAGATAAACAACAACGCTTAAGCGGATTTATTGACAGCACGTACCGGTACACTCGCGTGAGTGTTTATATGGTGGATACAGGTTCGGTAAGAGTAAAAAAATTAGTGAGCGAATTAAAACCAAGAATTGATTCTGTTTTTAATTATGATCAGGAAGCTTCACAATGGTTCCCGAAAGAAGAGCAGTGTGAAGTTCGAATAACAGGAAGCAGCATCAATAATTTAAAAGGAAACGAATTTTTGGTTAAAAATTTAATTGAAAGCGTGGCGCTCGCCATTATTCTCATTGCTATTTTAATGTTGACTTTATTTACTTCGTTCCGCATGATCTTAATTTCTACCATACCGAGTTTAGTAGCTTTAGTAATTACAGCGGGATTAATGGGATTTATTGGCATCCATTTAAAACCAAGTACCATTTTAGTGTTTAGCATTGCTTTCGGAATTTCGAGCGACGGCACTTTATATTTTTTAACCAAATACCGTTACGAAATAAAAAAGAATAAACTAAGTATTAAAGAAGCAGTGGCGTTAACTATTTCTGAAACCGGGGTGAGTATGATTTACACGGCGCTGGTTTTATTTTTTGGATTCGGCATGTTTGCTCTATCTGATTTTGGGGGCACACAAGCTTTAGGTTTATTAATTTCTTTCACTCTTATAACTGCGTATTGCTCTAATTTAATTTTATTACCGGCGTTTTTATTATCGCTCGAAAAACGATTAACCAATAAAGATTTTATTGATAATAAATCGCAACTTGGCAGTGTACTCGAAGAAACCGAGTTTGAAGAAGAGCAACAGAAAAGTTGATATTATTTTTGCTTTATAATGCTTTTGTTTTTTATTATCTTTACCCGTAACATTATTACTCAAATCATATGAAAGGAATAATTTTAGCCGGCGGTTCCGGTACGCGTTTGCACCCTCTTACACTTGCCATGAGCAAGCAAATGATGCCCATTTACGATAAGCCCATGATTTATTATCCCTTGTCGGTGTTAATGATGTCGGGTATAAAAGATATTTTAATTATTTCAACACCTCACGATTTACCGCATTTTAAAACTTTATTAGGCAACGGCGAAACCATTGGCTGCAAATTTACCTATGAAGCTCAGGAAATTCCTAACGGTCTGGCGCAAGCTTTTGTTATAGGCGCAAATTTTATTGGCAAAGATAAAGTGGCGCTTATATTGGGAGACAATATTTTTTACGGTGTAGGATTAGGAAGAATGTTGCAAACTATTAATAATCCTGATGGCGGCGTGGTATTTGCTTATCACGTGAGCGACCCAGAGCGTTATGGTGTGGTTGATTTTGATGAGAATAATAAAGTATTATCCATCGAAGAAAAACCTGTTAAACCTAAATCGAGTTTCGCTGTACCGGGATTATATTTTTACGATAACGAAGTGGTAAACATTGCCAAAAATTTAAAACCATCGCCTCGCGGCGAATTTGAAATTACCGATGTAAATAAAGAATATTTAAAACGCGGAAAATTAAAAGTTTCGATAATGGACAGAGGCACCGCCTGGTTAGATACCGGAACTTTTGCATCGTTAATGCAAGCGGGGCAATTTGTACAGGTAATTGAAGAACGACAAGCGTTAAAAATAGGATGTATAGAAGAAGTGGCCTACACGATGGGATACATTAACAAAGAACAATTGCGAAAAGTGGCCGAGCCATTAACCAAAAGCGGTTACGGAAATTATTTATTGGGATTAATTGCTGATAAGAAATAATCCTGTGAAAAATTACGAAGCTTTATTAAATTTATTTTCTGAACATCTCGAAAAATACCGTTCGCAGCTTTCGGCAAAACAACCAAAAGAGCTTTACGAACCCGAAAATTATATTTTATCATTGGGCGGGAAAAGGCTTCGTCCGCTTTTATGTTTAATTGCCTGCGATTTATTTGACAAAGACCCGAAACGTGCACTCGATTCGGCATTGAGTGTTGAACTGTTTCATAATTTCACCTTGATACACGACGATATTTTAGATAATGCGCCAATGCGCCGTAACCAGCCAACCGTTCATACCAAATGGAATATTAATATCGGGATTTTAAGCGGCGATGTCATGATGGCAAAAGCCTACGATATATTAAACCGTTATAACGCTACTCAATTAAAATCGTTATTAAACATTATGCTTGCAACCTCCATTGAAGTTTGCGAAGGCCAGCAAATGGATATGAATTTTGAGAAGAGTAAGTCGGTGACCGTTAGCGAGTACAAACAAATGATAACCTTTAAAACCGCAGTGTTATTAGGATGCAGTTTGAAGATGGGTGCCATTAATGCCGATGCCTCGGAAGAAGATGCTGAGCATTTATTTGAATTCGGAAAACATTTAGGCATTGCGTTTCAGTTGAACGATGATATGCTGGATGCCTATTCTGCCAATGAAAAATTTGGTAAACAAGTGGGCGGTGATATTTTAGCGAATAAAAAAACATTTTTAATTGTAAAAGCTTTTGAATTGGCCAATGCCTCTCAAAAACAAAAACTCGAGTCGTACTTGAATTTAACTTCGATGAAAGGGTTGGAAAAAATTTCGGGAACCCTTGAACTATTTAAAGAATTAAACATAAAAACACTCGCACAAAACGAAGCCGATTCACATACCAAAGAAGCCATTAGCCATTTAAAATTGGTGAATGCCAATCACC
This sequence comes from Sphingobacteriaceae bacterium, assembly GCA_023251725.1. Lineage (GTDB taxonomy): Bacteria > Bacteroidota > Bacteroidia > B-17B0 > Aurantibacillaceae > JAHEYG01. The sequence continues at coordinate 4,542 of JAHEYG010000109.1, read as the reverse complement.
ACAAAATAAAACAACTCGAAGAACTCGCCACTACTTTGCTTACAAGAGACATTTAATTATGAATCCAAAAGATTTTAAACATTGCCTCAAAATTCAAATTCGTTATAAGGATGTGGATAAACAAGGGCATGTAAATAATGCGAATCATTTAAGTTATTTTGAAAACGCCCGCATCGATTATTTTAAACAAATTTTTAAAAAACCTATCGACTGGAACAAAAACGGATTAATAATTGCACACATTGAATTAGATTACAAACAACCCATTTTTTTAGAGGACGATGTAAATTGTTATACAAAGGTAACTCGTATAGGAACAAAAAGTTTTGAATTGACTAATCTTCTTACCAAAATTAAAAACGATGCTTCTACGGGCTCAGCATCCAAGGAAACCATTTGCGCCGAAGGAAAAACGGTAATTGTATGTTTAAATTACGACACCAACACAACCACCGAAATTCCGGCTGAATGGATTATTGAAATGAATAAATACGAAGGAATATAATTATGGAATTTAAATTGCAGGGCGATTTTGAAATGAAAGCCACTACTTTTTTCGGACTCGAAGAAGTTTTAGAAAAAGAATTGATGGCGCTCGGCGCAAAAAATATTGAAGCATTTAAAAGAGGTGTCGCTTTTACCGGCGATTTAGGATTTTTATATAAAAGTAATTTATGTTTACGCACCGCTTTAAAAATATTGGTTCCAATTGCCAATTTTAAAGCCGATAACGAACATACTTTTTACGATGAAGTAAAAAAACTCGAGTGGGAAAATTTAATGAATTACAAAGATACGCTGATGGTAGAATCGGTGGCGAATTCCGATTTTTTTACGCACAGCCTTTATCTCTCCCAAAAAACAAAAGATGCCATTGTTGATCGCTTTAAAGAAAAAAATAATGGTGCTCGCCCCGATGTTGATTTAATAAATCCCACTCTTAAAATTTATGTTCACGTTTTTAAAGATGAAGTAAATATTAGCATCGATAGCAGCGGCGAACCGCTTTACAAGCGCGGATACAGAAGTGATATTAATGTGGCTCCCATGAAAGAAGTTTTAGCAGCGGGATTAGTGAAATTGAGCGGTTGGAGTCCGCACCAAATTTTAATTGACGGCATGTGCGGTAGCGCAACAATTGCTATTGAAGCGGCCCTTATTGCCAATAATATTCCGCCGGGCTATTTCAGAAATAACAGTTCTACTTCGGTAAATTCAGGTTTCGGGTTCATGCATTGGCATAATTTCGATAAAAAATTATACGATATTGTTTACGAAGCTTGCATCAGCAAAATAAAAAATGGCGAACCTCAAATTATTGCCAATGAACTTTCTGAAATTACATTAGAGAAAGCTCAAAAAAATGTGATGAATGCTAAGGTAGATGATGTAATTACATTGAGCCATCAATCGTTTTTTGACTTTATGCCTCCCAAAAAACCCGGGGTGGTAATTTTAAATCCGCCTTACGGCGAACGAATGAGCAACCAGGAAATTACCAACCTCTACAAACAAATTGGTAATAAATTAAAAAAAGATTTTGCCGGTTATACTGCATGGATTATCACTTCAAGCGAAGATGGTTTTAAATCAATCGGTCTTAGGCCCAGTCGAAAAATTCATGTTTTTAACGGCGCTTTAGAATGTCGCTTTTTAAAATTTGAATTGTACGATGGTTCTAAAAAGGCTAAAAAGAATTTGCCTGACCAATAGTTAAATTTATTCGACCAATTAAGCCTTCTGTTTGCGTCTTCCAACTATTAAACGTTTGTTTTTTAAAAATGTAAAGTTTTTCATAATTATTAGCAAATCGTGCAAATTTTTTAATACCTTGTAGTTTATTAAATTAAAAACTATGACTAAAAATTTACTTCAGAAAATTTCGTTAAGTGCTTTTCTTTGTTTGTTATCCGTATTGAGTATTGCTCAGCAATGGAACGGCTTAACACTAATTGCTGTTAAGGGCGCTTATTCAGTGGGCGTTTGCGATACCAACGGAGTGATGGTAAAAACATGGACTTTCACCCCCGCGCAAGGAAGTAACAGTTATCCGTCGTATATGACACAAGGCGGATTTATTTGGCGGACTATTACAACAACATCTTCAGTTACTCCGCAGAATGGAGGAATGACCGGTAGAATTCAAAAAATGGATTATGCCGGAAATATTCTTTGGGACTGGACATTTAATTCCCCGCAAGGAGTTTTGCATCATGATATTTGTATAATGCCCAATGGAAATGTTTTAGCTACTGCTTACGATGTAAGATTTAGTGTTGATATTGTAGCAGCAGGATGCACCAACACCGCCACCAGCATGTGGTCGGAGAGAATTATGGAAGTTCAGCCCGTAGGAACTAATTCGGCAAACATTGTTTGGGAATGGAAATTATGGGATCATTTGGTGCAAAATGTAAATCCATTAAAAAATAATTATTATGCTTCCATCGTTAATCATCCCGAATTATTGAATATTAATAACGGAATTCAAACTGATTTTTTTCACATGAACGGATTAGATTATTATCCGATACTTGATCAGATTGCTTTTAGTTCACATTTCAAAGCCGAAATGTATATTATAGATCATAGCACCAATACCGCCGGCGCCGCTACTCATACAGCAGGTAATTCGGGACAAGGCGGTGATTTATTATACCGTTGGGGAAAACCCTCGATATATGGCGCAGCAGGTCCAACTATGGTACCGAGTTATGTGCATGACGGACATTTTATTCCGGATGGCGTTCCATTCGCCGGACAATTATGTGGTTTTAATAACAGTGGCCAGGCGGTTCCTTTCCGTTCAACTGTCGACCGTGTTAATCCTCCACGAGCGGGATATAATTATACCATTGCTTTGGGTAGCGCGTTTACACCAACTAATTTTACATCACGTTATGTTTGTAATGCTTATAGCTCGGGATACAGCAGCGCTGAACAATTTCCTAATGGTAATCAAATGATGAGTATGGCTCCGGCAGGAAATGTTTATGAAGTGGACGCGGCCGGAACTTTTTTGTGGAGCAAGAATACCGGCGGACTGACCCCGCAAGCACACCGTTATACGCCTTGTTTTATCACATTTACTGCTCCGGCTCAACCAACTATTTCGGTTTTAGGTAACACTTTATCTTGTACGAGTGCTGTAACTTACCAATGGTATTTTAACGGAACTGCTATTCCTACCGGTACTCTGCAATCTTATGTTCCTACGGCAAGTGGCGTTTATTTAGTTCGTATTACCGATATTAATGGGTGTGCCTTTTATTATTCTAACCCGAATTATTTTATTTATGTAGCTACAGGAATTTCGAATTTATCAAAAGAATTAAATCGAATTGAAGTTTATCCGAATCCCAGCGATGGTCAAATTAATATAAACCTTAACGGGATAACGGGAAATTATGAAATTGAAGTTAGTTCTTCGAATGGACAATTATTATTTACCAAAAAAAATAATTCACAAATTGATTTAAGTGGATTTAGCAATGGTGTTTATTTTATTAAAGTAAATACCGAAAAAGGAGTTGTTACAAAAAAAATAGTCCTACTTAAATAATTGAAATGAAAAAAAAATTATCAATCAAATTTTTGTTTGCAATATTATTTTGCGCAATTACTTTTTGCAGCATGGCCCAACAATGGGATGGTTTAACAATTATTGCTAAAAGAAGTTCTTATTCGATGTCGGCCGTTGATACCAACGGAGTGGTAGTTAAAACATGGACCTTTACCCCGGCGCAAGGCTCTAATGGTTATCCTGTTTATATGAGTCAGGGCGGTTTTATTTGGAGAACCGTTATTGTGCCATCTCCGCCTCCGGGAACTCCGCAAAACGGAGGTACTACCGGACGCTTGCAAAAAATTGATTGGGCAGGAAATATTTTATGGGACTGGAACTTTTGTTCGCCGCAGGGAATTTTGCATCACGATATTTGTATAATGCCAAACGGAAATATTTTAGCAACTGCTTATGATGTTAGGTATACAGCCGATATTGTTGCATCCGGATGCACTTCGGGCGCAACAAGTATTTGGTCGGAAAGAATTATTGAAATTCAACCTGTAGGAACTAATTCAGCAAATATTGTTTGGGAATGGAAAATGTGGGATCATTTAGTACAAAATGTAAATCCATTAAAAAATAATTATCAAACTTCCATTGTAAACAATCCGCAATTAATGAATATTAATCATGGCCTCGGTAATATTCCGGATATTGTGCACATGAACGGTTTAGATTATTATCCAATTCTTGATCAAATTACTTTTAGTGCACATCAAAAAGCCGAAATTTATGTAATCGATCATAGCACAACCACCGCAGGTGCGGCTTTACATACCGGTGGCAATTCGGGACAAGGCGGAGATTTTTTATACCGTTGGGGAAATCCTGCAGTTTATTCAGCAGTAGGACCTCAGGTGATAACCCCTTATGGTCATGATGCGCATTTTATTCCTGATGGTTTAACTAATCAGGGTTATTTGGTTGAGTTTAATAATGGAGGCCAGCTTAGTCCGGCGCGATCTACAGTCGAC
>JAHEYG010000108.1 GCA_023251725.1 Sphingobacteriaceae bacterium | reverse complement strand
AGGACAAATTTTATTACAAGTCAATTTCAATAAAGAAATTGATTTGCATTTTTTAGCCGGTGGGATTTATTATTTGAACATTGGAGACGGAATTCGCCAAAAGGATTTTAAAATTATTAAAGAGTAAATGTTGTTAACGAAAAATGATTTAAAAAAGCGAACCTGAATTAGGTTCGCTTTTTATTTTTACAACTTTTCTAAATGCTGTTTGGTAAGCTTGCAGTTTATCCATTGGGGATCCATCAGGGAATTATATTTTTTATAAAATTTAATGGCCGGCTCGTTCCAATCTAACACTTGCCACTCTAAACGACGAACTTTTTTTTGCTTCGCAATTTTTACCACCTCATCAAATAATAATTTTCCTATTCCCCTACTCCTTTCACTTTCTGTAACAATAATATCTTCTAAAAACATACACTTCCCTTTCCAGGTTGAATATTTGTAATAATATAAAGCTAGTCCGATAATTGAATTATTTTCTTCGGCCACAAAAAAATCGAATAGTTTATTTTTTCCAAATCCCCAATTTTGCATTTCGCCCAATGTAACTTCCACTTCCGCAGGAGCTTTTTCGTAACTTGCTAATTCTTTTATCAGATTTAAAATTTGCGGCAAATCGCTTTCTGCTCCTACTCTAATATTTATTTTATTATTCATTGCTTTTATAAAATTGTTTAATTACCACTTTTTGCAATTCTCGCTCAATCATTAATTCGGCTACAATTTGATGAAACGCTTCATCCGGATTTAGTTTACTTAGTTTTTTTATCTGTAGTTCACTAATATCAATTCTATAGAGCAATTCAGTTAATTTATCGTTTGTATTTTTTATTATCCTTACAATTTCTTCCGATAATAAATTTAAAATAAAATCAAACTCAGGAATCATCTTCTCCATAAAATCAGAACTAACACCGCAATTATCAAAATCTTTTTTTAATTGCATTTTAAAAGCTTCAAATAAATCGGGTTTAGAAATACTGATTCTTATATCAGGTAACTCATTCATTTTTTTCTTTGAGCAATAAGCGTTCCACCGGCTTTTTATTAATTATGTGCGATTGAATAATTTCGGCTACATCTTCTTTTTTCACCCCAACATAAAAAATTCCCTCCGGGTAAATAGCCACCGTCTGACCAAAATCACAAATCCCCAAACATCCCGAACGGTTAGCGCGCATTTTAAGTCCGATATCTAAATCTTTTAATTGTTTTTTAAACTCTGCCACCAGCTCCAAACCGTGAGTCTCGCCACAACTTAATCGCTCACTTCCCGTTCGCTTATTAGTACACACAAAAATATGAACACCGAAAACCATTTTATTTTTCTCCGCAAAGTTTTAAAATCTTAAACTCAATCTCCTCACTTAACCTGAAATTTGTTTTTTTTATTTCATTTAAAATGAATTTTATTTCAGGAATTACTTTAGATTGTTTTGCTTCCACTAAAATGCCCAACGTACCGGTAACCCTTAATCCTAAACTTAAAGCGAGTTTTCTTGCTTTTAAATCATCTAAAATCAATAAACTTTTTTCAAATTCTAAAGCTAAACAAAGCCCGCTTGCTTCACCGGAATCAATAATTAATTCAAGTTTCTTTTGTCTTTTTAAATTTTTAGGATTTATAACTTTAATCCATTTTGGTAATGGTTCATTGAACTCCTTTTTAATTAAAGAAGTAATTGTTATTTCTTTAAATAGTTTTGATAAGATTTCTAATTCACCAATTTTATTTAAAAGTATTAAACAACTGGTATCAGCTATGATAATTTTTTGCATTAGCAATATCCTTATCTAATTCAGAAGAATCGCAATTAAAAACCGAAACACCATATACACCAAGTATCTCCATAAATTTTGATTTTGTGCTACCGGTTAAATCAGCGGCCTGACCTAACGATAATTTACCCATTTCATATAATTGAGAAGCCAAAGCCAATACAACTTCTTTTTGGCTCAACTTTATTGAATCAGGTAAACTTATAGTGTACTTTTTCATATAACAAATATAAGAAAATAATTTTTAAAATCCCGGAAACCTTCCTTATTGAAATTTTAAACCAATAGTCGCCACCACCGTTGTTCCAACAAATGAAATAATACTTTTATCGGCAAATTTAGGATTGTACATGTAATAATCTTCATTATACATTTGTCGTACCAAACCTAAATCAAAGGCCCAGTTTTTACTGCGCAATCCAAGTCCTAAGCTAAAACTTGTTCGCACAAATTGTCCGCCAAAAGCATTACCAAACGCACTCCCATTCATCACATAACCCAATCTTACCATTACATTATTAATATTAATTTCAACACCTGCGCGCAAGTTGGAAGCGTTTTTATATTTAGTACTAATAGTTTTATTTACGCCGGTAAAATTAGAAGCATCGCCGCCACTGATACTCGCCTGACCATAATCTACATTTTCGTAATCAATTCCAATAACAAATAATTTTTTATAAATAAAACCGATACTCGCGCCAAAACGCATTGGTGTAATAATGCTGTATTTAAAAATACCTCCTTTAGGCGGATAAGATTGCGTGTAACTATCTTTACTATCCCAGAGCGCGGTCATGTTATATACATAAGTATCCGTTAAATTTAAAACGGTTGGTGTTTGATAATTTGCTCCGACTCTTAAAAATTCATTTACTCTATAAATAAATCCTAATTTTAAATTGTAGCCCGAACCGTTGGTTTGAAATTTTTCGGTATAAGACATAGAAGTGAATCCGCCTTTGAGTCCGTTGTTTACCGCAGCATTTTCAGGCGCACTTGGATAGGCCCATACAGCATAAGAATAAGTGGAGGTAGTAACATTACTTGCATTTTTATAAATTCGTAACGAGTCTTTATCATCACTTTCGGTATACACACCGTTGTAATCGTATTTAATAAGCGGCACACCCAAACTTGCACCCAAATAAAATTTTTCTTTAAAACTATAAGTATATCCAAATGCCAATTCATCAACATGCCCGGTGGCAGTTATACTTTTAGTTTGCAACATGTTTTTATTGGGATCAATAAATCCGTAATATTTTCCATTGAGTGTATCTAATAAATAATTATTAAACGCCATACCGCTATAAGAAGGATCGAGATTAGCGGGAGAATTACTTCCTGCATTATCAATAATATCGTTCATTATCGTTTTTTTATTACCATAACCCTGAACGGTAGTATTGGTATTAAAATTTTGAAGTTGACTATGTGAAATACCCACCGAGTGTTTTACGTCGGCGCTTATTTGACCTTTCCAACTACCTACTAATCCTAATCCGCTAAAAATAAATGAAGGCGTAAAATTATTATTTTGGGAATTATTATAAGTTGAGCCTACACTTGTAAATCTTATTCCGGGGCTAATATTTATTTCGCCCTTACGATAAATACCAATGCCCGCTGGATTAAAATTTAAGCAACTTGTATTGGCACCGAGCGCACCAAAAGCTCCTCCCATACTAACAAAACGTGCGTTGCCTCCTACCCCTGTTTGCGAATAGCGCAAAGCATCTAAATCATTTTGAGAAAAACTTTTTACACTTGTCAATAGAAAAACTATTGAAAGAAGAAGCCACTTCATAAAAAAATAATTAATTATAAATTAACGTGGCCTGCTATTTCCGCCACCACCCGTATCGCCGCCTCCGCGAGGAGAAGATGTTGGGGAACTTGTAGGATTTGAAACACCTCCATTATCTGAACGGGTTGGTACATTATCAAACACATTTCCTCTGGGGTTTCGCGGTTCGTTATTTTGAATTGGTTCGGTTTGCTGAAATCCGTTATTGCCTTTTGGATTATTATTATTTATTACGCGGGGCTGATTGGTGTTATTATTAAAACCCGCATCGTTATTATTATTAGAATTTGTTTGCCCGTCTCGTGGTTGATTTGCATTATCAAAACCATTATTATTTCCGTTCGGCCTTCCGGGGTTTGAATTAATAGTATTTACAGGAATGTAATTATTATTTCCGCCCTCATTGGTTTTTCCTCCACCATTAATTCTTTCCACTTCCGTAAATTTTGGTGAATTCTCCTGAGTGTTGGCAACACCTTGAACATATTTTGAAACTAAACCATCTTCGTAAGGTTTTCCGGGATTTGAAATTCTTCCGCCATTACCACCATCGTGACTTCCTCGCGGGGCATTGGTTTTACCATAAGAACTGTTGGCATCATAACTATTATAATATCCCCAATTTCCATTCGTGTTTGAATTGTATCCGCTACCATAATAACTTCCCCCGTAAGGGTAACCGTAATAACCATTATTATAACCGTTGTTGTAACCGTTGTTGTAACCGTTCATATAACCCATTCCGTATGAATTTCCGGAGCCGTAAGAATTGTAAGGATTACCATAACCGTAATTACTGTAAGGATTATAATTATAGCCATTATTGTAACCATAATTAGAATATGAATTACCGCAACCATTCGGATTACCAAAATAGTTAGATGGCCACCAATTGTAAGAGCCGTAAATACTGTTGCCGTACGTGGAAGGATTATTATTATAAGAATAAGAATTTGTATAATAATTATCGTAAAAACCCAAACCGTTAACCGGATTATTGAAACGTTTTACGCGCGAAGCATATTGGTAATCGTAATAATCGTCTTTATTATATTGCGGATCTTTATAAAGCGGATTAGCATCATCTTTAGCTTTTTGCGCCGCTAATTCTTCCTGCTTTTTTTTAGCCGCTTCTTCCTGTTTTTTCTTTTGCTCAGCAGCTAAACGCGCCTGCTCACGTTTTTCTTCGGCCGGATTAGAATACACATCATCGTTATAAGTCGCTAACTTTGTACTCATGCAAGCATTCATTAAAATGGATGCTACACCTGCTATTACAATAACCTTTTTCATAATATTTTTTTTTAATTGGATAAAAAATAATTTTATGCGGAGATTTATTATGTAAATTTACAAAACTTATGCCACATATTAGTGGCTTTAGCACTAATTAGGAATTGAATTTTTTAAACAGTTTTAGTAACATTTTTTTTAACGTTTTTAACAAAGAGTATGAGCAAAGAATTGGTTACCCGTGCCGAAGATTATAGTAAATGGTATAACGAATTGGTGGTTAAGGCCGATTTAGCCGATCACAGTGCAGTGCGCGGATGCATGGTTATTAAACCTTACGGATATGGTATTTGGGAAAATATGCAGAAGCATCTCGATAAAATGTTTAAAGATACCGGACATGTTAATGCTTATTTTCCATTATTAATTCCAAAATCTTTTTTTAGCAAAGAAGCCTCGCATGTTGAGGGTTTTGCAAAAGAATGTGCGGTGGTTACACATTACCGTTTAAAAAATGATGAGAAAGGCGGGATTATTGTGGATGAAGATGCGAAACTCGAGGAAGAATTAATTATTCGTCCTACTTCCGAAACTATTATTTGGAACACTTATAAAAGCTGGATACAATCATACCGCGATTTACCTTTACTCGTTAATCAATGGGCCAATGTTGTTCGGTGGGAAATGCGCACACGATTATTTTTGCGTACTGCCGAATTTTTATGGCAGGAAGGTCATACGGCGCACGCCACCGCAAAAGAAGCCGTTGAAGAAACAGAAAAAATGCTGGAGGTTTACGCCAATTTTACGGAAGAGTTTTTAGCCATTCCGGTTATTCGCGGAGTAAAAACAGCCAACGAGCGTTTTGCAGGCGCCCTTGAAACTTATTGTATTGAAGCATTGATGCAGGATGGAAAAGCATTGCAATGCGGAACATCACATTTTTTAGGGCAAAATTTTGCCAAAGCTTTTGATGTGAAGTTTGCCACTAAGGAAGGTCCGCTCGAATATGTTTGGGCCACATCGTGGGGCGTTTCTACCCGATTGATGGGCGCATTAATTATGGCACACAGCGATGATAACGGTCTGGTACTTCCTCCTAAAATAGCTTCTACGCAAGTAGTAATTGTGCCCATTTACAAAGGCGAAGAAGGTTTGAAAAAAGTTTCGGAAGTGGCTTTGGATTTAGTTTCTAAATTAAAAGCAAAAGACATAAGTGTGAAATATGATGACCGAGACAATCAGCGTCCGGGATGGAAATTTGCCAAGTACGAATTAAAAGGCATTCCGGTTCGTGTTACATTAGGCGAACGCGATTTAGCCAATGGTACAATTGAAGTAGCACGCAGAGATAATTTAAGCAAAGAAACTATTTCGGTAAATGGGGCGGATAATTACATTGAGATACTTTTAAATGATATACAAAATAATTTATTTAACAAAGCCTTACGGCGCACCAGTGAATCCACTCACGTTGCTGATTCGTATGACGAATTTAAAAAGATTCTTTCTGAAAAAGGGGGATTTGTAAGTGCGCATTGGGATGGAACAACTGAAACAGAAGAAAAAATAAAAGAAGAAACCAAAGCCACTATCAGATGCATTCCGTTAAATAATAAAAGTGAAGAAGGAAAATGCATTTATAGCGGTAAACCAAGCAAGCAAAGGGTGTTATTTGCTTTAGCGTATTAAATAATTAAGAATTACAAGTTACGATTAACGAATAAACTAATCATGAGCAATCAATTATCCACTCAACGAACACAAATTATTAAACTCCTTAAGGAGAAATCGGCCATGAAACAGGATGTGTTTAAAAACACAATGAGCGTTTTTGATATGATGCGCGAAATTTGCAAAACGGTTTCGGTTGATTTAAAAACGGAAGTAGAAAAAGTGGATAAACGGGTAACTGTTAATTTTTTCGATATCAATCCTCATACCATGCAATTAAAAGTGGCCGGTGATTTATTGGATTTTTACATGCACAGTAATGTTTTTGAATTTGATAAAGCGCACCCAATGTTTAAAACCGGTTACATCAAAAAAAACGAATTAAATTCGTATTGCGGTGTAATTAATATTTATAATTTTTTAGCCGATTCATTTAAATTTAACCGAATGAACGATTTGGGATATTTAGTGGCGCGCGTTTTTATTAATCGCGAAATGCGTTTTTTCATTGAGGCCAAATCGCCCCTTGGAATAAAATATAACACTTTTTCGAATGAGCCAATTACTTTAGAACAATTAAAAGAAGCCATTAACGATTTAATAATATTTGTTATTTCGTTTGATTTATATATTCCGCCATTTGATGCAGTAAAAGAAGTAAGTGTAACCGAAATGCAGGAAAAAACTAATAGCATCAGTTTAAGAACCGGTAAGAGGTTAGGATACGGAACGGGATCGAGTTATGATGAGGAAGTTAATTTATAGAAGTAAGGTAGAAGTATAAAGATTAAAGTATTAAGATTAAAGACAAAAGATTAAAGTTCAAAGTTTAAAGACAAAAGATTACTTTATACATTTCTCTACCGATTCCCACAATAAATTTGCTGATTTATCCCACGAAAAATTATTTTTTCTTGATTTCCCATTGGTAATTAATTGTTGCTGCAATTCTTTACTTACATATAATTTTACCATTGCATTTTTTATTTCATTGCAATCGTACGGATTTACCAATAACGCCGCATCTCCTGATATCTCCGGTAAACTTGTAACATTGCCGGTAATAATTGGAATTTCGCATTGCATGGCTTCCACTAACGGAATTCCGAATCCTTCGAAATAGGGTACAAAAGTCAAGGCAAATGCCGAGGCCGTTACATTGGCTAAATCATCGTTGCTTAATCTTCCCGTAAAAATAATATCGCCTTTAAATTGGCATTCATCAATAGTTTTATAAATATCAGTCACTCCATAAAAATGAGGTCCGGCCAATACTAATTTAAAATCGCTTTTAGTTTCTTTTTTAAAATCATCAAAGGCTTTTATCAGCGCCGGAATATTTTTGCGCGGATTCATTGCTCCTACAAACAAAAAATAATTTTTACCGGCGGCGAACTTTTTTTTGGTTTGCTCCTTCGTCAATTCATCCACCGGTTTAAAAGAAGAATTTATACCATTATAAACCACATCAATTTTATCGGGCGCAATTTTATAATTATCAGAAATATCTTTTTTGCTAAATTCAGAAACAGTTGCAATTCGCGTTGCTTTTTGTGCAAACTTCGGAAAAAAATAATTATAATATATGCGTGTCAATGGCTTTACATCTTTAGGATTATGCAAAAAATTAATATCGTGAATTATCGGCAATTGTTTGCAATTGGCACCTAAACTCAAAAAACCATCCGGCGATAAAAACAAATCGGGTTTCATTTTATTCAACACATTTTTTACAGAAAATTCGAACCAAGCGTAATACAAAAACGGATGGCGTGCTTGCGGTGAAATAATTAACGGCGTAATGTTATCACCAA
>JAHEYG010000035.1 GCA_023251725.1 Sphingobacteriaceae bacterium | reverse complement strand
AAAAATTATTGAGTGATGTCTTTAAAAAACGATTTTTATACTGTTAAGGAAACTGCTTCGCCACTCGAAAATTCGGTGAAGGGTCTAATTGAATTAAATGCGGCGCACATAATTTATAAGGACCATTTTCCGGAAATGCCGGTGGTGCCCGGAGTTTTACAAATTCAAATTATTAAGGAATTATTAGAAGATCATCTCAATAAAAAACTGCAGATGGTTAATGGCGACAATATCAAATTCATGGGCATGATTATTCCCACTCAAAATACTTTAATTAATTTCGAATTAAATTACACCAGCCAAAACGCAAAAATTTTGTGCGAAGCCAGATTATTTTGCGAGACCTCTGTATTTACAAAATTTAAGGGCGAATATAAAATTCTGAATTAGCATGTCGAACTTTCTGACAGTCGCCAACGAAAAAGCCATAAAAATTTCTATTTGGATTACCACTGTTGTAATTTGTTTAGCGGTGATGCTTTTAAATCAAAAAGTTTTTCCGGTTCCGGATGAAATTCCTGCTTTTATTTTTAAACTGCCAATGCTTAATGCTTTTTTAAACGGGAGCTGCACGATACTTTTAATTTTTTCGCTCATCGCCATAAAAAAGAAAAACATTGCACTGCATAAAAAAATAAATCTCACCGCATTTGCATTGAGCAGTTTGTTTTTGGTAAGTTATGTTACCGCGCATTATTTTATTGCCGATACAAAATACGGCGATACCAATCATAACGGAATAATGGATGCTGCCGAGCAAGCCGCCGTTGCATCAATAAAACCTGTGTATTTAATTATTTTATTATCGCACATTTTACTGGCAGTAATTGTTTTGCCATTAGTGTTATTGTCGTTTTACTACGGTTTAACCGACCAGCGCATTAAACATAAAAAATTAACCCGCTTCAGTTATCCTATATGGCTTTATGTTACTGTTACGGGCGTGGTGGTTTACTTAATGATATCGCCGTATTACAATTACTAAATTCGTATCTTTATTGCGAATGCATATTGTGAAAAATATCTTTTTATTTCTTGTAATTATTTTATTTATTTCCTGCGGCGATAATAAAACAACGACAAAAATTTCCATTCCCGATAATGTAACCTGGAGCGAACACATTGCTCCAATTATTTTTAAAAACTGTACTCCTTGTCACCGCAAAGGCGAATCAGGTCCTTTTAATTTACTTTCTTATTATGATGCAGTAAAAAAAGCAGCTAAAATAAAATTTGTAACGCAAACAAAATTTATGCCGCCGTGGCCGGCCGATCCTGAGTATTCGCATTTTATGGGAGAAAGAATTTTGAGCGAACAAAATATTGCATTAATAAAAACATGGATAGAAAATAAAATGCCGCGCGGCGATTCGGCGAAAGAACCGCAAGCGCCTGTTTTTTATACCGGTTCTTTTTTTGGGAAACCTGATATGGTAATTAAAATGCAAAAACCCATTGTTATAAAAGGAAACGGCACCGATGCTTTTTTAATGGTGAAATTTCCTTTTAAATTAGATTCAGAAGTTTTTGTGCAGTATGTTGAGTTTGTTCCCAATCAAAGAAAATTATTGCATCATGTAAACGGACATTTATTAAGCTACGATGAAACACGAAGCTTTAATTATTTTGCAGGAGAAAGTAATTTAGCGGATGCCTTAAATAATTTTGTGGATGCCTATTCTAAAATGGGTTTGACTTACACCGATAAAAAAGAACCGGCGCTTCCAAAATTATTACCCAATGTAATTTATTATTTGCCTGGTTATACGCCGCCGGTTTATAACGAAGATATTGGCGGATTTAAATTAAGTAAGAACGGTGCCTTCTTTTTAAAAAATATTCATTACGGTCCGAGTAACATCGATTTGCTGGACAGTTCTTATTTGAATATTTTTTTTAGAAAAACGCCGCCGAAGCGCCCGCTATACGAAACGCAAATGGGAACATTCGGAATTTCGCCTATAGAACCAAAATTAATTATTCCGCCTAACGAAATAAAAACATTTCATACCTTTTTTAAAATTGAGAATGATATTTCGATTCTTTCTGTAAATCCACACATGCATTTGCTGGGAAAAGTTTTTGTGGCTTACGCCATTGCACCCCAAGGCGACACTATTAAATTAATTAAAATAAATAATTGGGATTTTCGCTGGCAATATTATTATTCGTACGAACATCCGGTAAAACTTGCGAAAGGTTCGGTGATACACGTTTACGGAACGTATGACAATACCGCGCAAAATAAATTAAATCCTTTTCATCCGCCGCGTCAGGTGGAGCAGGGCGAAGGCAACGAAAGCATGCAAACCACCGAAGAAATGTTTCAGTTTATTTTTACGTTTATGCCTTATAAATTAGGGGATGAGGGGATTGAGTTAAAGAAATAATTTATTTTTTTAGTTATCATTTTTGTTCAATCGTTCTAGAGAATTATTAATATACTTTTCGGAAGTGATCAAGGTATTCTGAATTTTTAAGGCATAATTTATACTACTAAGTATTTCTTTATTTTTTTCATGAAGCTGATTGTAAGCCAAATCAACGCTTGTTTTTTGTTCTTCTATAATCAATTTTTGCTTATTAATAATCAAAAATCTATTAAGCATAATTATTGAAAATAATAACACCAAGGCAAATCCGGAAATCATAAAAAGTTTAATAAGTTCTTGCACCTGCTGCTCCTTTTTTGTTAGGGCATCTTTTTTGTCCTGCTCTGATTTTATTTTTGCTTCTCGTTTTTCCCATTCGTATTTAAAATGTAGTTTCCTGGCGGCCTTAAGATTATTCTCATTATTAAGACGGTCGCTCATTCGAATAAATAAATCAAATGCTTCAAGGGCTTTTCCTGGCTTTTTTTGTTTAACATAAATATGTTTTATTAAATCGGCGGCACCTTTAATATTGTCGGGATATCCAAGTTCGCTGCTTAATTTTAAACCGCGTTCAGCAAAACGTAACGATTCTGAAGTTTCACCTAATTGAAAAAATGCTTTCGATACATTAATAAGAGCATAAGCGGTTCCTTGCTTGCTTTGAATTTTTTCATAAATTTCAAGACTTTTTTTAAAACATTCAAGTGCGATTTTGTAGTCGCTACGATTAAAATAAATTAATCCAATACTGTTATTTGCATTGGCAATTCCATTAAAATCTTGAATAGATTCCATTAACTGAAGGCTCTTATTAAATTGTTCAAGCGCTTTATCAACTTTTTTTTGCAGTAAATAAATTTGCCCGAAGTAGGCAAGCAATTCGGAAATACCTTGTTTATCTTGTATTCGCAAAAAAATAGTTTCTGCTCTTGTATAATATTCCACGGCCTTAGTAAGGTCGTTTTGATCTAAATATACTTCTCCGATAAATTTTAGGGTATGAGCTATTGACGAACTGTCGCTAATTTCCTCTTGAACTTTCAGGCATGCATGATAGTTAATCAACGAACCTGGAATATCTCCTTGGTGAAATAATAAAACGGCTATATTTAAAAGCGAATACCCAATGCCGGATTTATCATTTATGCGTTTTTGTATTTCAAGACTTTTTCTAAAATATTTAAGCGCTTCATCATTATAGCCTCTATCGTTATAAATATTACCGATGTTTAACAGAGCGCCTGCTGTACCTTTTTCGTTTTTTATTTCCTCATGAATTTTGAGACCTTTAAGATGGTATTCCAGAGCCAAAGAAGTTTTTCCAATTATTTTATAAGCATATCCGCAATTATTAAATGAAGTGGCCATACCTTTTAGATACAAGTATTTAAGTTCGGCTGATGGAGTAGGAATTTTTTTTAAATTTGTTTCAGCCAGTTTAATAGCAGCTTCACCGTAACTAAGAATGTCATTAATTTCGCAAATTTCACTTAAACTAACAAGCACATTAATTCGCGTAGAATCATGAATTGAAGTTTTAAGTATTTGATTTAGTGAGTCGAGTTCTGTAGTTTGCGAAAAAAAAGTAGTGTTTAATGAGGCCGTTAGAAGAACCATCAATAATTTTATTTTGTGTTTGTTGTGGTTAATCATGTTTGGGCATTAATTTATTTAGAGTTTTACTGATATAATTTTCTGAAGTGATTAATGCAAGTTGAATTCTCCTTGCGTAATTTATGCTGTCTACAACCTGTTTATTTTTTTCGTGAAGAAGGGCAAAAGCAATTTCGACCTTCTTTTTTTGGACTTCTATGATTTTCTTCTGTTCTCTGCTAATACGGAATCTTTTATATAGAAATAAAAAAAACATAACAACGGTTATAATTGCTGCCGCTACAAACCAAATAATAAATTGTTGTTTTTTCTTTTCTTTAATCCAAATGGCATCTTTTTTGTCCTGTTCCGCTTTTAATTGAACCTCATGTTTTTCCCATTCGTATTTGAAATGTTGTTTTTTTGCCGATTCGCGCGCTTTAGATTTATAAAGGCTGTCACGAATTAAAATATAAAGCTCATACATCTCCAATGCCTTAGCCGGTTTATTTTGCAAACGGTAAATTTTCATAAGCGTATTTGCCGAATTCTTAATATTTTCGGGAGAACCAATTTGATTAGAAACACTAAAACTTTTTTCAGCATTGTATAAAGCTTCTATGATATCGCCACCCTTTAAGTTTAAAACCGATATCGCATTTAATGTTTGAGCTAATCCTAATTTATTGTTAGTTTGATTAAATATTTCGAGATTCTTATTATAGAAAATCAGTGCAGAATCATTTTGACAAGTTAAGTGTTGGCTAACGAGAAATAAAATGGATGTGAGTAAAGAAAAAAAAAGATTAATTTTCATGTCTGGTTTTGAAAATAATTATTTCAACAAATCCGGCCTCCTCAACTTAGTTCTCTCCAAAGATTTCTCATGCCGCCATTTTTCGATGT
The DNA here is from genome assembly GCA_023251725.1 of Sphingobacteriaceae bacterium. Classification (GTDB taxonomy): domain Bacteria; phylum Bacteroidota; class Bacteroidia; order B-17B0; family Aurantibacillaceae; genus JAHEYG01. Next base: position 25,348 of record JAHEYG010000035.1, on the reverse strand, counting down.
TGCTGTTGTGACCGCTTAATAAAATGTCGGGTACAGCCAAACCGTTATATTCGGCCGGACGGGTATAAACGGGTGGTGCCAATAAATTATCCTGAAACGAATCGCTGAGCGCCGAGGTTTCATCATTTAAAACTCCCGGTAATAAACGAATAATGCTGTCGCACAAAACGGCGGCGGGTAATTCCCCCCCCGACAAAACATAATCGCCGATAGAAATTTCTTTAGTAATAAAATGTTCGCGGATGCGTTCGTCAACACCCTTGTAATGGCCGCACAAAATTAAAATATTTTTTAGCAGCGATAATTTGTTCGACGTTTTTTGATTTAAGGTTTCACCATCCGGCGTCATAAAAATAATTTCGTCGTAGTTGTGTTTTGATTTTAAATCGTTAATGCAATTCGCAATTGGTTCAATCATCATTACCATTCCGGCGCCTCCGCCAAAAGCGTAATCATCCACTTGTTTATGTTTTCCAATACCATAATGGCGCAAATCAATTAAATTAATTTCCACCAAACCTTTTTCTTTAGCACGTTTTAAAATAGAATGCTCAAACGGACTTTTTAATAATTCTGGTAAAACGGTTATAATATCTATTTTCAATTTACAATTTTATGATTTACAATTTACAATTGGTTTTTTTGATGCCGCTGGCTATCCCGATAGCTATCGGGACGTCGAAGCCTAGTTTAAATTTGGATCATATCCGATTTTTGAAAAAACTTTATACGATTCTTTTATTTTTGATAATTCTTCTCCCCATAAAGTATCTGCTTTGCTTAATAAAACTTTCGCCGTTTTTGATTCGCCGGTAAACCAGGCTTTCTGAATGAGTTCTTCTTTTAATTGTCCTGCTGTCCAGCCCGCGTAGCCAACAAAAAAACGTATGTCCTGCGGATTTACTTTTCCTTCGTCAATTAAATGCGAGAGCTCCTGAAAATTTCCTCCCCAAAATAAATTATCTTCAATTTTAATACTTTCACTTAAAATTTCATCTCCTAAATTATGAATGTAATACAACTGATCTTTCGAAACCGGACCACCCTCATAAATAGGAAAATTGCCGTTTTTTATACTGGGGAAAACATCTTTTAAAATAAGTTCAGTTTTAAAATTTAATACAAATCCCAATGAACCTTCTTCGCTGTCTTCGGTTAAATAAACAACGGCGCGTTTAAAATATCCGTCGCTCAACATAGGATGCGCTATTAAAAACCGGTCTTGCATGGTGCTAATTTAAGGAAAAAAGGACTAGGATTAAAGGATTTTAGGATTAAAGGATTAATGAATTTTTTTTGCGTTTCGGATTCTCCATTGCGAGAATAGATAATAATCTTAACTTTGTTAGTATTAATATGGACGCGATCAGAGACGAAATAAAAAAACTAAGGGAAGATTTTACCAAAGGCACTTTAAGTGAGGCCGATGTAAAAGCAAATCCATTTGAGCAATTCGAAATTTGGCTGGCGCAGGCGGTAGAGGCAAAAATTACGGAAGTGCAGGCAACCACATTGAGCACAATTACATCTGATAATAAACCGAGCTCGCGCATTGTGTATATGAGAGAATTTGAAAACAATAATTTTTTTATTTACAGCAATTACAATTCGCAAAAAGCGATTCATATTTCAAAAAACAATAATGTAACATTAAATTTTTTCTGGCCCGAGTTAGAGCGGCAACTTAGAGTTGAAGGAACCATAACAAAGTGCGATGCAAAGCGAAGTGATAATTATTTTAATTCCCGTCCAGAAGAATCAAAATTAAGCGCCTGGGCTTCTTCGCAAAGTAGCGAATTAAAATCAAGAAAAGAGTTAGAAGATTTAGTAGAAAGTTTCCGAAAAAAATTTGAAGGAAAAGAAATTCCGCGTCCCGATTTTTGGGGAGGATATGTTATAACCGCCAACTATTACGAATTTTGGCAAGGAAGAAAAAGCCGTTTGCACGATAGAATTTGTTATAAGAAAGAAAATGAGGGTTGGAAAATATTTAGATTAGCGCCTTAGAGTATTGAGTATTGAGATGTGAGTATTGAGTATTGAGTATTGAGATGTGAGTATTGAGTATTGGGATGTGAGAATTGAACAATAGAACATTTGAACAAACGAACATTTGAACAATAGAACATTCGAATTAATAACCAGAAACCAGAAACAAGAAACCAGAAATAATGAATAAGCAGCAAAAAATAAAATCATACGACCCCAATGGTATCGGACAAAAAAAGTCGGGAATGTTCGGTTTGCCTTTTACATTGGAAGAGTGTGAAACTGTGATTATTCCAATACCGTGGGAGGTAACCGTTAGTTATGGTGGTGGAACAGTTAATGGTCCGAAAGCGATTAATGAAGCATCTTATCAGGTAGATTTGTTTGACCCCACTGTAAAAAATGCCTGGCATCTTGGAATTGGTTTGGATAAAGAAGAAAAAATCATTCGTACTAAAAGCAGTTCGTTAAGAAAAAAAGCAGAGGCGCTTATTGATGCACAGGTAAACGGAAAAGACATTAGTAAAAATAAATTATTGCTTAAGGCGAATAAAGATATTCATGATGGCTGCTTATGGTTAAACCATTGGGTAAAGCAACGTGCGCTGCATTTTTTAAATCAAAATAAAATTGTGGGATTGTTAGGAGGCGACCATTCTACTCCATTGGGAATGATGCAGGCGCTGAGTGAAAAATTTGGGAGCTATGCCGTTTTGCAAATTGATGCGCATGCCGATTTGCGAAATGCTTATGAGGGCTTTGAATTTTCGCACGCTTCTATTATGTACAATGCATTAAAAATAAAAGAAGTCGAAAAGTTAATTCAAGTAGGAATACGCGATTATTGCGAGGAAGAATTTAATTTAATACAAAATTCGAAAGGCAGAGTAAAAACTTTTTTCGACCGCGACATAAAACACGATATGTATCGCGGCGATTCGTGGGCGCGCATTTGCGACCGCATTGTGCATGAATTGCCGCAAAAAGTTTATTTAAGTTTCGATATTGATGGCTTGGATCCTAAATTATGTCCGCATACCGGAACGCCTGTAGCCGGCGGTTTTGAAACCGAGCAAATTTTATTTTTAATTGAAAAAATTGTTATTTCCGGAAAACAAATAATTGCTTTTGATATTAATGAAGTTACACCCGGACCAAAAGGCGATGATTGGGATGCGAACGTTGCTGCGAGACTGTTATACCGTATTTCTAATATGGTGGCGGTTAGTCAGGGGAGAGTTTAGGAGATTTACGATTTTTGGATTTACAATTTACGATTTAAAAGCGCTTAAATATTTTTCTTTATTTACTTCCACCGAATATTTTTCTAAGACGGTTTTTCTTCCGACTTCTCCTATTTTGCTTCTTAATTCTTTTGAATCTATTAATTTGCTCAGGCAATCTATCCATTCTTCTTCGGTGGTTGCTAAAAATCCATTTTCGTTGTTCGAAATTATTTCTTTGTTTACTCCAACCGCACTCATTAAGGTGGGAACTCCGCAGGCCATAAAAGTTAATCCTTTTAAAGCACATTTTCCTTTGGCCCATTCATCATCGGGCAAAGGCATTATTCCAATATCAAAACTATTTATTTCATTTACTTCGTCAATCACACTCCAGGCTCTTCCTTTTATTTGTAATTCTTCATTTACATAAGTAGAATCCCCCAAAACTTTAAACGAAATTTTGTTTTGATATTTTTCTCTTAGTTTTTTTAATACGGGAATAATTAATTCAAAATGTTTTATTGTGCTGATGCTTCCACTCCATCCGATAACTAAAGTTTCTTTATTTCTTAATTCAGGTTTAGGTAAATGAAAATTGCAATCTACCGTAGTGGGAATTAAAATCACATTTTTATTATATTGTTTAGCAAATTCAGCTAAATAATTATTTCCTGCAATTACCAAATGGGCGTTGGCAATATTTTGTTTGGTTTTGTTTGGATTTTTTAACCATTCCCATTTTTTATTTCCCGGCGAAGTATCCATGATCCAGATACTGTCATCAAAATCGAAAATAAATTTGGCTTTGCTTTTAGCCGCACGCTTTTCAAAAAAAGAAGAACCAATAAACAAAGCTTCCCGCTGAATAAAAATAATATCGAATTGATTAAAACGCATCCAATCTTTTATTCGTATTAAAAGAGAATTAAAAAGAATAAAGCCTTTTACCAATGAAAATCCCTTCGTGTAAAAAACAGAATCCGATTTTTCTCCCAGCAAATAAGAAAATGTAAATTCGAAACCTTTTGTTTTTAAAAAATCAATGTATTGCTCGTAACGGTAACGTTGACTCGGAGAACGATTTAAACGGTGTGCAGATATTACAAGTACCTTTGGCATAATTTATGAAGATAAAATAAAAAATTTATTCCTCAACATCCATATGAAATTTATGTAAATACCTATGCAAAACCGGCGCAAAAAGCACTGCCACCGAAGTTAAAAATGCCACACCGCTGTAAATGGCATAAAACGAAGCGAATAATTTAGCACCATCTGTCTCGGCTTTGTCAACCGGACCCATACCCGTTAAAATCATACTCGCGTTTAATAAACTATCTACCCATCCAATATTAAATAAACAATGGTAACCTATCATTCCCATTAGTAACGAAAAACAAAGCACGCAAAAAGCGGCAATAATATTTTTGGCCATGCTCGAAATAAAATGCTTTCGATGTGGCAATTGTTTTAATTTTCTTTTTTCCATTTTAATTTTAGTTAATCGTAAAACAACAATATTTTATTTTCTCGCCTTTATCGGTAAATAATTTTTCGTAGTGCGTTTTTATTTCAACGAGTTCTTCACGCTCGGCCGGACAATTCAAATATAAATCATCGGTAGCAAACAATACATTAAATTTATTTTCTCTTATTACTTTTAATGTGTATTCGTAAAAACTGGTACTATCGGTTTTCAAATGAAAAAGTCCGCCCGGTTTTAAAAAGCTTTTATAACGTTCCATAAAAATAATATTGGTTAAACGCTGACGTTCGCGTGTTTTTTGCGGCTGCGGGTCCGGGAAGGTGAGCCAAATTTCATCAATTTCATTTTGCGAAAAACAATTCGCAATAAAATCAATTCGTGTTCTCACAAAACCAACATTTTTTAATTTATTTTGTACTGCTTCCTTTGCGCCGTGCCAGATGCGATTGCCTTTTACATCTACACCAATATAGTTTTTATCAGAATGTTTTTGTGCAAGTCCTATTGTATATTCGCCTTTTCCGCAACCTAATTCAAGCACAATGGGATTTTTGTTTTTAAAATAAGCTTCATGCCATTTCCCTTTTAAAGAGAGTCCCTCCTTACTATTTTCGAAAAATAAAGTAAAACAGTTATCAAACGTATCAAATTCAGCGAATTTTTGAAGCTTAGTTGGCATTTTTGATAGCAATAATTAAATATTACAAAGTTAAATTTTTGTACCAATCTATTTAGTAATTTAGTGTTTAATTATGAACCCACTATTTAATAAAACAAAAATTGTAGCCACCATGGGCCCAGCTACCGACGATATTAACGTACTCGAACAAATGTTTGAAGAAGGCCTCGATATTTGCCGCGTTAATTTTTCGCACGGCGATTATTCGGTAATTGAAAAAACGGTAAAAAACATTGGTATTCTCAATAAAAAACATAAACGTCACGTTGGCATACTGGCCGATTTGCAGGGACCAAAACTGCGAATTGGAATGGTAAAAAATAATAAGGTTGTTTTAGAACCCGGAAAAGAAATTATTATTACAACTTCCGAGTGCGAAGGCGATGCCGAAAAAGTTTACATTACCTATCCGCAATTTCCAAAAGATGTAAAAGTGGGAGAAAGGGTTTTAATTGATGACGGAAAACTTTCGTTGGAAGTTTTAAAAACAAACGGAAAAGATGAAGTGCATTGTAAAATAATTATTGGCGGCGATTTATCTTCTAAAAAAGGTGTGAATCTTCCTAATACAAAAATTTCGTTGCCCTGTTTAACCGAAAAAGATTTGCGCGATTTAGATTTTGCCTTAGAACATAATTTCGATTGGATAGGATTATCATTTGTAAGAAAGGTAACTGATATTGCCGATTTAAAAGATGTGATAAAAAATAAAGGAAAACACGCCAGGGTAATTGCAAAAATAGAAAAACCGGAAGCCATAAAAGAAATTGATCAGATAATTGATTTAACCGATGGTATAATGGTAGCGCGCGGTGATTTGGGGGTTGAATTACCAATGGAACAAGTGCCGATGTTGCAAAAAATGATTGTGAAAAAATGTATTCAGGCATCTAAACCTGTAATCATTGCCACGCAAATGATGGAAAGCATGATTACCAGTTACACACCCACACGTGCCGAAGTAAATGATGTGGCTAACGCTGTAATGGATGGCGCCGATGCTGTGATGCTGAGCGCAGAAACTTCGGTAGGAAAATATCCGGTTAAAGTAATTGAAATGATGCGAAGAATAATTACGCAGGTGGAAGAAAGCGAATCTATTTATTATCGCGAGCACGCACCTGTAATAAAAAATCAAACTTATATTACCGACAGCATTTGTTTTAATGCCTGTTCGCTCGCGCACCATTCGGGTGTGGTCGCAATTATTAGCATGACCAATAGCGGTTACACTGCTTTTAAGTTGGCGAGTCACCGCCCGAAAGCCAATGTTTTTATTTTTACGGATAATTATTCGCTGCTCACCTCTTTAAGTTTAGTGTGGGGCGTTCGCGGATATTATTACGATAAATACGAAAGCACCGACCAAACTATTTCTGATTTAAAATTATTTATTAAAAAAGAAGGTTTAGTAAAGATTGATGATTTGGTTATAAATATTGCAAGTATGCCAATGAAAGAAAAAGGCAGAACCAATATGATGAAGTTGAGTTATATTTCGTAGTTAGTGCCAATTTTATAATGACATATAATTTACTTTTGACAATATTAATATTCCTTTTTCCTTTTTGTTCGAGGACGGTTGACGAGAAAGACTTTTCGTTTTCGGAAAAGCAACTTGACTTTGTTAATCTATATAAAACTAATGACACTTTGGTTTTTGAAAATAAAAATTATCTCCCTGACACAATAATTATTTATTCTATCACTAACGACCAAAATTTCCTTAACCTTAATATAAAACCATTATTTGCCGGAAACTGGAAGGAGACTAAAACCGATTGGGGCGCGCCGTCGCCGTATCAAAAATTTATAGGCTTATCAAAGACTTCTGAGCAGGACAAGGGTGTTGTATCTCTTTCTTTAAAGGGCTTTCAATGTTCCTTTATTCCCGACACAATAAAATCAATAAAACAATTAACTATTGGCGCCAAGACATTTTCTTGTTACGTTTTACATCATCAATTTCCCGAGACAATTAAGGACAACACCTATATTATAACTTTGTTCTGGGACAAAAAACTTGGACTTGTTGCTTATCAAGCAAAGGGCGAAGCTAGGTGGACAAGAAAAAACTGGCACTAACACGGGGCAATTGTAAAATGTGGGCGGACCAAGTTTTTAAATTAAAAATCCCTAAGAAAAAATTCGCAGAGTACTTCCGCTTAACGAAGTATTGTATTTTGTAAGTGCCGTTGTTGCCGGGACAAGGACATTGAAAAGTTATTATTATTTTTTGTATCTTTGTCACATGACAGTAAAAAACAGACTCAGAAATAAATTAATTCGTTTAATTCAGCGACTTTCTACAGACAAGCTCACTGAAGTTAGTGCTATTCTGAATAAAATCGAACAGCAATTTAAATCAAAGGAAAATACCCTTAAACTTGCCGGTACGTGGAAAGAAATAGATAACGAATTATTTTCTGACTTGACAGATAAACTGCACTTCCATAGAACTTCTGATAGAAAAATAAATTAAACTTGACAGAAGCCCTTATTGATACAGATATATTATCCTTTTACTTTAAAGGTAATTCCAATGTGATAGCCAAATTTAAAGACTACTTTAGGGAATTCGATCAAATAAATATTTCAATAATTACTTTTTATGAAATTATTGGTGGATTAAAGCATAAAAAAGCCGAGAAACAAATTCAAGAATTTGAGGAGTTTGTCTTCAATAATAATATCATTTATATTTCAGAAGACTCAGCAAGAAACTCTGCGGAAATTTATGCAGATTTAAAACAAAGTGGTATTACAATAGGAACATCTGACATTTTAATCGCAGGAATCGCAATCGAAAACGAATTGACACTTATTACAAATAACGAAAAGCATTACGAGCCTATTCACGGACTTAAAATCGAAAACTGGAAAAAATAAGCAGTGTGGGGTGTTCGCGGATTTTATTACGATAAATACGAAAGCACCGACCAAACTATTTCCGATTTAAAATTCTTTCCGTTTTATTATATTTTTGCTTTGGGATGGTAGGCTTCTATTTTTCCATTCTTAATATTATCGAGATCAATAGTAAGCGTATCTACAAAACGTTTGTTATTAAAATTCTGGTGCAATAAAGTTATTTGTTTTTTATTATCCGATAGCGATCGGACTTTATACACGATGGCGGTATGTTTCGGAAAACTTGCAGAGCCGAATGGAAAAACAAATTTCACATTGGTAAATTGTAAAATATCGGCGGGCTTAAGGGCTTGTGTTTTGTAATCTATTTTATCGCCAAAGTTCCAGGGCGGTTCCCATTGAGCGCCGGCATAATTAAGAGCGGCATTGGCTAAATCCCAACATTCGCCACGATCAACTTTCTTTCCTATTTTTTGTACAGCAAACGAAATTATTTTGTCGGCGACTGAAATATCGGAAGTAAACAATTTGCTTCCTACAAAAATTAATATCAAAACTAAACGCATACACTAATTTACGAAAAAAATCAAAACGTTCAATGGTATACAATAAGAAATCAAAAAATTTATAGTTATTTAACTCGAAATTTTTACCTTTGTGGCAAGTCTATTTTTATGCCTGTTAGTGCCGGAAATCAAATAAATCAAATAATAGAAGTAGTTACTTTTTTAAGTCCGAAAAGTGTTTTGGATATTGGAGTGGGTTTCGGCAAATATGGTTTTTTGTGTCGCGAATACCTCGATATTTCGAACGATTCAGTAAAAGAATACAATCATCGTGAAATAAGAATTGAAGGCATTGAAGTGTATCCGAAATATATTACAGAACTTCAAAATCAAATCTATGATAAAATTCATTTTGGGAACGCATTGGATGTGTTGCCCGGCTTAAAAGATAAATTTGGTTTAATCATGATTATGGATGTGATTGAACATTTTACGAAGCAGGAAGGATTAAAACTTTTGAAACTTGCTCTCGAACACAGCGATTCTGTTATTATTTCCACGCCAAAAATTTTGCACGAGCAAGGTGCTGTTTACGGTAACGTTTACGAAACTCATAAATATTGCTGGAAAGAAGAAGATTTTAATAGTGTAGCCGAAACCTTTGTGTACCCGCACAACGAAATGCTGATTGTTGTTTTAGGAAAAGGGGTAAGTGAATTAAAAAATAAATATTCTTTTGCTATGAAATTTAAAGTCGGATTATCTTCTCGCTTACCTTTTGTGCGAACTATCTACAGAAAACTTACAGGAAAGAAAAATTAAAAAATTATTCAGAAACAAATTTCAACATGCGAAAAAAAATATTTAACTCTTTAGTACTTTATGTTCTTGTAAGTTTATCCGTTAATAAACTTGAAGCGCAATCAACAAAGTATAAAACTTTAAAATCTATAAATGAATTAAGCGGCTCCTCGCCTGATACTTGTTATATTTCGGGATACATTATGTCGGTGTATGAATGTCCGTTTTGTCCGCCCGGCGCCGAGTGCAAACCTTGCATAGGCAATCATGTAATGTTGGGAGAATCGCTTACGGCCCGTGCCAAAAATCTAAGAGTTCTCGCCAAAGATTTAAAAAAATATGCTATTGGAAAAAAATATTCTTTTTTGGTTAAACTTCATAAAGACGGAAAGAAAAAAGTTTTCGAAGCGGTATCATTAAACGATAAAAATTAATCATTTTTTACATTGAAAAAATTAATTCTACTACTTCATTTAGTTGTATTGTTGTTTGCTAATTGTGCAGGGCAAAACTCAGGAGATTCACAAAATGTAAAAAAGAAATACAATTTTACAAATCCTGATTCTGTTTGTCCGCCCGAAGGAAATGCACAAGACCAGAGAAAACTCGAAAGCAATAAATTAAAAAACAGAAATCAATTTCCGGAGGAGAAAATTTTTGACACAAACATTACTTTGGAAAAAATTTTGCAACCCGGCAATGATAAATTGCGCTGGAATAATAATATAGCTGTTCGTATTACGGGATATGTTTACGAGGTAAAACACGGCGGACCCGAAAGCTGTAATTGCAAAGCCAAGAATAATTATTTTCATGATACCCACATCGAAATTATTTTGGACCCAATGAACGAAGCAAAATCAAAACGTTTTATTGTGGAAGTTACTCCGCGTTTGCGCGACATTATGCGCAAACAAGGCATTAACTGGAGTACAAAATCATTACGCGATAAATTTTTAGGGCGTTGGGTGCAAATTGAAGGCTGGATGTTTTTTGATGAGGAACACGCCGATGAATCTGAAAATACAAATCCCGGTCGTGAAAAAAACTGGCGCGCCACTTCTTGGGAAATTCATCCGGTTACAAAAATGGAAGTGATTGAGAGACCGAGATAGGGATTAATAACCAAACGGTTCTCTGCTGGTATGCCTAATTCTTATAATTCGAATTTGGTGATTTTCTTTTTTTATTTGATAGGTTATCCTTTAACTATAAGTGATAAATGCTCTGTAATCTTTATCAGAATCATCTTTTAACTTATCTGTTTCACATATCAGCGGATTAGTTTTTATAATTTCCAACCTGGATAAGATTCTATTTTTTACAATAGCGGGAGCTTGCAAACTTTTTTTAGAAAGGAAAGAAAGAATTTCCTTGAAATCATCGAGAGCAATTTGGTCCCAGATAATTTTAAAGGATTTTTGTTTTACCATTTAGATAATTCCTTAAGAGCATTTTTGTGTTCAACAAATTTACCTTTTTCAATTCGTGCAACGGCTTCGTTAATTTCTTTGTTATATTGCTTGCGGGTAATTCGCTTATTGTTTTTGTCGCTTACCAAAAAACTTTTTATCATTTCTAAAAGCAGACCTTGTTGCTTTATCGTTAATAATGGAAAGTATCCATCGAATTGTTTTCTTATTGCTGCAGCTGTCATTTTGTAATGAATTAATACGCAAATCTAAGAAAAACAGATTAATTAACAAAACAAAATAGATTGACGGAAAGATTGATTTATGAATTGATATAAATTAAAGGGGTCTCATAAAGAATTTTTATTTTACTATTTTAAATAAAATATCACAAGAAACACTAAAACTGATAAGCCACGCCCAAACCTAAAACATCCTGGTTGTTATATACCCCGTTAAAAATATTTCCATTCGAAATGTGAACGGCATTAGCACTTAACTCAAAATGTTTAGAAAGGATGTAACTTAACGAAAACTCATGATGCAAACAAAAACCCATGTAGTTAATACCATCATTAGCTTTGTTATTTACCGATTCGCACCACACCAAACCAATTTGATAACTCAAATACATTTTTTTAAAAATTAAAAAACTAAATCTTGTTCCTAACCCGATTGCATAATTACCATACTTAGAATGGTGAGCAATTAGAGTCATGTTAATTTTTAATAATTTATCATTAGCTCTTAAATTCACATAATTTAAATCGAATTGAAACGGCAGATAAATATTGTAAGTAAAATTAATGGGTTCAAATCCTTGCTGAGGTGTTTCTCTATTTCTAAATACACCCGCAATTATTTCTACTTTTAATTTTTTAATATATAAATTAAAAATGCCCCTGTCTTTTTCGCGCTCTTTGTTTAAACTATCAAGTAAATTGTTTTTCGGACTGTTTTGCGCTAGACAAGTCATTGTAAATATCAAAAATGCAATTATTATATTTATTGCTCGTTGTTTCATTTAAAAAGCCAAAAATAAATTTACAAATTATCAATAAAGTAATTACAAATTTTTTCCATCAAATGCATTCTGTCTTTCCCAATAACATTGTGCGGATGCCCCGGGTACACATAATAATCCATTTGTATTCCTTTATCCACCGCTTTTTTCTGATACATCATGCTGTGTTCCCAAACCACCACGTCATCCTGCGCGCCATGAATCATTAATAATTTCCCCTTTAATTTATCAACGTAATTCAATAAATTATTTTTGCCGTAACCTTCTTTGTTTTCCTGAGGCGTATCCATATAACGTTCTCCATACATGATCTCATAATAACTCCAGTCAATTACCGGTCCGCCCGCAACACCCACTTTGTAAACTCCGGGATTTCGAGTCATTAAACTAGTAGTCATAAATCCGCCGTAACTCCAGCCATGAACACCAATTCTGTTTCCGTCAACATAAGAAAGAGATTTTAAATACTCCACTCCCTTTAACTGATCTTCCATTTCTTTGGTGCCTAACTGACGGTGAATGGCCTGCTCAAAATCTTTTCCCCGCCACGAAGTGCCTCTCCCATCCAAAGTAAAAATAATAAATCCCTTTTGCGCCATGTACTGGTACCACAATTCTCCGCCCGCCATCCAGCTGTTGGTGACGAGTTGTGAGTGCGGACCGTTATACAAATAAACTATCACCGGATATTTTTTTGTAGAATCAAAATCCACCGGTTTAAACATTCGGCAACACAAATCGGTGCCCTCCAAATTTTTAATTGTAAATAAATTCCATTTGCCTAATTTATATTCCTTCACCGGATTGTCGGCTTTAAAAATGGTAAACGATTTTTTTGAATTTGTATTCACCATATAATTTTCACGCGGTACATAACAGCTGCTGAAATAGTCGATAAAATATTTTTCATGTTCGTCCATAACCGCTGTATGGAAACCGTTACCTTCTGTTAAACGTTTCATTTCTCCCGATTTTGTATTTACTGAGTAAAAATCCTGTTCGGCGGGACCTTGTTCGTTGGCGTGAAAAAATAATTGCGAATAATCATCGTTCATCCCCATAACATCTTTAATTTCCCATTTTCCTTTGGTTAATTGTTTTACGAGCGTACCATCAATTTTATATAAATACAAATGGCGGTAACCATCGCGGCGACTCGCCCAAATAAATTGTTTCTCATCTTTTACAAATAGCATGGGCAATAAAGGTTCAACGTATTTATCATCTTTCTCTTCAAATAAAGTGTGAACAAAATTTCCGGTGGCAGCATCGTATTCATTTAATTTCATGTGATTTTGCTCGCGGTTCAACACGGCTATGTAAATATGTTTTTCATCGGGTGCCCATTGTATGTTGGTGAGGTATTGATCTTTTGGTCCTTCTGTTTTTACATAAATGGTATTTCCTGTTTTTAAATTGTAAATGCCCAATGTCACGTAATGACTTTTACTTCCGGCCATCGGATATTTTATATTTTTGCTTTTGGCGGGATAAGTACTCCAATCGATGATTGGATAATCAAACACATCGCTTTGATCCATTCGGTAAAACGCTAAAAAATTTCCGTTGGGGCTCCAATAAGTTCCTTTGTGAATTCCGAATTCATCACGGTGCGCACTTTTTCCGTATACTAAAGAGTAAGAGCCGTCGGAAGCAACCTGAATATTTTTCCCATCTTTAATAATAAAAATATTATACTCTTTTGTATAGGCTTTTGCTTGTGTAATTTTTTCTACGTCGAGGTTTTCTAATTTATAATCGTTTAAATTTTTATCGGATGAATCGAGCGTTTTTTTATCAATGGAATAAATAAATTCAGATTTTGGATTGGAAAAATAAAATTGATTGGGGTTTTTCCATTCTATAAAACCAATGGCGTTTAAAGTATCTTTTGACTTGTATTTAAGAACCGAATTTAAATCTTTTAGGGAAAGTAAATCATTTATTTTGCCTGAAGCATTTTCTCCGACTTTAATAATATTATTATCGGTGTAAGAAAATTTCTCTGAACCCGGAATGAACATTAAATTTTGCAAACGTTTTGGTGCCAGAGTTGTTCTTCCTTTCGAAACGGCCTCTTGAATGGTGAGTAATTTGTTTTGCGCAAAATAAGTTGAAGATAAAAGTAAGAGGGCGAGAGTAAAGTGTTTTTTTTGCATAACCAGTTAATTTGAGAAATGTTTAAATCTTATCATTCGAAATCCTTAAATTAGAGCATTAAATATAGGCATAAAATAATTACCACGGTATTTTTAGGAGGCTTTCTCGTTCTGCATTTTGTGTGCACCTTAATTTATACCTGGCCTAAAAGCGATAATGAGGGAAAGCTGTACACCTATTCCTACGTTTACATGTATCCTTTTTTTCATCAACGGTGGGCCTTATTTGTTCCTACACCAAAACAAAATTTTAATATTTATGTTAAGTATGATAAAACCAACAACCAATGGAAAGATGTTTTTTACCAATTAAATTCGGCGCATCAAAAAAATCGTTTGTCGGGTAACGAATCGCTTTTATTGGGATTTTCAAATGCCTTGAGGTATTACGCCAGTTCGGTGGAAGAAAAAAACGAATTCATTAATCTTAATAATGACAACATCAACTTTTTAATTCTTAAAAAAATTGTTATCAATTATTTAAATCAAGTTGAAAAAACAGATATTAAACAATTGCAAATCTTATTGGGAATAACAGAGGCGGGAAGTAACAAACAGCATTTTCATTATTATAAAAGTGAATAAAGTAAACACATATTTATTTTCGGATTACATGTCGGCTTACGAAAGTAAATGGCTGCGGCGACTTTTGTATTTATTTTTAGTGGTAAAATGTGTGTATTGGTTAATTGACTTCGATTTGTTGTTTGGAGAGCATAACATCGTTTATAAAAATAATGTTCAATTAGGATTTATTAAATCGTGGGCCTATTTTTTATATGACACAGAATCTTCTTTAAGGGCAAAATTTATTTTAACAGCAACTATTTGCTTTTCAATTTTGGGATTGTTTGCAAAACGTTATGCGCGTTTAATCGCCATTGTGTGTTGGTTTTTACTAACCAATATAAACAATGCCATTTATACAACTTTAAGCGGTGGCGATTTTTTAGTACAGCAATTATTGTTTTTTAATACTTTTCTTTCTTCGGGAATGAGTATTAAAAAAGAAAATCTCTTTGATTTGGATAAAGCAATTCATAACACCGGTGTTTTAGCTCTTAAAATTCAAATTTGTTTAGTTTATTTTATTTCGGGAGTAATAAAAATTTTGGATGTGGATTGGCAAAGCGGAGATGCCATTTCGCAAATATTTTTAATTAAAGATTTTGGTTTCCCGATGATGTATGAAAAATTGTATCAGCATGTAGGGATCTTAAAAGTGCTGACTTATTTTATTTTGGGATATCAATTGCTGTTCCCGCTTTTAATTGGTTGGAAGAAAATTAAAAAACCATTTATTGTGATTGGTGTAATTCAGCATTTATACATTGCTTTTATAATGGGATTGCCCACTTTTGGATGTATAATGATAATTGCTTACAGTATTTTTTATTTTCCCAACCTGTCCGTACCCAGCTTGAACAGCCCGTCCATGCGGGCAGGATAGGGGCACAGCTGGGGCGGAAAGAAAGACCATTTAATCAAAAAATTATTTTAAATTTGCTTCATGTTTACCTCCGACCAACTGAAAGAGCTCGCCGAGCGCCATGGTACCTTACGGGGGTTTCTTTGACTACGATCGTAAAAAAGGCGAAGTAGAACAACTCGAAGAAAAAACTTTAGACCCTAATTTCTGGAACGATTCAAAAAAAGCCGAACTGCTTGTAAGAGAAATTAAATTAAAAAAAAGCTGGATCATTTCTTATGATGAACTCACTCGTGCCATTGACGATTTAAATACTCTTCACGAATTTTTTAAAACCGGCGATGCTACTGAACAAGAAACGCAGCAACAATATAACGTTGCATTTAAATTACTGGAAGAAATTGAATTTAAAAATATGCTTCGCAGCGAAGAAGATGCGCTTAATTGTGTATTGCAAATAAACGCAGGCGCCGGCGGAACCGAAAGTTGCGATTGGGCAGCAATGCTTATGAGGATGTATATGATGTATGCCGAAAAGCACGGTTACAAAGTTTCTGAACTCGATCATAACGCAGGTGATGTTGCAGGAATAAAATCTGTGTCATTACAAATAGAGGGCGATTTTGCTTACGGATATTTAAAAGGAGAAAACGGCGTTCATCGTTTGGTCAGAATTTCTCCTTTCGATTCTAATGCGAAGCGACATACATCATTCGCTTCTGTTTTTGTTTATCCGATTGTAGATGACACTATCGAAATAAATATACATCCCAACGATATTGAGATGTCAACCGCACGAAGTGGTGGTGCAGGCGGACAAAATGTAAATAAAGTAGAAACAAAAGTTCAGCTCTTGCATAAACCTACTGGAATTATTGTTGTTTGTCAGGTCGAACGCTCGCAATTAGGCAATCGCGAACGCGCCATGCAAATGCTGCGCTCGCAGTTGTATGAATTAGAACTCCGCAAACGCACCGAAGCAAAACAAAGTGTGGAAGACGGTAAAATGAAAATAGAGTGGGGCTCGCAAATTCGTTCTTACGTTTTACATCCGTACAAAATGGTAAATGATGTGCGCACCGAATTAAAAATTACAGATGCCGAAGGAGTTCTCGATGGAAATTTAGATGAACTTATAAAGGCTTATTTAATGCAAGGCGGAAAGAAGTAATCGCCACGGGTATCGCGAATAACACACAAATTTAATTTTTGAAAATCGCCGAATGCCCGTGGCATTTGATTACTCCTAATCATTATACATAACGTCAATAAAAAATAAAGTTACAATCTGTAACAAAAAGTATTTTCAAACCATTATATCCGGTATAATCCCCTAAAATTATTACCATGGCCGGAAATAAAGAAACACCACGACAAAAAATGATAGGCATGATGTACTTAGTACTAACGTGTTTGTTGGCATTAAATGTGTCGCGCGATATTTTAAAAGGTTTTGTAACTGTAAATGAAAGTTTGGAAAAAACAAATAACAGTATGCAGCAAAGCAACGAACTTATGTTAAGTGCATTTGAAAAAGCGGCCAACGAAAATCAATCGGCAAAAGGCTATTATACAAAAGCTGTTGAAGGACGAAAACTCACTACCGAAATGATAAAATATATTGAGGTTATGAAAAAGAAATTAATTGAAATAACTGAAAAAATAGACTGGAAAACGGCCGACACCATGCGATTACGTTTTGTAGAAAAAATGGATGATTACGATACGCCCACTTACCAGTTAATTGGTAAAGACGAAACCAATTTAATTAACACCGCTTTCTCTGCAAAAGAATTGCGCGATAAATTAACTGTATTGCAAACTAAATTAATGACGATGCTTGACGGAATGGAAAAGGTAAGAGAAACGCGTTTGCACCCGGAAGATTATAAATTAATGAAATCAAAAATAGAAATGATTCGTCCTGTCGATCCCAATGAAATGGAAGACGGCGTAAAAATAAACTGGGAAATACAAAATTTTTACCATTTGCCATTGGCAGCGGTGATTACCAATTTATCAAAAATAGAATCGGATGTAAAAAATTTAGAAACCGAAATGATAAATCAGTTCGCATCAGCTTCCGGAAAATTAGTGGTTAAAATAAATCAGTTTGCTGCAAAAGTAGTAGCGCCAAGTAAATACATACGCAGCGGCGAAAATTATATGGCCGATATTATTTTGGCCGGTTCTTCGAGCGATTTTAAGGATGAGAACATGCAAATTTTAATGGGCGCAAAGTACGATCCCATTACCAATACTTTAATTAATGAAGGTGAAAAAGTTTCATTAGAAGGCGGCATGGGAAAATATGAAGTAAAAACAAGCGGACAGGGTGAGCAAACCGTTAGTGGGGTTATAAAGTTTAAAGATCAGTTGGGAGAAATGAAATATTATCCGTTTGAAGATAAATTTACGGTGGCGCCTCCGGTATCGGCCGTATCGGCAGATAAGATGAATGTATTTTATGCCGGCTTGCTAAACGATATTACTATAAGCGCGGCCGGGGTGGCACCAAAAAACTTGATTGTAAAATTAAATGGCAATAACGCGCCGTTAATAAACAATGGGAATGGAAAATTCAGCATTAAACCTATTGCTACAGGAAGTTGTGAAATTGCTGTTTACTCGCGAGAAGAAAACGGAACCTTAAAAGCACAAGGACCTCCGAGCAAATTTCGTATTAAAGCAATACCTACACCATTCATTAAAATCAATAGCAAATATGTAGCCGGTACTTTTGATATGAGGAAACTGGAGTTGGCTTCATTTGGAGCAATAGGCGCAGATATTCCGGGTTTTGATTTTGATGCGCGTTTTAAAATAAAATCCTTTACAGTGGCTTCTGCAAAGGGCGATGTATTTAGCGAATATAAATGCATTGGATCAAACATGTCAAACGATGCAAAAGAATCCATAAAAAGAGTAAGGGCCGGTGGAAGAATATTTTTGGAAGATATAATTGCAACTGGTCCGGACGGCATTGACAGAAAATTAGGGAACGTTACGATTAAAGTAAAAGGGTAATTTATTACTAATGTAATGATCATTAAAGCCTGCCTCGAAGCAGGTTTTATTTTGTGCTTAACAATTATTACATTTAAGAGAATTATCTTGAAAACCATTTATGCCATACCCGGATTAAGTACAACGAAGGAATTATTTCGTTTTTTAAAAATTGAAGGTGCCGAAATTATTGTTTTAGATTGGCCCACCCCGCGCTCTAACGAAACAATGCAAACTTACGCTGCGGAAATTGCAAAACAAATTGTTGCTACAAAACCATTTTATCTATTGGGAGTTTCCTTTGGGGGAATGTTATGTGTGGAGATTTCAAAAATTGTTTCAGCTGAAAAAATATTTCTGATTTCAAGTGCTAAAAATTCAAACGAACTTCCTTCTTCCATCAAATGCTTCAAGTATTTTCCAATTCATAAAATAATTCCTGAAAGTTTAAACAGAGCTTTAGGAAGAAATGTGAGAAGAATTGTTGGCTTTGAAAAAATATTTTTGCCGGAGTTTGTTAAGATGGTAAATAGCATGCCGGCAGGTTATTTTAGGAGTAGTTTTAAATGTGTGATTAATTGGAAGTCGCAACCTGGTTCAAACGAAAATATTATTCACATGCATGGTGATGCCGATAAATTATTGCCACATAAATTTGTAAAGGCAGAATATATTATCAAAGGAGGAAATCATGCGATGATTGTTTATAAGGCCGATGAGATAAGTAAAATTATTAATACTATCTTAAGCGAATAATTATTAAAACATGATTATTTATCATAATCCCAGATGTTCTAAAAGCAGAGAAGCGCTAAATATCTTAAATAAAAAAAAGTGTGAAATAGAAATTCGCGAGTACATAAAAAAACCTCCCACCAAAAAAGAACTGAAAGAATTATTAGCTAAGCTCGGCTGCACAGCTTTTGACCTTGTTAGAAAAAAAGAAGAATTATTTTTAAGGAAGTTTAAAAACAAAAAATTTTCTGAATTAGAATGGATTCAAATTTTAACCGAACACCCCGAATTAATTGAACGTCCGATTATCATCGACGGTTACAAGGCAATTATTGGAAGGCCACCCGAATTAGTTTTGGAATTAATAAGCAGAAAAAGCAAAATAAAATTGAAATGAACTGGTGGCCGACCCCGATTGCTATCGGGGCGTCGAGGTCACTTTACCACTGCTTTAATTTTAAGCATTTGCCCAATAGAAAGCGTGGCGTTTTTACTTAAACCATTTAAGTCCCTTAACTGATCTAAAGTAATTCCGTAACGGTGGGAAATATAATACGGCGAATCGCCCGCCTTTACTTTATGATAAACAAATTTTGAATCGGAACTGGTTTGTAAAGAATTATCAGCTAATTTTTTAGCATCCTGATTTACAGACGGCGTGTTATTCGCTAAATTACTTTCTCCGGCTTTTACTTCGGTATTTTCCGGTTTGCCCGGAGCCAGTTGTTTTACATACACCATTAATTTTTTACCCGGACGAAGTCCTCTTTTCCCAATGTAATTCCATGTTTTTAAATCAGAAATAGTAACACCGTATTTACGCGAAATGTTACTTAACTTTTCGCCGTACTTTACGATATGCGTGATTTGAATTTCTTTAATATTATTATTGGCTAATCCTTCGTTTTGTTGTGCCTGAGCTTTTATGGCGGCGTAAATTCCTGTTTCATTATTAATGAAAGCACCAATTTTATCTTTTTGCAAACACAATGAATTTCCTCCCGGAGGAATTACATTTTTACGATACTGCGGATTAAAATATTGAATCGCTTCTACAGAAACATCGAGGGCTGCGCCAATTTGTTCAAAGGTCATTGGCTCTTTTACAATTACTGTATCCACTTCAAAATAGGTTTTCTTTGGAACCGCTCCGTAAATATTATGTTCTTCGGTATAATTCATTACATAATTAGCAGCAATAAATGCGGGCACATAACCTTGTGTTTCCTTTGGTAAAAACGGACGGATTTCCCAATATGTTTTTTTTCCTCCGCTACGGCGAATCGCTTTTGAAATTGTTCCCGGCCCTGCGTTGTAGGCGGCTAAAACCATTTGCCAGTCGCCAAACAAACCGTAAAGCATTTTTAAATATTCGGCAGCGGCTATTGTTGCTTTGTACGGATCGCTTCTGTCATCAATGTAAGAAGTAACGCTTAAGCCGTATAATTTTCCGGTGGGATACATGAATTGCCACAAACCTTGAGCGCCTGCACGAGATCGGGCGTTTGGATTTAGTGCAGATTCAATCACCGCCAAATGTTTTAATTCTAAAGGAATGTTATAACGGTCGAGTACTTCCTCAAACATCGGATAATACAATTGTGCCAATCCCATCATGCGACTCACCAAAGTTCTTTTGCGCATCATGTACAATTCAATAAATCCGCGAACGTGCGAATTGTAAACTAAATCAAATGGCGAAAGGGCATCTAATTTTGCTAAACGCGCTTCATAAGTATAATCGTCGTAAAACGGAATGCTATCGGCATTAAAATGGTATTTATTGTTTTTAGGAAAAGCAGGTTGTGTAAATCCGATTTCCAATATTTTACGATTCGCCAAACTATCAAGCATTACTGCAATAGGATCATCTGCTAATGGAGTTTGTGCTTTGCTGCTTAGCAAAAACCCAATGAAAACAATGGTAAATATGTGTTTAACCTGACCCATTTTCTTAATTATTTAACGCTAAATAAAAATATAAGTTACATAAATATCAATAATTTATTTAAAAAGCAATAAATCCATTGATAAATTAGCTTAATTAATGCTTATTTACGATTAGCAAGTATAAAAAAAGAAAGAACAATAAAAATGTTAAACGGGTATAATTCTTAACTTTACAATGTGAAGAAACAAAAAGAGGATAAGCCACTCGAGTATTTTGAGCGCTCTCATGTTTGGATGGGCGTGTGTTTGGCGCTAAGCTGCTATTCAGGATTTTACCTTTATAAATTTATTATTGAAGTTAATCCAATAGCTTTTATTATGGGAACCCCTACGGTTTTAATAATTTTTCACAGCCTATGGATGTTGTTAAACCCTTACGCCATTATTTATAAAGATAAATTTGAAATAAAAAAATCGGGCATTAGCAATAAAATGTGGCATTTTATAGATATAAAAAAAGTGAGCGAAATTAGCGGCAACAGATTTGTAATAACTTATAATGACGATGACCAGGAAAGAATTTATATTATGGGAATTCGTTCGTCTCACAAACAAAAATTCAGAGATGCCGTGAACCATTACGTTTGCAAAAGTTTTGTAGAGCGGGAAGATTAGGTGATTATGTTAACGGAACGCGGATGACGCGGATTGAACGGATTTTCGCGGATCTTATTTTTCAAAATAAAAATATTTAGGAATAAAACTTAATGAAGGATAAAGTAATCCGCTTTTATCCGCAATATCAGCGTCATCTGCGTTCTATTGTCGAAATGATTTCCAGGAAAGTAAAGGTCTAAAAATTCTCAAAAGCCTAAACAAAAATTACTTTCTTTTCTTTTTCACTCACAATTTCACCAATTTTTTTAGCGAAGTATTTTTTTTCGGTTAAAAATGTTTCGAATTCGTTTTGATGTTTTGCATTTATGGTAAATAATAATCCGCCCGAAGTTTGAGGATCGCAGTACTGCATAAAATCTAAATCAATCATGCCACTTGCGTGAGATTGATAGGCGTTAAAATTTCTGGTTGTGTTATCCGGAAAAATAAACTGCTCTAAATAAAAACTCAGATTTTCAAAAACAGGAATATTTTTTTTCTCAATTAGAGCTGAAACTTTTTTGCCTCCCAGCATTTCTAATAAATGTCCCAGTAAACCAAAACCGGTAACATCCGTCATCGCACTTACATAAGAAAGTTTTCCCAACTCATTTCCCAAACTATTTAATTCTGTCATTGTATTTAATAAAACCGCATAATCTTCTATTTTTAATACGCCACGTTTTTGCGCTGTGCTATATACTCCTGTGCCAATCGGTTTTGATAAATAAATTAAATCATTTTCGTTAACCGTATTATTTAATTTCAGATTATTTTTTTGCACTAATCCGTTTACCGATAAACCAAATATGGGTTCTGTGCTTTCAATGCTGTGTCCGCCTGCCAACGGAATTCCCGCTAATTTGCATTGCGAACGGGCGCCGTCTAAAACTTTCGCCGCCAATTCGGCACTTAATTTTTCAACCGGCCATCCTAAAATAGCAATGGCCATAATGGGTTTTCCACCCATAGCGTACACATCGCTCAATGCATTGGCCGCTGCAATTTTCCCAAAATCAAAAGCATCATCCACAATGGGCATAAAAAAATCGGTGGTACTAATCAAACAATTCTCATTTCCCAAATCGTAAACAGCGGCATCGTCATTGGTATTATATCCCACCAATAATTCTTTACAAGTAAAAGAAATATCCGTTTTTAAAATTTGCTGCAATACCGCCGGCGCAATTTTACATCCGCAGCCGGCCGATTTGCTATATTGTGTTAATCTAACGGTTTCCATAGTGCTCCAGTGCCTCGCTTACTTTTTTTGCGTTAATAACAGGTTCATCAGTATCAGTTTCCACTTCAATAATGGTTTTCAATCCTTTTTTTTCGTGATTATATAAATAGGCTTTATCGTAATAAATAAGTGTGAGCCGCGCTACATCCGCTAATTTCTCCTCATCCAAAAACTGCAAACAATCTTTTGCGTTATTCATGCCCAATTGTTCCGAAATATTTTTTATGCTTTGTTTTAATTGTTCAATCGGCGCCGTGCCATATTCATTTACCAATCTATTAACCCGTAATTCAAACGGTACTTTTATTTTTACAATGGGCGCTTGTTTCATTTGCAGCCAAAACGGATACGGAATTTTATTATAACCAATGGTCATGGATTCATCTTCCAGTAAAATAGTTTTAGTAATATCTTGTTTTTTTAATTCGTTAAATAAATTGTGTTCAAATAATTGTTGTGGCAATTGCGGTTCTTGTCCGATAGCCCCAAATGCCGAACCTTTATGATGCGCTAAATTTTCTAAATCAACCGCCTGCATTTGCTTCTGTAATTCTTTTAAAATATCTGTTTTTCCTGAACCGGTAGCGCCTCCCAATAAAATTAATTTATGCGGTTTTTCAAAATAATTTAAAACATGATTGCGGTACGCTTTGTAACCACCATTCATGATAATGGATTTTAATCCCGAAATATTTATGAGCCAGCCAAACGAATTACTCCTCATTCCTCCTCTGAAACAATACACAAAAACATCTTTATTTTGTGAACTGTTTTTTGTTTTACGAATGAAATCGCTCAATTTAGGAGATACAATTTCCAATCCGCGCATCACAGC
This sequence comes from Sphingobacteriaceae bacterium, assembly GCA_023251725.1. Lineage (GTDB taxonomy): Bacteria > Bacteroidota > Bacteroidia > B-17B0 > Aurantibacillaceae > JAHEYG01. Next base: position 1,400 of record JAHEYG010000035.1, on the reverse strand, counting down.
TTCTTCCTTTCCTTTTATTTTGTATAAGGTTCCAATTTCGGCACGCTCGGTATCTTCAAAAAGCGGAATATTTAATGAACCGGGAATGTGGCCTTTATTAAATTCAATGGGCGAGCGCACATCAATTATCAACTGTTGCTGCGATTGGGTAATAAATTCTTCTACATCCAGTGCCTCGGCTTTCATAGATTAAATGGCATTGTTCAGCGAGTGTACAGGCGTGTTGAGCATTTAAAGGCCCTACGAGTAGCTCTTACTCAGCTAATTATCAATATTAAAATGTTAAAATCTTCAACGAAAGATATCAAAAAAACGTGTAAAATGGTGGAAATTGTAACAAATTTTAATTAATATTGTATAAGACTTGATTAAGCCTTGAAAAAACTATTACTAATAGTAACTCTATTATTTGCTTTTGGCATTACTAACAATGTAATGGCGCAGGCAAAAGGTGGGCGAAAACGCGAGCATAAAAATCAGCATCGCGGCGGTGGCTTTGGCGGATTTAAAGTTAAACACAGCGGCGGACATGCCGATATGTTTGCTCGCGGCGGACAAAGAGGAAGAGGATTTTTTGCAAAAATTTTTGGCGGTAAACAAGTAACAGCTGGCGGTTGGGTTTATAAACCAACTCGTCCGGGTGCAAAACAAAAAGCCGAACAACATCAATTATTTACTCGTTTCCGTACCAAGAATAAAAAAATGAAAGATGGCATGCAGGCTCGAATTAATAAAGCCAGAGCCAAAGGCAGGGGACACGGAAGTGCGAGTTTCAGTAAAAGACGTTACTAATAATTTTATATAATCTCAATAAAAATCCTGAACAAATCGTTTGGGATTTTTTATTTTTATACAAATTTAAATCATGAAATAGCCGGATACTTTAATTTATTGAAAAAAGGAAGACGGCGTATTCCATGTGGCAATTAAAAAACAAAACACAAGCACATGAATGTTTTAATATTAGGATCGGGTGGAAGAGAACATGCATTTGCGTGGAAGATTGCACAAAGTAAAAAACTCGAAAATTTATTTATTGCACCGGGCAATGCGGGTACTGTGCAATGCGGAACGAATGTTAGTATTGGTGTGAATGATTTTGAGGCAATAAAAAATTTAGTTTGGGAAAAAGGAATTGATTTGGTTTTAGTGGGACCCGAAGATCCATTGGTAAATGGAATACACGATTATTTTTTGGCCGACGAAGTTTTAAAAGATATTCCGGTAATTGGTCCGAAAAAAGATGGCGCGCAATTAGAAGGCAGCAAAGATTTTTCGAAACAATTTATGATAAAGCACGGAGTGCCCACTGCGCGGTATAAAAGTTTTACCAATAAAAATTTAGAGGAAGGAAAACAATTTTTAGAAACACTGGAGCCGCCATTTGTTTTAAAAGCGAG
>JAHEYG010000034.1 GCA_023251725.1 Sphingobacteriaceae bacterium | reverse complement strand
TTTTAACTTTGTGTAAAAATAATAAATATTGATATTAAAATTAAATACACATGAAAAATTTAATAATAATAATTTCAGTCATGGTTTTCGGATTTTCATTTGCAAGTAAAAAAGGCGACGATCCTAAACCAAGTATTCACGGTTTTAAAGCTAAAACTATCGACGGACAGGATTTTGATTTCAGTACGCTGAAAGGCAAAAAAGTATTGATAGTAAATACGGCGAGCGAGTGTGGATTTACACCACAATATAAGCAGTTGGAAGAAGTATATGAAAAATACAAAGGAAAAAATTTTACTATCATTGGTTTCCCCGCAAATAATTTCGGGCACCAGGAACCGGGTACTAACGCAGAAATAAAAACCTTTTGCACTAAAAACTTTGGCGTTACATTTCAAATGATGGAAAAAGTTTCGGTGAAAGGCGACGATATGTGCGAAATATATAAATGGTTAACCGAAAAAGAAAAAAACGGAAAACAAAGCAGTTCGGTAAAATGGAATTTTCAGAAATACATGATTGATGAAGAAGGACATCTGGTAGATTCAGTATCAACATTAAAAAGACCTGATTGCGAAGAAATAATTAATTGGCTAGAGGGGAAAAAATAAGTTATAAGGTTATCCGTTAACCGTTAACCGTTAACCAATGACACAAAAAATACTTTGTTATGAAACTAGATATCCTCGCAATAGGAATTCACCCCGATGATGTAGAACTCTCCTGCGGTGGAACTATTTTAAAACATATCGCGTCCGGAAAAAAAGCGGGAATTTTAGATTTGTCATTGGGAGAATTAGGAACACGGGGTACCGCAGCAATTAGAACCGAAGAAGCAAAAAAAGCAGCAAAAGTTTTAAAAGTCAAATTTCGTGAGCAATTAAAAATGGCCGATGGTTTTTTTGTGAATGATGCAAAACATCAGAAACAAATTATCGAAAAAATTCGTTTGTATAAGCCCGAAATTATTTTATGCAATGCAGTAAGTGATCGTCATCCTGACCACGGACGCGCCGCTAAATTAGTGGCCGATGCTTGTTATTATAGCGGTTTGGTAAAAATTGAAACGAGTCACGAAAAAAAATTACAAAAAGCGTGGCGACCGAAAGCGGTTTATCATTATATACAGGATCATTTTATTCATCCGCATTTTGTAATTGATATTACAGAGGTGATGGATAAAAAAATGCAGGCCATTTTATCTTTCTCATCACAGTTTTATAATCCGAGTTCTAAAGAACCCGAAACACCAATTTCGAGCGAAGAATTTTTAGAAACTGTAAAATCAAAAAATGCTATTTTTGGAAGAGCCATTGGTGTTAAGTACGCCGAAGGATTTACAAGCAACCGTTATTTTGGCGTTAATTCATTATTTGATTTGAAATAATTTTATAAGATGAACGACGGCTCTCATCATAAAATTTTATTGGTAGATGATGAGCCGGATATTCTTGATTTTCTGAGCTACAATTTAAAAAAAGAAGGCTACGCAGTTCTTACCGCTTCTAACGGAAAAGAAGCCATTACCATTGCTAAAAAAGAATTACCGCATTTAATTGTATTAGATGTAATGATGCCTGAAATGGACGGCATTGAAACTTGCAGAGAATTAAGAATAATAAAGGGATTAGAAAATACCATCATTACTTTTTTAACGGCTCGCAACGAAGACTACACTCAAATTGCAGGTTTTGATGTGGGTGCCGATGATTATATTACCAAACCCATTAAACCCCGCGTTTTTATTAGCAGAATAAAAGCTTTGTTGAGGAGACATAAAGAAGACATTGCGGTTTCGCATCTTATTGATTTGGGAATTATAAAAATTGATTCCGAAAAATACATCGTGTATAAAGGCAAAGAAGAAATTTCTCTTCCTAAAAAAGAATTTAATTTACTTAGCTTATTGTGCAGCAAACCCGGCAAAGTTTTTACCCGCGAATTTATTTTAGATAAAGTATGGGGCGATGATGTTGTGGTTGGCGACAGAACCATCGATGTTCACATCCGCAAACTCCGCGAAAAAATCGGCGACGATTATTTTAAAACTGTGAAGGGAGTAGGGTATAAGTTTGAGTTTTGAAAACGGCTTATAAAAAATTAATTTTTCTTCGAATCTTTTTTTCTAAAATAAATAACTAAGCAAATATTAAAAGTTATTGGATTTATTGCTGGATGATCTTTTGTGGCATTTACTAATGGGTTTACATAATTATAAGATTGCATAAAACTATATTTATGTTCCAGTGTCGCATATCTGAAGTTATAGCCAACTTGTACTCTTATGGAAGTTCTTTCTTTATTTAAGTAAAAATTACATGCAGGTTCGAGCGAAAAAAACGGATCGGGTCTAAGGTTAAGCGTTTCCTCATCAAGCGGTGTCGGATTTGATTTTCCTTGGTAGGTATCAATTCTTTGATAATAATTAAAGTCGTCAATAAAATTGTACGATGCTTTTAAACTAAGCCCTAAAGCAATTTTACGTTGTGTTTTGTAAATTAAGGAACCGGCTATGAAAGGCGAATAAAAGGAGATGTTAAATTTTTGAGTGTAATAATAACCACCAAGAATTGAACTCACATTATCAATAACTCTATAAATTGCCGCTCGATTTCTTAAATATTGAAATCCTCCTCCTAAATCAATATTAAATTTTTCGGTATTAAAATAATGAAAAGCTCCCAAATCAATTGAATTTACTCCGTCAAAATTTGCACTTGAAATATTCATACCTATTTTATTTGTTAATGCTCTTGTGTAATTAATTTTAATTAAATTTAAAGGTGTTATTGAAATATTCAGGCGATTATCTTTTTTCTCCTTTAGCATACTTGGTTCGTACCCGGTAGGTACAAATGCGTTATTTACGAAGCAGGATTGCAGTAAAATAAAACAGAATGTTATGAGTAAAATTCTTTTCATTAATTATAATTAAAGATAATAAAGAAAGATTTTGAATTATTTCCTCCTCACAAACTTCTGAAAGGTATAATCAAAATTATTTCCTTGTGCTGAGCTATCCTGCCCCGAGCCTGTCGAGGTGGTCGAAGCATCGTCAATAACATGTTGTTCTTCCCAAACTAAATCAAATTGCTCCGGATTAATTTCCGGAAAAAAAGTATCAGCTTCAAATTTGTGTTTTACTAATGTTCTGTAAATTTCATTGGTAAAAGGCAATGTTTGTTTGTAAATTTCGGCACCACCTATTACAAATACTTTTTCTTCTTTCAAATTCTTCATACAATCTTCTACCGAATGATAAATTTCAACACCTTCAAATTTAAAATCTTTATTTCGGGTAATCACAATATTTTTTCTTCCCGGTAAAGCACGACCAATTGATTCAAATGTTTTTCGTCCCATAATAATCGGGCATCCCATTGTGGTAGTTTTAAAAAACTTTAAATCGGCCGGTAAATGGCACAGCAATTTATTGTTTTTGCCAATAGCATTATTTAAATCGGTAACAACTATACAAGCAATAATCATAATAAAAATTCTAATTTCTTAACCATTAACTCGAAACGCGAAACCCGAAACCCGAAACAACAAATAATTAATAATTTCCTTCCTTAAAAACTTTATTTAATCGTTTTAAAAGTAAAAACATTATTATGGTTGCTAACAACAACAAACCAAAATTAAGCCAAAAATAATTTGCTTTGTTATCAAATTTATCCCAGTTCTTAGCTAATACTCCGCTTAATTTATTTCCTATCGAAGTCGCTAAACTCCAACCGCCCATCATCAACGCCGTTAACCGCACCGGAGAAAGTTTTGACACCATCGATAATCCCATCGGACTCAAACACAATTCTCCCAATGTAACCACACCATAGCAGCAAATTAACCACCAGGCGCTGGCTTTGCTCATTCCGTTACCGGTAAAATATACCGCGAACACCATTACTAATGTTGAGAGCGCGCTTATTAATAAACCATAAGCAATTTTTGATGCAGTGGTTGGTTCTCTGCCTCGCCTTCGCATAAACGCGAAAAATGCAATTAATAACGGTGTGAGAACAACGACAAAAAACGGATTAACCGATTGAAATATTTCGGTGTTCACTAAACTGAGCGATTGTCCTTTTGCAGGGATTTTTTCGGCCTCCAGATTTTTAAAATAGGCGGGATAGTCGGAACATTTTTTTGGTTTACCGTTTTCATCTTTTATTTTACGGAATTGTTCGTCGAGCTGATTGACTTCTTTATTTTCGGGCACTAATTTTTCTGAAAACCCTAATTTACCGGTGATGGCAGTTATTGTTTGCGGTGCTTCGCGGTCGGTATAATATTCGGCGTATGTTGTAAGCGCTGAGCCGTTTTGTTTAAAGATGGCCCAAAATAAAACTACAATAATAAAAATGGTGAACATGGTACCCAACGGCTTTTTTTCTTCGATGTTTGCATTTTTAAAAATAGAAGCGTAAAAATAAATTACAGGAATACAAAACATAAAAAAAGCATCGGTACTTTTACTTCCCATTATTGTATAAGCTTTTTCGCCGCCATCGCCCCAAATGGCATCCGGTATAATCCATCCCAATGCAGCAAATGCCGCACCAACTCCCAACACTTTTACAAAACGCATTAATAAAGGTTTATCCTGTGGCGAAGGTTCTTTTCTTACATCAACGTGTTTGTAATGTTTCATTCCCACCCAAAAAGTAATTACTCCAATAAACATTCCAATTCCGGCTGCTAAAAACGCACCGCTCCAGCCAATTTTATTTCGCATAATGGCGGCAATAAAATTACAAATGAAGGCTCCCAAATTAATGCCCATGTAAAAAATGTTGTAGCCGGTATCTTTATTGTGCCGGTAACGCTCATCATTAAATAAATTTCCGAGAAGAGTAGAAATGTTGGGTTTAAAAAAACCATTTCCAACAACCATAATACCTAGTGCCGAATAAAAAGCCCATTTTTCGGGAATAGCGAGCATGCAATAACCAATGCCCATTAAAATTCCGCCGAGTGTAATTGAAAAACGATAACCTAATTTTAAATCGGCGAGCAAGCCTCCCATAAACGGTGTTAAATAAGCGAGTGCAATAAAAGTGCCGTAAACATCTGCTGCATCGCCGTTATCCCAGCCAAAACCGCCTTTACTTGGGTCGGTAATCATGTACAAAGTAAAAATACCAATCATTAAATAATACCCGAAGCGTTCCCAGAATTCGGTGAACACTAAAAAAAATAATCCTTTCGGGTATTTAGATTCCGTTATCATCTTTAGTTTTGATAAAGATAAAAGAAAATTTTACTTATAATGAAATTTATTGGTAAGATAAACGCTATCGTTAGAAGCATTTTTAAACTTAACGGTAATAACATTTGAGTTGGAGTTGCTACCGGCACCGTTAACAAGCGTTTTAAATTGCGTGCAATTATCGTTATGGTATTTTCCGTTCGATTTTTTTTGATTTTTTGGTTTTCCGTTTGGAATGCTATCCACAAAAATATGTAAGTAATTCATGTTTCTTAAAAACACCAGTTTAAAAATGGAATCGGATTGCGACTGAAGTTGCCCGTTCATCACTTCCACTTTAGTATTGCAACGTTTAGCATTAGAAATTTTCATGAAAAATAAATCATTTTCATTATCGGCGATGGAATCGTGAGGAATGCCAAGTTGAAAAAAATGGAAAAACTCAAATTGTTTTTTGATTTTAAGTTTCGTGTAATCCTGAGCCTTAAAGAACAGGGGTAACAAAATAAATATTAAAATAAATCTCATAAAATAAATTTAAAATTATTCTTTCTCTATTTCTTTTTTTACTTCTTGAATTTGTTCGTTAATTTGTTTGGTAAAACCGCCGGTACTTTCCTGAATATCTTTTTGAATACCTCCGGCGGCATCTTTAAATTCGCGAATGCCTTTACCCAACGCTTTGGCGATATTAGGAATGCCTTTGCCTCCAAATAATAAAAGTATCACAAATAAAATAAGCACTACTTCACCGCCCCCTAAATTTAAAAATAATATGAAGAGTGAATTAATCATTTTTTATTTCGCATGAATTTAAAAATGGTAACGGCTCCTGTAATAAAAATAATGGCTATGAACACCATTATAAAATAATCACCGGTATCTATTGTATGCATAGGGTAAAGATACTAAAAAAATAAGAATAAGTTTTTAGAAGAAAATTTATTTATAAGCCATAAGATCTAATTTTTGGTCACAAAATTCGTACTCATCATTAATAGAATTGGAACAAACAATTACCGTTTTGTTTTTGGCGTAAGAATTTATCATTTGTGAATACCAAACCAAAGCATTTTTATCCAAGTTAGAGGCAGGCTCGTCCAATAACAGAAGCGGTGCATCTGCTAAAATGGCTAAAGCTAGTTTTACGCGTTGTTTCATGCCGCTCGAATATGTTTTAATCGCTTTATCTTTAGTATGAGTTAACTCGGCAATTTCGATAATTTGTTTTTCAGAAAAGTTATTTATAAAAGGTTTGTACACTGAAGTGTGTTTTATTAATTCGGCTAAATTAAATTCTTCAATTAATTCTAAATAAGGCGAAGCCAGGCTCATATAGTTCTTGTAAAAATCAGCTTCAATATTTTTTTTATCGGACGTAAAAACGAGCTTCCCTTCATTGGGTAAAACATAACCCGAAATAATTTGCAGTAAAGTAGATTTGCCCGAACCGTTTCCTCCCAGTACCGCTAATTTATCCCCTGTTTTAATATTTAAATTAATATTTTTAAATATCCACTCCGAACCAAATTTTTTTCCGATGACATCGAATTGAATATAAAGTGAGTTGGTGGCGTTCATTTATTAAAATAGTTTTTCTGTTTGTTTCGGTTTAAAGTTTCCTGATAAAAGTAAATAATCTTTGTTATAAATCAATTACGCTTCTCCAACCAATTTGTGAAATGTTATTTTCGTAAACTTTATCTTTTTCTCCTCCGTAAAGTAACACACCGCCTTGTTGCCGGAATACCTTTTGGAACCATTTTATGTTTTTAAGGGACGAATTATCGGCTTTTTTGGAAGATTTAACCTCCACAGGTATGAGCTCGCCATCCTTCTCCAGAATTACATCTATTTCGTTACCCGAACTGTCCCTAAAAAAGTACATATTGCCGTTTTGCTCTTTATTAAGCCTGTTTTTACGAATTTCTGAAACCATAAAATTTTCAAACAGATGACCATAAAAGTTACTTTTTTGTAAGGCACTTTCACTGGTTATGCCGAGCAAGCTGCATAACAATCCTGTATCATAAAAATATAATTTTGGGGATTTAATAACGCGTTTATTAAAATTTTGATAATACGGCTGTAATAAAAATATAATATAACTGCTTTCTAAAACTCCCAGCCAAGCCTGTAGGGTTTTATTATCTACACCAACCTCGTTAGCCAAGGCGTTTATATTAAGTAATTGCGCTGACCGACCGGCACACAATTTTAAAAATTTATTAAACAATGACAGGCTTCCAATATTTCGTATTAAGCGCACATCTTTTTCTAAATAGGTTTTTATGTAATTGGGATACCATCGCGCGGCACTCGACTTTTTTGTAATTACCGCAGGATAAAACCCGTTGAGCATTAATTTTTCGGCTGTTGCTGTTTTTAATTTTTTTTTATTTTGCAATTCGCTTAAACTAAAAGGGAGTAGTTCGATATACCCTACGCGCCCCGCAAGCGATTGCGAAATATTTTGCTGTAGCAGAAAATTATTACTCCCTGTAAGTACAAACTGGTTATGTGTTTGTTTAGCATCAACAATGCCCTGCAAATAATTAAATAAAGCGGGTACCCTTTGCGCTTCATCAATTATGGCTCCGTTTTTGAATTGCAATAGAAAGGCCTTTGCGTTTCGATTTGCTTTTTCGCTAGTGTCAATATCCTCTAAAGTAACGTAAGGCTTATTGCCAAACAAATGTTTACATAAAGTGGTTTTGCCCGATTGCCTTGGACCGGTTACGCAAACTAATTTAAATTCTTTTGCAGTTTGTTTTACTTCTTTAGTTAAGGCGCGTTTAATCATGTAAAGTTTAATTTACTCCAAATATACAAAATTTTGCAGAATTGGACTAAACTCCAAATATGCAAAATTTTGCATATTTGGAGTTGTAAGTTTAGAGGTCTATTATGAGAATTCAATAAAGTAACAAGGCGGTAGTCTTTCAAATGCCTTTAATGATTCCGTGTTTCGAATTTTTTACGAAATTAACGATGGTAGTTTTTTCTTCGCAAGCCGGAATATCAGATTCAATCATATCCATGGCTTTGCTCATTGACAATCCTTTTACAAAAAGTATTCTATAAATATCTTCAATTCGTTTAATGGAGTCTTCTGTAAATCCTCGTCGGGTTAATCCAACTTTGTTCACTCCAATATAAGAAAGCGGCTCTCGCGCACAACGAACATAGGGCGGAACATTTTGTCGCAGTAAAGAACCGCCGGCAATAAAACAATGCGCACCAATAGTTAAAAATTGTGAGGCACCAACCATTCCTTCCAATATAGCGTAATCTTCTACGGTAATATGTCCCGATAAACCGGCGTTGTTCGCTAAAATAACATGATTTCCAATTAAACAATCGTGTGCAATGTGTGTATAGGCCATCAGCATATTATTATCGCCAATTTTTGTCACCATCCTATCGGTGGTACCTTTATTAATGGTAACGTACTCGCGAATAATGTTGTTATTGCCGATTAATGTACTTGTTTTTTCGCCTTTGTATTTTAAATCCTGCGACACGGCGCCGATAACAGCGCCCGGAAAAATTTTGCAATTGGTTCCAATGGTTGTATCCTGAAAAATAACGGCGCTGGAACCAATGTGACAATTATCACCAATTTCAACATCTTCATAAACGCTGGCGAACTGATCAATGGTTACATTTTTTCCCAGTTTTGCTTTGGGATGTACAACGGCGAGATTCGAGATCATATTTTATCTAATTGCTTTGAAAATTTAAATTTCTGATTCTACTTTTTTATCTATGTTTCTTACTTTTACAATTTGTGCGGTCATATCTGCTTCACAAACTACTTTATTTCCTACATAAGCGGCACCTTTCATGTGACACATACCTCTGCGAATAGGTTCCACAATATCCATTCTAAAAACAAGCGTATCACCCGGAACCACTTTTTGTTTAAATTTTGCACTATCGATTCTCACAAAATAAGTTTGATAATTTTCGGGGTCGGGAACTGTTTTTAAACACAAGATGCCACCTGTTTGCGCCAATGCTTCTACAATTAAAACACCGGGCATCACCGGTTCATCCGGAAAATGGCCTTGAAACCAAAATTCGGTATTGGTTACATTTTTTATTCCCACTACATATTCGGGAGTGAGTTCCATGATTTTATCAATCATTAAAAACGGATAACGGTGCGGTAATATTTTTTGAATTTCTTTTACGTCGTAAAGCGGCGCCGCGGTTAATTCAACTTTTGGGAAGAAGCGTTCAATTTTTTGACGCTTCATTACTTCCTTAATTTTTTTAGCGAAAGCAACATTACCGGCGTGGCCGGGACGAGCAGCGAGTACGTGAATCTTCAATGGTTTTCCTACCAATGCCAAATCGCCTACAATATCTAATAATTTATGACGCGCCGGCTCATTATAAAAATGCAATTTAGTATTGTTTAAAACGCCGCGTCCTTTTACCTCGACCGTTTCCTGCTTAAAAACTTTTTTAAGATGATCAATTTTCTCTTTCGGCAATTCTTTATCCACTAAAACAATGGCATTATCTAAAGCACCACCTTTAATTAAATTGTGTGCCAGCAATGCTTCGAGTTCGTGTAAAAAAACAAAAGTGCGGCAACGCGAAATCTCTTCTTTGAACTGACTAATATCATACATTCCTGCGTGCTGAGTTCCTAAAATATCGCTGTTATAATCTACCATAACAGTTACTCTAAAAGTTTCCTGAGCAACCGCCAACATTTCTACTTTTTTTATCGGGTCTTCGTAAGTTAAATTTTCGGTCAATTCAAAATAGTCACGGTCGGCATCCTGTTCAACAATTTCGGCGGCTTCAAGCGCTTCAATAAATTTCCATGAACTGCCGTCCATAATGGGCATTTCCGGACCATTAACCTGTATCAAACAATTATCAATACCCAAACCAACAAGCGCCGCTAAAACGTGCTCGGTAGTATGCACCCGAACGCCTTCCTTTTCGAGAGTAGTGCCACGCGAAGTATCCACTACAAAATCAACATTAGCCTCAATAATGGGTTGACCATCCAAATCTACCCGCTGAAATTTATACCAATGGTTTTCGGGGGCGGGATTAAAAGTAAGGGTAACCGGTTTGCCGGTATGCAAACCCACACCGCTCACCGAAACTTTTTGTTTTATGGTTCTTTGTTTATCGCTCATTATAAAATAATTTCTTAATGAAATTTGTATTTGCTAAAATAATAATTTTTTTAGGATAAATAACAGATAATTTGATAAATTTTGCCTGTAAGAGTATTGAAATTTAAGTATCTTTTCGGCTAATTTTTTTTAGGATAAAAGAATACTTTTTGTAAAGGAGAATAAAGGAAACGATAAAACTTATTCCGGCAAAAAATAATGCTGTCGCCACTTGACCTATTGGCATCACTCGATAAATCCGTCCGGTTTCGCTGTCTTTAAATTCGGGTGGAGAAAAATAACAGGCGATGTTGTAAGTTAGTAAATAGAAAAGTATAGCAATGATAAAAGATAAAACAAGAGTAAAAATAATTTTCTTTAGAAGGATCAATTTCGAAAAACTATTTTTTAAATTTTAATTCTAAGTCTCTTATGCGTTCATTTAATTTTTGCAAACCGCGAAACAAAACATAACTTCTTTTGTAATCGCCAATAGCAAATGCGGGTGAGCCTTGCACAATTTCACCTTCTTTATCAATATTATTTCCTACGCCCGATTGCCCGGCAATTTTTACACCGTCGGCAATTTTAAGATGACCAATTACGCCGGCTTGTCCGCCAATCATTACATTTTTACCAATTTTAGTAGAGCCCGCCACAAAAGCGCCGCCGGCCATCACCGTATTTTCGCCAATTTCTACATTATGTGCAATTTGAATTAAATTATCGAGTTTGGCGCCTTTGCGGATTATTGTTGAACCTAAGGTAGCCCTGTCGATAGAAGTATTAGAACCAATTTCAACGTGGTCTTCAATTATTACATTACCAATTTGCGGCACTTTTTTATAATTATTTTCGGAGTTGGGAGCAAAACCAAAACCATCGCTTCCAATTACAGAGCTGGCGTGTATGGTACAATCTTTTCCAATGATGCAATCGTGATAAATTTTTACACCGGCAAATAAAACGGAGTTATCGCCAATGGTAGCATTGTCTCCAACGTAACAATGCGGATAAATTTTTACATTATTGCCAATTTTTACATTTTCACCTATGTAAGCAAAGGCGCCTACATAACAATCGCTCCCGTATTTTGCGCTTGCCGAAATATGTGATGGTTGTTCAATTCCTTTTTTATCGAGTTTAATTTTGTTGTACATTTCTAACAGTGTAGCAAAACTTCCGTAAGCATCTTCCACGCGAATGAGTGTACAGGTAGATTTTACAGGCTTATCCAATACCAAATTTTTATTTACAATAACTATACTTGCATTGGTTTCGTAAATATGTGGTGTGTAAATTGGGTTTGCTAAAAACGACAAAGTGCCGGGTTTTCCTTCTTCAATTTTAGAAAGATTGTTTACACTAACTTCCGAATTACCTTCAATAGTGCCTTTTAATAAACCCGCTATTTGTACTGCTGAAAATTGCATATGTAAATATAAAAATTTTATTTAAGATTTCGTTATAGAATTAATCAGATTCGCTAAAATCTTTTTTTCGCTTTCCCAATTATTTTCTTCAATGGCTTTTGCGGTATTGTTTTTCCATTTAGAATATTCATTTGAAGCTAACATTTCGTTTATTTTTTGCGCCATGTGTTTTGGCTCGTGATTTTCAATGAAATCACCAATATCATATTTTAAAATAATATTTTTTATTTCGGGTAAATCGCTCGCTAAAATGGGAATTTGCGCCTGAATATAATCGAAAATTTTATTGGGAAGACTGTTGCGGTAATTTAGATTGGAATCTTTATCAATGCTAATTCCTAAATCGGCATTAAAAGTATAATGCAGCAGTTCGGCTTTTGGTAATTTGTTAATGAGAGTAATTTTTGAGCTTAAATTTAATTGTGAAACAGAATTTATTAATTGAGGAAAAACATCGCCGCTCCCAATAATTAATAAGTGAGTATTATCAACAAATTGCATCGCCTGCACCAATTCTTCTGCTCCGCGGTGTATGTTTATTCCCGCTCCCTGAAAAATAATTATTTTTTTGTGAGTGGGAATTTTTAAGTCTGATTTCGATTTTAGTTTAAATGTTTCAGGAGTTTTCGGAATGTTTCTGACCGAAATAAAATTTACTTTATATTTTTCATTAAAATATTTCGCGATACTTTCATTTACCGTAATACAATATTTTAACTGGGGGACAATTTTTTTCTCTAATCTTTCCCATATTCGTTTTTTTACAGGTGTATTTTGTAATTCAGGTACTTCACAAAAAATTTCGTGACTATCATAAACAAGCGGAATGTTTTTTAATTTAGATGCTAAATAATTCGGCCAAAGTGTATCTAAATCATTGGCGAAAAGTAAGTCTGCATTTTTAAATAACAAAACAAAAAATAATCTCACGTTGAAGAAAAAATAAAATAATGGCCCGCTTACAAAAAGCATTCTCATTCGTTTTGTTTTGAAGGGTAAATGTGAAACAGAAACTGACTTATTTAATTTTCTCCCAACCAATAACACTTCGTATCCGCACTCCGTTAAAACGCTGCCATTTCGCTGCACACGCTGGTCGCTCGCCAAATCGTTAACGACGCTAACTATTACTTTTTTATTTGAACTTGTAAACACTGTTTTTGTTGATATTGCGATAAAGATAAAAAAATAAAAGTTTCCTATTTATGTACATTTGAGTAATGATTAACATCCTTCAAAATTACAGTCTAAAAAAGCTTAATACATTTGGTATAGAAGCCTTGACGAAACATTTTGTTGAAATAAATTCTGAAAAAGATTTTTTAGAGCTTCTCGAGAATCCGATATACAAATCGTCCGAAAAATTTATTTTAGGAGGTGGAAGTAATATTTTATTCACTAAAAATTTTGATGGACTTGTTATAAAGAACGCTATAAAAGGTATAAATATTGTAAAAGAAGATGGTAATTCAATTTATGTGAAAGCTGCCGCCGGAGAGGTTTGGCAGGATTTGGTGAACTGGTGTATTGGTAAAAATTTTGGAGGCATCGAAAATTTATCGCTTATTCCAGGTTGTGTGGGGGCGAGTCCGATGCAAAACATTGGCGCGTATGGAGTAGAAATTAAGGATGTTTTTGAGGAGCTGGAGGCATATGACTTGCAAAGCGGAAAAAAGCAAACCTTTGATAATTCATCGTGCAAATTCGGTTATCGGGAAAGTGTGTTTAAGCATGCCGGAAAAAATAAGTTTTTGATTGTATCAGTCACTTTTAAATTATTTAAACATCCAAAATTTAATGTGTCATATGGCGCCATCACCGAAGAATTGGGAAAAATGGGAGTGAAGGAATTAAATATTAAACACATTTCTCAAGCTGTAATAAATATACGCAGCAGTAAATTGCCTGACCCGCAAAAAATTGGTAACGCAGGAAGTTTTTTTAAAAACCCTGAAGTTGAAAAAGGAGTTTACGAAAAATTAAAAAGTCAAAATCCACAAATAGTGGCTTACGCTTTGCAAAACGGCAATTATAAATTAGCAGCAGGGTGGTTAATTGAACAAAGCGGATTAAAAGGGCACTCACAGGGTGAAGCAGGCGTTCACTATAAACAGGCTCTTGTATTGGTAAATAAAGGAAATGCAAGCGGCAACGAAATTTATTCTTTGTCGGAATATGTTTTGCAAACGGTATTTGCTAAATTTGGAGTTAAACTCGAAAGAGAAGTAAATATTATGTAATTTGAATTTAATTGATTTCGGAATATTTATTAACGTTTTTTTTAACGGCTATGTATTTTTTAAATCGCCGTTCGAATTTTACATTGGGTACATCCCATTAATTCTTTTATCGATTCTTTTTTTTGTCAGATACCGTTTTCCACGAGAACTTTATTTCATACTGTTTCCACTTTTTCTGACAGGCATTTTAAATGTTTTAATAGATAACAATACCTTCCGGCAATTTTTTAAAATTTTCTTAAACCTCATGATTAACCTAATTTTTTACCGATACGTACTCGAATATTATAAATTTGATGTCAAACGCATATTCAGGATGTACATGAAAGGTTGCTTTTGGGTAGCTTGTCTTGGTTTATTTCAATTAGTAAGTTTTTGGATAAATTTTAAGTATGGTTACGATTGGCGTGCTTTTACTCCCTTCAATAAATGGGGGCCTTCCCTTGGTGGGTTAGGATTAAGAATCAATAGCACATTTAGCGAACCCGCCAGCTTAGGAGTTACTTTGGGACCGGCATTTTTTATAGCGTTTTATGAATTGATTTTAAAAAGCGAAAGATTTATTACTCGTAATCAATGCATCGCTATATTAGTCGCGTATGTACTGTCTTATTCTTCGGTGGCTTACATGTGCATTTTTACTTCTATTATTTTAATAACCTTGAATTTTGGTTTGTTGCGATATGTCTTTTTTGCTATTCCTGTTTCCATTATTCTATTTAATTTGGCCTATAGCAGTGCACCGGAGTTCAGAGACCGAGTTGATGGTATGAAAGTGTTATTTATTGATAAGATTCTCGAAAAAAATGCACAGCAAAACGAAAATAATTCTCTTCGAGTACAAAATATAAAAAGCATTATTAAACAGGTGCACGGTTCATCCTTTGTATTATATAATAATTATCATATCGCCACCGAAAATTTTAAAAATAATCCAATGTTCGGGAGCGGATTGGGTTCACATGAATACGCATTCGATAAATATAATTTGAGTTATATCATTGGAGGGATATACGAATTTAATACCACAGACGCCAACTCGATGTTTTTAAGGTTGCTTTCAGAGACTGGTTTAATGGGAGTTTTATTTGCATTAATATTTATTTTTAAATTTTTCGTTGCTAAAAGTCTATTTGGTGAAGAAGACGAAGAATACTGGCTTATTTCAAATGCAATTCTTGTAATAATTATTGCTCAATTATTGCGCCAAGGGAATTACACCTATAGCGGTTTTTTTCTTTTTGGTTGGATGTATTATTATAATAGCCTAAATTACAAAGAATACCGCAAGCAATTGTTCATGTACAAAGGATGAGAATTCTATTTTTATATACCGAATTAGCCGATTATTTGGTAACATGTTGCAAAGAACTTTCACTGAACAACGAAGTGTATATTATAAGATATCCGTTGAACAAAGAAGCTCCTTTTAAATTTCAATTCGACAGACTTAATGTATTTGATAAAACAAATTTTAATTTCATTTCTCTAACTAAAAAAATAAATGAAATTAATCCTGATAAAATTATTTGCAGTGGATGGATTGATAAAGATTATTTAAAAATTGTAAAAAAATATTATCAAAAAATCCCTACGGTTATTGCTTTTGATACGCAATGGCGGGGCGATTTAAAACAAAAAATCGCTTGTATTTTAAGCCCCGCTTTTTTATTAAAACGCTTTTCGCACGCTTGGGTAGCAGGAGAAAGGCAAGCCGTTTACGCCGGGAAATTAGGATTTAAAAAAGAAAAAATTTTGCGTGGATTTTATTCTTGTGATGTGGAATTGTATAAACAGCAATTTTTAAAATTCCGTGAATCTAAAAATACAGCATTCCCAAAACGATTTTTATTTGTGGGAAGATATTATGAGTTTAAGGGATTATTAAATTTATGGGATGCTTTTACACAAATGCAAATCGAATTTCCAAACGAATGGGAATTGTGGTGTGTTGGAACCGGAACTTTAAAACCCATTGAACACCCAAAAATAAAACACTTTGGTTTTGTTCAACCTTCCGGTTTCGAAAACATTATTTCGCAAACAGGAGTATTTGTTTTACCAAGTTTATACGAACCTTTTGGAGTGGTAATACACGAATATGCCAGCGCCGGATTTCCTTTGATTTGCTCAAATTCTGTTGGCGCTACAGATTCTTTTTTGAGCGAAAACGAGAATGGATTTAACTTTCAGGCCGGTAATTCGGAACAATTGAAGCAAAAAATGAAAAAAGTCATTGAAATGACAGATAAAGAACTTAATTTAATGTCGGAAAAGAGCGTTGTTAATTCTCAAAAAATGACGCCTCAAATCTGGACCAAAACTTTAATGAGCATTAGTTTATCATGATACAAAAAAAAATATTAATTACCGGTGGCGCCGGTAACATTGGAAGCGCACTCGTAAAAAAATTAATTACGGGCAAAAATAATTTTGTGGTAGTGGTAGATGATTTAAGTACTGGCAGCCTCGAAAAATTACCTTTAAAAGAATTTGATAATTGGCGATTTATTAAAGCCGATTGCAACGATTTTTCACAGCTGTCTCCCATTATGTATGCCAATAGTTTCGATTATGTTTTTCATTTAGCGGCCATCGTAGGAGTTTTAAGAACACAAGCACATCCTATATTGGTTTTAAATGATATTGATGGCATAAAAAATGTTTTGTCACTTTCTAAAAGTTGCGGCGTAAAAAAAGTTTTCTATTCTTCTTCCTCCGAAGTTTATGGCGAGCCGGTTGAAATTCCTCAAAACGAATATAAAACCCCACTTAACTCTCGAGTGCCGTATGCAGTAGTTAAAAACGTAGGCGAAAGTTTTTTCAGAAGTTATTGGCAGGAATTTCATTTGCCCTATACCATTTTCCGTTTTTTTAATACTTACGGTCCCAACCAGAGTACAGATTTTGTAATTCCCAGATTTTTAGCTTCTGCATTACGTCATAAACCTATTACCATTTACGGCGATGGAAATCAAACGCGTACTTTCACTTTCGTTGACGATACCATTGACGCTATTTTAGAAGTTTTTGATAATAATCTTTTAACCAACGATGTTATAAATATTGGGAGCGATAAATTAATTACCATTTTAGAATTGGCACAAACTATAATTGCTATAACCAAATCAAAATCTGAAATCCATTTTTTACCACCCTTAAAGGAAGGGGATATGACCCGTCGTCAGCCCGACAATTCGAAAATGAAAGAAATTTTAAATCGCGAACTCATTCCGCTGGAAGAGGGAATTTTGCGTTTAATGAACGACAAATTGTTTTTACAATTAATCGCTATTAATTAGTATGTGCGGGATAACTGGCTTTACAATTTCAGAAGGTAGTCAAAAAAATTATTCCGAAATTATTTCAGGAATGGTTAATAGTTTGGCTCATCGCGGACCGAATGCAAAAAACAGTTGGAACGACGAGCAAACTTTTTTGGGGCACGCACGTTTATCTATTATTGATTTAAGTGAAAGTTCCAATCAGCCGATGCATAGCAGCGATAAACGTTATGTTATTATTTACAATGGCGAATTGTATAATTACCGTGAGTTGAAATTAGAATTGCAAAGAGTAGCACAAGGTAGCCAAAACCAATCGTATTTTTTTAAAACCAATTCCGACACCGAAGTGGTGATTGCAGCATATGAACGCTGGGGAAAAGATTGTCTCGAAAAATTTAACGGGATGTTTGCATTTGCTTTGTATGATAAGCAGGAAAAAAAATTATTCATTGCCCGCGACCGTTTGGGAATAAAACCTTTGTATTATGCTCAGGTAAATAATCAATTAGTTTTTGCTTCGGAAATACGAACTATTTTAAAATCGGGGTTTGTTGAGAATAAAATTAACAGGAATGTTATTTCAGAATATTTTTTGTATCAAACTGTAAATGCCCCAAACACAATTATTGAAGGTGTAAATATGCTGATGCCCGGAAATTACATGGAGTTTAAAAATGGGAATTTAGTTATTTCTCCTTATTGGAAATTAAATAATTTTATTAATTCGGCTAATGAATTAAACTACGAACAAACCTGTAAAAAAATTAACGAATTATTATTTCAATCGGTTGAACGGCGATTAGTGGCGGATGTTCCTTTTGGTGCATTTTTATCGGGAGGAATTGATTCGAGTGCTGTTGTTGGGATAATGAGTAAGATGTCTTCCCAAAAAGTAGAAACTTTTAATGTTTCGTTTGATGAAAGCGAATTTTCGGAAGCAGTTTACGCAAAAAAAGTTTCAGAGAAATTTAATACTAATCATCACGAAATAAAATTATCGCCTGATGATTTTTTGAAACAAGTACCGGAAGCGTTAGCAGCTATGGATCACCCGAGTGGTGATGGTCCGAATACCTATGTTGTTTCAAAAGCTACTAAACTAGCGGGCATTACCATGGCTCTATCCGGATTAGGCGGTGATGAATTATTTGCCGGATATGATATTTTTAAACGAATGATGGAAATTAAAAATAAATCGTATTTAAATATTTTCCCGCGCCCACTCCGAAAAATTCCTGCGGGAATTATAAAAACGAAAAATAAATCAATTGCAGGCGATAAAATGAGTGAAGTACTAACTACTGAAAAAATTTCCATTGATTCAGCTTATCCAATCTCAAGAAAAATTTTTAATGAAGAACAAATTCAAAAACTTTTAAAGAATTATAATTCTCCAAATTATTTAAGTGACATAATTTCAAAAACCACAAAACCAAATAAAGAACATAATTTGTCATACATTTCGGTGCTTGAAATAAATTCTTACATGCAAAATGTTTTGTTGAGAGATACCGATCAAATGAGCATGGTAGTTGCATTAGAAGTAAGGGTTCCTTTTTTAGATTATAAATTAGCAGAATTTGTTTTATCGGTAAAAGATGAATTTAAATTTCCTACAACACCTAAAAAATTATTAATTGATTCTTTAAGCGGAATATTGCCCGATGAAATTATTAATAGGCCCAAAATGGGATTTACATTACCATGGAAGCATTGGTTAAAAAACGAATTGAAAACTTTTTGTGAACAAAACATGAAATCACTTTCAAAACGCGATTTTGTAAATGAAAACGGAATATTGCATTTGTGGGAATTGTTTTTAAAAGACGATAAAAGAGTAACCTGGTCACGCATCTGGCATTTGGTAGTGTTGGAAAACTGGATGCAAAAAAATAACGTAAACTAAATTGCATAAAAAACGAATAGCTGTTTTAATAGATTGGTACCTGCCCGGTAATAGGGCGGGTGGACCGGTAAAATCTATTTACTCACTGCTTAATTTATTAAAAGAGGAATATGAATTTTTTGTTATTACAAGAAATAATGACTTAGGTTCTTTTGCACCGTATAAAAATGTGGAATGTAATAGGTGGACTAAATACAAAGACACCAATGTTTACTATTTTTCTACCGAAGATCTTAATAAAAGTAATTTGGCAGGTATTATAAACGAAATAAATCCCGATTTTATTTATCTAAATAGTTTTTGGTCTTATTATTTTTCAATTGTTCCACTCCAATTAAAAAAGAAAAACAAAATTGGCACAAAAATTATTCTGGCGCCTCGCGGTATGCTGAGCAAAGGCGCTCTCTCTATAAAACCCTTAAAGAAAAAATTATATTTGTTTTTATCTAAATTCAATAAATTATATAATGAAATTCTTTTTCATGCCACCACTAATAACGAAGAAAAAGAAATACAAAATCATTTTCCCAAAGCAAAAATTAAGATTGCTTCCAATGTAAATTCAACAAATGTTTCTAAAAACAAAAAAAATGTAAAACAAAACGGCGAATTAAAATTATTTTATTTATCGCGGGTGGCGAGAGTTAAAAATTTGCTATTTGCTTTGAATATTCTTAAAGAAATAAAAACTGAAGGAAATATTGTTTATGATATTTATGGGTCGTTGGAAGATGCAACTTATTGGGAAGAATGTGAAAACGTAATTAAAAGTTTATCTCCCAATATAAAAGTAAGTTATAAATACGAGATCGATTATGAAGATGTGCCGGTAGTAATGGCAAACTATCATTTTTTGTTTCTACCAACATTAAACGAAAATTTTGGCCATACCATTGTTGAAAGTTTAGTGAGTGGTTGCCCGGTTATAATAAGTAATCAAACACCCTGGAATGATGTAAATGAAAATAATTGTGGATTTGCAATATCTCTGAATAAAAAAGAGGAATTTAAATCCGCCATTTCAAGAGCGATACAAATGAATGAGACGGAATATAAAAAAATGTCGGAAAATTGTATTACTTTTATAGAGCAAAAAATAAATATAAAGCAAAACATCAAAGCTTACAGCGAATTGTTTTTATGAACGGAAAATTAAAAACAGATTTATCAAAATTTAAAAATACTTGGTTTAAAATGGGAGCAAATCCTGTTAAACGTTATTTATGGTATTTTGTGAAAGAAGCTTTTGTCAATTCTTCTTTTCCTATTAGTGCAGTAAAAATAATGTTCTTAAGAATGTTTGGCGCAAAAATTGGTAAAGGCGTTTTAATTAAACCGCACGTTATCATAAAATTTCCATGGAACTTAAGCATTGGCGACCATGTTTGGATTGGAGAAAATGTTTGGATAGAAAATCAGGCTAAAGTAAATATCGGCAACAGTGTTTGCCTCTCACAACGCGCGATGTTAATTACCGGTAATCACGATTTTAAAAAAACAACTTTCGATTTAATTATTGGAGAAATAAATTTAGAGGAAGGTGCATGGGTTGGTGCAGGCGCGATGATTTGTCCGGGTACAACCTTTAAATCTCACGCTATTCTTACAATGGGTTCAGTGGCCTCCGGAACATTAGAAGCTTATAGCATTTATCAGGGAAATATTGCTGTTAAGATTAAGGATAGGGTTATTGAGCTATAGGTTATCAGTTAACTGTTAACTCAGCGATAAAGAATCTTTAATTTTATTCGGTATTCTCCATTTATAATGCTTCATCGAACTTCCTACCCATTTAAAAAAGTTTTTAATTCCAATCGTATGTTTGTAATCGTGCAACGTAAGTATAATAAAAAATAAATAAATTAATTTCGGATTATTATTTCGGTTCAAAATTAAAATAGTGAACATCGTAATTCCTAAATCACCAAAATGACCGAACTCCATAGCGTCTTTTAAAGCCTGATCCGGAACCTGAATGGCAAAACTGTAATTTTTTATACCGATAGCTATCGGTACAGAACTAATTTTCCCGTTAAAGGGTTTAAACACAAATTTCTTTTTATTGGTAATAAATGCAATTCCGCTCGGAAACAATAGCCATAAAATAAAACGGTGCGAACGTAATTTTTTTTCTATTCTTTTTAAATCTTCTTCATTAACATCCGAATTCTCTTCCAATTGCATTTGCTTTTCTACTTTGCCTTTTATCCAATTTTGATCGTGATTATATTTTTCAACCGGAACAAACGAATGCGCAAAAGTATTTAAATCAATAGTAGAGTAGGGATGAAGTAAGGTTGTTTTTTTAGAAACCCAGTTTTCTTTTATATCATCAAAAGTAACTTTGTACTCGTTAGCCCAGGCCGAATCCGGACGGTAAAAAATAACCTGACTCGCAAACGGAATAAAAAAATCCGCGTTAAGCGCCGCTACTAAATTATTAATGTACTCGGTATATCTTTTTTTCTCTTTAAAAACAACAAACTCGTTATTTTTGCGAAAACTATTCACAATACTCGCCGGCGAATAACTACTGAGCACAATTATTTTTTTATTTTTTAAATTTTCCTCAATATAATTAAGCACACTTTTTAATTGCGCTTTACCCGGTTTTGCATCATTCAAATTAACGATGATTGCATTTGGCGTATTAATTAATAAACAACTATCGTCGTTTAATAACGGGATACTTAGCACTTCGGTTTTCTCATCCAATTTATACCAGGTAAACGGAGTTAACGATTTAGCTGTATTACCTTGCGAACTTAAAAACGCCTGAATATTTTCCACCGGCAATAATGGTGAAATATAAGTCGGCTGTTTACCCAACTTACGAATGCTCGCCGTATGAAAATGGTCGGGATGCTCGTGCGTAACGTAACAATATTTTACAGTAGTTAATTCGTTAATTTCTGCTTCGGTAGGATAATTTTGAAGCCACCAGCTACGCCAATACACTGAGCCAATTAACCAGGGGTCGGTAAGTAAAAGCGGTTGGTTCTCGTTGTTTCTAATAACGAGACTGGCATGACCTATGGTTTGTAATAACATTTCCGGGCAAAATTAAGAATTTATAATTGATGTTTATAGCGGCTTGATTAAAGTCATTTTTTCATTAAAAAAATCGGCAACCTTTTTACTAATCTCCCGTATAATACCCTTTGGTTTGAGAGTTTATAATAAATTAATAAGAAACCATTAAGAATTTAGAGATTTGTCCCGAAAAAAGGCTTTTTGGTCGTATTAATTTGTAAGAAGGAGACTTAGCGTTTATATTTGTTAGTACCATGGATAATAAATTCATAATTCCCAAAACCAACAAAACTCCGCAAGTGGAGTTTGATTCCAAAAAGGGAATTTTGTTTATGCAGGGAAAAATAATTCCGGAAAATCCCATCGAATTTTTTAGCCAGATTAATCATCATGTTGATGAATATTTAAAAGTGAATGGCGATAGCCTTGAAATTAATATCAATCTCGATTATTTCAATACGGTTTCCTCAAAAATGCTTTCTAAGTTTTTGCAAAGAGTGGTGTCGAGTTCTAAGCCGACTTTAAACTGGTTTTACGAAAAAGATGACATTGAATTAAAAGAAGCAGGAGAAGATTACGCCAGCATCATTAATTATCCCATAAATTTAATTGAACTCGAAGAAGAAAATTAATCTTTGCTATCGTTCAGTAATTTTTCTAAACCATACATTTCGTCTCTCAATCTTGCCGCTTCCTGAAAATCCATTTCTTTAGCAGCTCTAAGCATGGCACTTTTTATTTTGGTGATTTGTTTTTTTAATTCTTCGGGATTCATGTATTGAACAACCGGATCAGCAGCGATATTTATTTCGTCGCTTTCCACATAAGCTCTTACTAATTTTCCATTCACCGTAACTTCTACACCCGAAAAAGAGGATGCGCCTTGTTTTTTACCGGCTTGAGTTGGCGTAATGCCATTCTTAAAATTATATTCAATTTGTTTGGTTCTTCTTCTTTGCGTTTCGTTTATTGTAAATTCCATACTTCGCGTAATTCTATCGGCGTACATGATTACCCTTCCGTTTACATTTCTGGCGGCGCGACCAACGGTCTGCACCAAGCTCCTTTCGTTTCTTAAAAAACCTTCTTTATCGGCATCTAAAATAGCCACCAAAGAAACTTCGGGCAAATCCAATCCTTCGCGCAATAAATTTATCCCAATTAAAACATCAAACATTCCAATTCTTAACTGACGTAAAATTTCTATTCTATCCAAAGTTTCTACTTCCGAATGAATGTAACGACAGCGCACATTTAATTTGGACAAATATTTTGTGAGTTCTTCGGCCATTCTTTTTGTCAGTGTGGTTACTAAAACGCGTTCATCTTTTTCAACTATCTTATGAATTTCATCGAGTAAATCGTCGACCTGATTTAAACACGGACGAACTTCTATTATTGGATCTAAAACGCCGGTGGGACGAATTAATTGCTCTACAACAATGCCTTCTGCTTTTTGTAATTCGTATTCGGATGGCGTTGCGCTGATATAAATGACTTGATTTTGTAAAGCTTCAAACTCTTCAAACTTAAGCGGACGATTATCTAATGCCGATGATAAACGAAAACCGTATTCCACTAAATTTTGTTTGCGCGATAAATCCCCACCGAACATGGCGCGTACTTGCGGAAGAGAAACATGGCTTTCATCAATCAATAATAAATAATCATCCGGAAAATAATCCATCAAACAAAAAGGTCTTGTTCCCGGTTCACGGCCATCCATGTAACGCGAATAATTTTCAATACCGCTGCAATAACCCAGTTCGCGCATCATTTCTAAATCGTAATTCACACGCTCTTCTAAACGTTTTGCTTCTAAATTTTTTCCGGTTGTTTTAAAATATTCAACTTGTTTCACCATATCGTCTTGTATCTGCACCATCGATTTTTGTAAAGTATCGGGCGCAGTAACAAAAATATTGGCGGGATAAATATTAAATCCTTCAAATTTTCTGATTAAACTCCCGTTAGCGGCATCAAATGTTTCTAAACTTTCAATCTCGTCTCCAAAAAAACTTACACGTAAACTGTGATCCGAGTAAGCTAAATTTACATCCACGGTATCGCCTTTAACTCTAAAATTTCCTCTCTCAAAATCGGCCGTAGTTCTGCTGTAAAGCGAACTTACTAATTGATGCAAAAATTTATTTCTCGAAATATTTTGTCCGACTTGCAATGAAATAACATTTTTTTTGAAGTCCGTCGGATTTCCAATACCGTAAATGCACGAAACAGAACTTACCACAATTACATCTCTTCTTCCAGATAATAAAGAGGAAGTTGCGCTCAAACGTAATTTTTCTATTTCATCGTTGATGGCTAAATCTTTTTCAATGTAAGTATCTGTCGTTGGTAAATACGCTTCGGGCTGATAGTAATCGTAATAACTCACAAAATATTCAACCGCGTTATTCGGAAAAAAATTTTTGAACTCACTGTACAATTGCGCGGCTAAAGTTTTGTTATGACTTAAAATAAGCGTTGGTTTATTTACATTTTGAATAACGTTTGCTGCTGTAAAAGTTTTACCCGAACCGGTTACGCCCAATAAAACCTGATGTTTGGTGTTGGCATTTAACCCTTCGGTTAATTGACGGATGGCCCCGGGCTGGTCGCCGCAAGGAACAAATTCGGATATTAGTTCGAAAGACATTATTTTAATAACTCTTTCTTTACGACTTCTTTTAGTATTGGTAAATCCAATTTACAAATCTCATAGATAATTTCGAAGTCAAGTAATTCATAATGGTGAGAAATGTAATCTCTGAATCTGATTATTTTATCCCATTCTACCTGAGGATATTTTTCTTTGTAAAAAGAGTCATGTTTAAGAATTCTTTTTAATTTTTCCGAAATAGCTTGTAACCGAATTGCGATGGCATCTAGAATAATGTCGCCATCAACGGTTTCAGTAAAATCAGAAGGTTTTGAAATTCTGGAGAATCTTTTTTCGCAAACCAAAATTTGTTCAAGAATAATTTCAAAAGTATAATTTATATCCTCAGACATAAATTAAATCTTTCTTAATTAAATTTAAAAATCTAACAGACAAATGTGGGCCTTTTCGAACCAAGTCAATTTTTTTATTTAATTTTTTCTCTAAGAATGTATAAACCCCCATCAGAGATTTTAAGTTAGGAGTTTTAAGGCTTACAAAAATATCAATATCACTTTCAGAAGTTTCTTCTCCTCTGGCATAAGAACCAAACAGCCCAATTTCTTCCACGCCAAATTCACCCGTTAAAAATGATTTTTCTTCTTTTATAGATTTTATGATACTTTGTTTGTCCATCTTACTTACAAAGATAAAAAAAAGACGCATAAAAACATAGGATTAACCGGATAATTCTTAAAAAAGTATAATATTTAATAGTTTTCAAATTTTCTTGTTTTAGCAATTGAATATTGATGTAATTTTACTTAAAATTTAAAATTATGAGCAAAGGATTAATTGGAGTATTAGTGGTCGGAATAATTATTTTATTCGGCGGTTTTTGGGCGTGTAACAAACGTAATAGTTTTGTTGGTATGAAAGTTGAAGCCCAGAAACAATGGCAAAATGTGGAAAGTCAGTATCAGCGAAGAATGGATTTGATTCCGAATATTGTTGCGACTGTAAAAGGCGAAGCGAATTTCGAAAAAAACACTCTGGAAGCGGTTGTTTCTGCGCGTGCATCGGCCACACAAGTAAAAGTTAATTTAGATGATATGAGTGATGCTTCCATTGCAAAATACAAAGCAGCGCAAGGCGATTTGAGCAATGCTTTAGGAAGATTATTAATGGTAACCGAGAATTATCCGAATTTAAAAGCGAATGCGGCGTTTGGCGATTTGCGTGTAACATTAGAAGGCTGCGAAAATCGAATTTCGGTTGAGCGAATGAAATACAATGAACTTTCGGGAGATTTTAACAAGGCAATTCAAATGTTTCCTGGAAGTTTGTTAGCTGGTAGTTTTCCGGCGATGCCATATTTTGAAGCCGACAAAGGCGCCGAAAAAGCACCAAAAGTAGAATTGTAATATTTTTAATTCTTAATTCTGCATTCTTAATTAAATAACATGCCTATACTTTATGCTGTTTTAAAAAATTTAGTCGGTGCGGGAGAAGCTAAAAGTTTTTTCAGTGCAGATGAGCAGCAATTAATTATGGATGCTATTCAAACGGCCGAAAGTAAAACTTCGGGCGAGATTCGTGTGCATATTGAAAATTTTTGTTTTGGCAGCGAAGTTATGCGCGCGCAAAAAGTTTTTACTAAATTAAACATGCATTCAACCAATGAGCGCAACGGTGTTTTAATTTACATTGCAGTGAGTCACAAAAAAATTGCTATTATCGGCGATGAAGGCATTCATAAAAAATTAGGTGATGAGTATTGGGAAAATTTGGTTAAGAATTTAATTTCTAATTTTCAGAAAAATAAAAAAGGCGAAGGATTAGCCCAAAGCATTATCGAATGCGGCAAGCAACTCGGTAATTTTTTTCCGCGACTCGAAGGCGATAAAGATGAATTAAGTAATTCAATTTCATTTTAGCATGCGCCAACTCTTCGCTATATTATTTTTGTTGGTGGGAGTAAAAGTATTTTCTCAGATTCCCGAAAAATCCGACCCGCCCAAACTATATAATAATTTTTCAAAAGAAGTTCCCGATTTTATTTCATCGTCGCAAGCTGCGCAACTGGAAGAAAAACTGGCCAATTTCAGTAAACAAACTTCTAATCAAATTTGTGTTGTTGTGGTAGATGATTTAAACGGCACCGACGCTTCTGATTTTGCTTTTAAGATTGGAAACGGCTGGGGCGTGGGCGACAAATCGTTTAATAACGGCATTGTTATTTTAATTAAACCTACCGAGACTAACGGTCGGCATACCATGTTTATTGCCGTTGGATACGGATTAGAAGGCGCCATACCCGATTTGGCCACCAAAAGAATTCGTGAGGAAGAAATGAATCCGTATTTTAAGCAGGGCGATTATTTTACCGGACTGGATAAAGGCACCGATAAATTGATGGCGCTGGCAAAAGGAGAAATTAGTGTAGAAAAATATACCGAGGGAAGTTCTTTAGAAAGTTTTATTAGAAAACATCCATTAGGTTTTGGAATTGCCATTATTATAATTTTTTTAATTCTTAAAAATTTATTCAGAGGCGGCGGTGGCGGAAGAACATTTAGTAGGGGAGGAAGTACAGTTTTTTGGGGAGGCAGCGGATTCGGAGGAGGTTTTGGCGGAGGAAGTTCAGGTGGTGGAGGCGGCTTTGGTGGCTTTGGCGGTGGCGGATTTGGAGGCGGCGGTTCGGGGGGGAGTTGGTAAATTTCTTGTTTAATGTTTCTTGTTTAGTGTTTCTTGTTTAGTGTTTCTTGTTTAGTGTTTCTTGTTTAATGTTTCTTGTTTGATGTTTCTTGTTTCTTGTTTTGTGTTTCCTGTTTCTTGTTTAATGTTTCTTGTTTTGTGTTTAATGTTTAGCGTTACTTATGCAATGTTTAACATCTAACACTAAATAAAAAATTATTAAGGATAGATAAGATCAAAAATCAATTACACCTTGGTGGACCGAGGTTTTTTATTCGGAAAAAGCCGAGAATTTTGAATATTAGAGTAAATGACGCTAAATAAAAAAAATCCCTTCGGTAGCTACGAAGGGATTTTTTTTTGCTTAATAAAAAATAAATCAACAACTTTCTAAATCAACATTCTTTTATTGTTATACACTTAACAAATTAAATAGTTCAAATTATTTCTTTTCTTCTTTTGTATTAATATGAACACCGGTCTTATCAATGTTTACATCGGCTTCCTTCGAATTAATTTTAATACCGTTTTTATCAATACTTACTTTCGCATCCTTTGTATCTACATTAATCGGACCGTTAGGCGGCGGCGGTGGCGGCGGTAAACCTTTATCATCATCATCATCCATATCCAAACCCTTACAATCAATACAGCGTAAACCTTCGGCAGTCATTTTCCAGCGGCGGCCGGCCATGTCTCCGTCATAGGTGTTGGTTACATTTTCTACATCATTAATAACGTACTCGAGGTTTTTATCTAAATAAATTACTTTGCCTTTCGGAACTTTAACCAATATCTGAACTTCCTGTATTCTGAATTTTTCGGGGTGAGGAACAATAAAAAATTCATCCAATAAAATTAAACTGTCGAGTTGATTTATTTTGTACTGAATGTTTTTGGCGCGGTCAACTGCAGAGCGTTTGTCTTCGCCTTTTGCTTTTTTAACCACATACAGTTCAAAATTGTCGGTGGTAGAAGGCACTATATTTAAAGTTACCCTTCCCACCACATATTTTGCGTGACCATTATTGGCAATTACAAAATCACTGCGGCGATGGCGTTTTTTATTTTTTATTTCATCATCGTCATCGTCCGTTAAATTTAAATCGGCCATTAAATCTTTGCCGCTGTTCAATTTAAAATACAAAGTATCCTTTTTTGATTGCAATTGTATTTCTTCTTTCACTTTTCCGTTTTCGTTAAAGTCTATTCCCGTTTTAATTCCAACATACAATACAATCATAAATCCTGCAAGCCAAACTAATCCCGCCGAAATATTTAACCAACGGTTGCTATAATGAATCTTAAATAGTAATTTAATACCACCGTAAATCATCATTAAAATTGGAATTCCAAAAAATAAAATACTACCCAATAAACCAAGTGTATAATGACTCCTATCTAAAAAAATCACGTTTATCCAATCATTAAACTCCACATTAGAACCGGCAATAGAGAAACCAAATACGCTCGACATTAATCCAAACATAAAAATTACTCCAAAAATTAATAACACTAAACCAATTACGCGGCCAAAAAATTTCGCGAAAACAATTAAGAATTCTTTTATGAAATCGCCGAGCTTATCAAAAAAGTTACGCGGACCTTGATTGTCTTTTATTTCCTGTCCGAATTTTTTTGCGCGGTTTTTTAATTGTTCAGCTTCTTCTTTAACTGTTTTGCTGATATTATTAATATCGATACGCTCACCTTTCATGGCGAGCTTTTCGGCTGTAGTTTTAGCTTCCGGTATTACTATCCAAAGAATAATGTAAATCCATAAACTTAATCCACCAAAAAATATTAATAAGAACATGGCTAAACGAATCCAAACTAGGTCAACATCAAAATACGATGCAATACCGGAGCAAACGCCGCCAACTGCTTTATGATCGGGATCGCGGAACAAACGCTTTTTAATTGGTTCGGTCGATTCTGTTTGCGAATTATTTTGCGAATTGTTGTTAGAATTTTCTTCAACATTTTCG
This sequence comes from Sphingobacteriaceae bacterium, assembly GCA_023251725.1. Classification (GTDB taxonomy): domain Bacteria; phylum Bacteroidota; class Bacteroidia; order B-17B0; family Aurantibacillaceae; genus JAHEYG01. The sequence goes on along the minus strand of JAHEYG010000034.1, from coordinate 777 downwards.
CCGGCAAATTCTTCGGGCTTACCCATTGTTTCCATTACCGAATCAACGTCGGCCATTAGCACCACTTGTTTTACGGCGCTGGTTTTACCTTGTAGCATTTCGGCAATTCGTGCTTCAATGTCGCTCATAATTTCGCTGCCGCCATCGGTTTTACTGAAATAGCCTTTAATTGTGCTCAGATATTTACTGAGTTTCTCGTAAGCATCTTCTTCGATATGAAAAATAATGCCGCTTATATTTATGGTTACTGTTTTATTCATTTTGTTTTTTATTAAGTGTTTTTATTTATTAATTATTTCTTGTTTCTGTTTTATTTTTGAATTGTTTTATTTACCATGTCAACCATTTCGAACCACGATTGCTGAACTTCTTTTAAAAATTGTTCACCAATTTCGGTTAGTTTATAATATTTGCGTGGCGGTCCGGATGTGCTTTCTTCCCAACGATAAGTGAGCAATCCCGTGTTTTTTAGCCGTGTTAAGAGCGGGTAGAGGGTTCCTTCAACTACTACTAACTTTGTTTCCTTTAGCTTATCAATTATTTCGGTGGGATAAGCGTCGCCTTGCGACAGAATAGAAAGTATGCATAGTTCAAGAACACCTTTTCGCATTTGGGCTTTTGTGTTCTCTGAGTTTGTCATATTTTATAGAGTTTTAAAATTAAATACAATACTGTAAGCAACGTTTGCTTTAAGTTTATTAAGCGTTAAGCCAAAAAATTGTTTTTCGATATCTTTTTTTAAAGATTCGTTTTTTGTTTTTGCCAAAACAAAATCAA
>JAHEYG010000033.1:3633-30957 GCA_023251725.1 Sphingobacteriaceae bacterium | reverse complement strand
CCACGCGAAAAGATAATCAATGGCAATTTCAAAAAGAGTGGGAAGAACCATTTAATAAACCCGGTTTTAATACCGGAAACGGCAGTATGACGCCCGATGGAAAAAAAATGTATTTCACGCGTTGCAAACCCAATTGGGAGGGAAAAATGATTTGCGCCATTTACGTTTCCGAAAAAAAAGGCGAGAGTTGGTCGGAGCCCGAAAAATTAGGGAAGAGTATTAATAATCCGAAATACACCAATACACAACCGGCAGTTTCTATTGATCCGGCAAAAAAAGATGAGATAGTTTATTTTGTTTCTAATCGCGAAGGCGGAAAAGGCGGCATGGATATTTGGTATTTTGTTTACGATGTAAAAAAGAAAGAATATAAACCGGCGAAAAATGCCGGCGGAAAAATAAATACTAAAAAAGATGAAATCACTCCGTATTTCGATAACGATACGCGCAGTTTGTATTTTAGTTCGGAAGGTCACCCGGGTTTAGGTGGATTTGATATTTACAAAGCGGTGGGTGATGGAAAAAAATGGCTGAGTGAAATAAATATTGGTTCTCCTGTTAATTCAGGTGCCGATGATATTTATTATACTATTTCAAAAAACAGGGAAGAAGGATTTTTAGTTTCTAACCGTAAAGGTTCGGTGGGATTGAAACACGCTACTTGCTGCGATGATATTTATTCTTACAAATACAAAGAATACATTCACATAAATATTAAAGGAATAATTTATACGCCCGAGAATAACGAGAAAAAAATTCTTCCCGGTTCTATTGTCGAATTATTTTCGAAAGATGTAAAAACAGGCGAGCGTTTTTTAATCCGCCAAGAATTTGCTGATTCCACGGCTTTGTATGATTTTAAATTAGAAGCGGGGAATGATTATCAGATTTTAGCCCGTAAAGACGGATATTTAAGTAACACGTATGATTTCAGTACTAAGGGAATTAATATTACAACTACATTAGAAAAAGATATTCCCTTAGAAAAAATTCATCATGAGCCTATTCGCATTCCTAATATATTATACGAATTTGATAAATCCGTTATACTGGAACCCTCTAAAATTGCGATTGACACCACTATTTTAAGATTGCTGGAAAACAATCCGCAAATTATTGTAGAAATTTCTTCGCACACCGATAGTAAAGGAAATGATTCGTACAACATGAAACTTTCTCAGCGCCGTGCCGAAAGTGTAGTGGCGTATTTAACTTCAAAGGGCATTCAGAAAGAACGATTAAAAGCGCAGGGCTATGGCGAAACCAAACACGTTGCTACCAACGAAAATGCCGATGGCTCCGATAATCCCGAAGGAAGAGCTTTAAACCGACGAACCGATTTTAGAATAATTGGTAAACTGGATATTGAAGTGATTAATGATTACGATAGGTAATTTCGCTAAAAATTTGTATTTTTGATTTATGAACTTAATTGATAAAAATATTGATTTTATCAGAGAAATCTGTAAAAAACACAAAGTTGGAAAACTGTTTGTGTTTGGCTCTGTTCTAACTGATAAATTCAACCAGAAAAGCGATATCGATTTTATAGTTGATTTTAAGAATATAGAAGTAGAAAAGTATGCCGACAATTATTTTGATTTTAAATTTTCGCTTCAAGATTTTTTAAAACGAAATATTGATTTATTAGAAGATAAAGCGATTAAAAATCCATATTTAAGAAAGTCAATTGACTCTTCTAAAAAATTAATTTATGGAGAATGATATTAATGTTTGGCTTTATTATTCCCAAACTTAAGTTAGAAATCGAAGAAATTTTGAAATAATATTTTTATTGTATCTTTAATAATAATTAAAACCAAAATAACATGAAACATTTTTTTACTTTCCTCTTCGCAGCATTTGTATTTTCATCCAACGCTACTATTAAAATTGTAACTTGTCAGAATACCCCTGCGCATTTTTTACCCATAACACTTAATGCAAATTGTGGCGATACGGTTCGTTGGGTTTATGTGGCGGGAGTTCATATTGTGGGTCCGATTACTGCCACAGATATTCCTGTTGGTGCCGCTATGTGGAACGCGCCTATAAATACAAGTTTCACATCTTTTGATTATAAAGTAACAGTGCCGGGTAATTATCATTACGTTTGTCACCCTGCTACTCCACATGGAGAAGATGCTTATATTGTTGTTTCTTGCCCGGCAGGCGTACAACAGTATAATGCGACTAATAATTTTTCTTTAATTTATCCGAATCCGTTTTCTCAAAAAATAATTATTGAATCGCCGGATGCCAATTTAATTTTGATTAGTAATTTGTTGGGAGAAAAAATAAATTCATTTGATTTAAAAAGCGGCGAAGCAAAACTCGAAGCCGATTTAGCCACGCTCCCCAAAGGAATTTATTTCTTTATGTTGTTTAAAGATAAAATGATTCTTGAGACGCGGAAAATTGTGAAGGAGTAAATAAATCTTCTTGCAGCGGTTATCACCTTTTTAATAACTTCAAGTGTTTTCTAATTATTATTGAAAAAAAACAGCATTTAACTTCCCGGAATATTGGGATGAATTTTTTACAAAAAATTCATAGTAAATTAATTCTTTAAGAATTTTTGAAGAAAATTATTTTCTTCAACTGATATTTGAAGAAAATAAAACCCTGAATCTAAATGATGTACATCAATACTATTTTCAATATTTTCAAGAAAAGCCTCGAAAACAATTTCACCAACAATATTTCGTATTATCACTTTTGCATTAGCAGGATGTTTAAAATGAATATTTAAAATTTCGTCGGCCGGATTTGGAAAGACAATTGGTGTAAAATCTAAATGAGACTGACAAATTTCAGAACGAATAATGTTTGAAACGGTCGAGTTACCATCACCATCAATTTGTTTTAAACGGTAATAACTTACATCACGCATTGGTTCAGCATCCGAATAAGTATAATATTTTTTTTGATAACTATTTCCTGCACCTTTAATAGAGGCGAGACTTTTAAAATCAATGGCATTAGCAGAGCGTTCAACTAAAAAATAATCGTTATTAGTTTCGGAGGAAGTTATCCAATTTAAAACAGCTTTATCTTTTTCACATTTTATACTAAAATCTGTAAGTTCTATGGGAAGAGCAGCGCCGCTTCGCCACGCAAAAATACCACCCCAGGGATGATTATCGGTTGCTCCCAAATTTTGATGATCATGATTGAGTGATACTGTAGTGCTTCCATTAGTGGTAAGGGCATTAAATTTGCTTAAAGCTTCGGTACCGCTTACCGACTGATTAATGTTATCATCACTTAAAGCGGTTAAAACATTATTCCTATAATAAAAACTGCCAACAGGTCCGCCACAAGTTCCCGAATTAATATCTTGTCCCCACACAATTCCCAAATTGGTTCCGTTCAAAATAAGATTTTCACCGTCGCCGTTACCGCATTCATAACCGCCAAAAAAAGAATAGCCTGCATCGCCTGCGGTGTTAATAGAATAATTCAAAGTAAGTGTTCCCCAATTCATAGTTGTAGCGGCATTTTGTGTATTTAAAAAAATAGCTGTTGCCACATTGGGAAGCGCTCCATTATTATAAGCGATATATAAATAATAATCCTGATAGCGGTTCGAGGTAGAGGATTGAGCGGGAATGGTTAAACTATACACGTTTACAGCCGGGTTAACAACTGCGGTGACATCAATGGCGTGAACTGCAGAAGCACCACCGTAAATTGTATTAAATGTGGGAGTTACTTGATTGGGAATGTCAAAAGTTAGTGCAGTACCATTTAATGTAACAACAGTTGGAGGCGTTGGACCAAGACGGCCACACATTAAATAAGCTTTTCTTATCGTGCTTCCAGCTGATATATTTACAGTAATAATTCCGGTAACCGGCGAAGTTTGAAAATAATCAGGTGAGTAGCCTGCTCCTGTTACGCCCCCGAGAAATAAATCTTGATAGAAACTCATTTGAGAGAAAAAGCTTCCAGACAAAAATAACAAAAGGGAACAGATGAAACATTTAATCGTAACTATTTTCATTTTTTTGGTTTTCAAAATAAACGCGAGGTCTAATTACGCGATTAATTATTTTATAATCAAACTCCTAGTGCAAATATTTTCGCTTAGTAATATAAATATAGGCCATCTTATTATATTGCTCTTGGGTAAAGCGACAACGGCAACTCCAATAACTCATAATATTATCCACAGGCGGTTCATAAAAATTTAAGGCGGCATCTTTTGGTCCGTAAACAAAACCGCAGGTGGAGGGGCCAACACCAATAGGATAAGGATCGGCATCGGTATCACAAAATAAATCACCTGCCGTATAACAGTTGGTGCGTTTTACCAATTCAGCTCCTGCCGCAGCATCGTGAGTATCAAGTAAACCAAAAAAATGCCCCATCTCATGCTCGGGACTAAATCCCGTTATCTGATTTTTATTTAACACTATTAAATCTATGGTATCTCCCGGAATCGGGCGATGCGAATAACCATCCGGTTCACCACCGGCGTTATCCACTAAATAAATATTGATGGTTTTTTCGGTATAGTAATTATAACTTCCCACCATCTTAAATTCGTGGTTGGGGCGGTCCCATTGGTTGTATTTCCATTCGGGAACATATTTTGTACTGCAATTTTGAAACGAAAGACAAATGGGTTTAAAATATTTATTAAGGTTATTAACCATTGTGGTAAGATTGGCGGCAGTAACACCGGGGTTTCCCAAACTATCTAAAAATATATATATCATTAACGACAATTTTTTCTTTAAACAGGTGTCGTGGGGTAACAGAGTATTACCGTAGGCCGAAGTAGAATTGGGTTTAATGATTTTAGCATTGCCATGAGGCGCAGACTTCCCTGTTTTCTGCGAAAAGGCAGAAAATGAGAGTAAAAAAGTAAAAACTAATAAAAAAGTTTTAAGCTTCATTAATACTTGTTAAAGGTCAAATAATTTTTTATATTTGTATATACATCAAATCTAATGAAATTTTTTAATGAATAAAAGCACGAAGCGAATTTTTTTATTGCTATTGCTCTCTCTTTCTCTTTTCAAAGGATTTAGTCAGATTGTTTGTACCCCAACTTCGGGTTGTATTCCTTTAGTAGGCGTTTCATTTACAGGATTAGCAGGCGCCTCAGGTATTTTATGGAATTTTAGTGATGGTGGTTCTTCAAACATTAATAATCCCACGCACACGTATTCATCAGCAGGAACCTTTACAGTTACTTATACTGCCACTGTGGCGGGGAGTCCGGTTACTCAAACATTAATTGTAAAATGTTACGGCAAACCTTCGCCTAATTTTTCTTACACAATACCGGCCAGTCATTGTGCACCCATGCTTGTTCCTTTTACCGATTTATCAACGGGGGCAGGCGGGGTAGCTATTACTAACTGGCAATGGTCGTTTGGCGATGGCGGAGTTAGCGCTTCTCAAAATCCGAATTATACTTATAATATTCCGGGCACATTTAATGTAACACTTATTGCAAAAGACGCCAATGGTTGTGATTCTACGGTTACAAAAAATGCCATCATAAAAGTTTCTGCGAAACCAACAATGGTAATTAATAGCAATCCACTTTCACTTTCATCTTGTACAGTGCCGTTCACTGCGGCGTTTAGCGGAAGCAATTGTGTTAGCGGTTCTCCAATAGGTGGTGCATTAACTTACAACTGGAGTTTTGGTAACGGAGGAACATCAACCATTATGACACCACCCCCCGTTACTTATACTGCAAGCGGTGCCTACACAGTTTCGTTAACATGTACTGATAATAATAATTGTTCAAATTCAACAACGGCTTTGGTTTCATTAGTGCAACCAAAAGTAAAAGTAAAAATTCCGGATACAGTTTGTTATCGCCAATATTTTATTGTGAAAGATACTTCATCCGCCACTTTCACTTCGTGGAATTGGGGCGATGGTACCCCAAGCATCACCAATATCCCTACCGATACCGTTATGCACCGTTATTTAGTTTCCGGAAATTTTACAATTACCGTTACTGCATTTACCGGCGGATGTCAGCAAATAAAAACATTTCCTATTTATGTACAAAAAGTAACAGCACAATTTACTGCTACGCCTCCTGCTTTTAGTTGCATGAAAAGCATGACCGTTAGTTATGTCAATACTTCCGTAAATGCGAGTACTTATTTATGGAATTTTCCTAATAATAGCCCACCCGGCACTTATACAACCACTGCTACAAATCCAACTTATTCAATTACTCAAGGAAGTTTAAATCCGTGGACTATTTTCACCATGTACACACCCACTGTACAACTCATTGCTATTTCTTATTTCGGTTGTAGAGATACAGTGTATCATGCCTTCGATTCGCTTCGAAGAATAACTTCCTATTTTTATGTTGATCATTTTCAGGGATGCGTTCCGCTAACAGTAAAATTTACCGACAGCAGTTTTTCAACTTCACCAATAAATTATTATGAATGGAGTTTCGGCGATGGCAGTCCGAATGTTGCTTGTCCTACCTGTACCGTTGTTTCTCACACATACACTGCTGTGGGAACTTATACCGCCACTCACATTGTACAAAATGTTCCCGGGTGCCGAGATACTTCTTTCACTATGTCTATTCATGTAGCAAATCCACCAACGCCAAGTTTTAGTTTTGCGCCGTCAACTGTTTGTTGGAATCAGCCGGTAATAATTACCAATACAACTCCACCTTCGGATTCTGTAAATCATTGGCATTTCGAAAGTGATGGCGGATATTTTTCGGGTTGTATAAATGATCCCAATCCTCAATGGAATTTTAATCATACAGGTGTGTTCGGATTTACGGTCACGGCCTACACGCACGGTTGCAAAGGTTCTGCTGTGTCAACGCAATCGGTTACGGTAAAAGGTCCGATAGCTAGGGGAAGATATTTTACGCGTTGTGATTCATCTTACAAAGTAAAATTTACAGCTAATTTAGAAGATGCCACTTCCGGCGTTTGGAATTATGGTGATGGAACCACATTTACTCTTGTGGGTACCGGTTCATTTACAACTTCGCATACTTATACTGCTTCCGGAAATTACACTGCCATACTAACCGGATTTAATTCGGGCACAGGTTGCACTCCGTTTAAAGATACATTGATTGTAACGGTCAGAAAATTAAAAGCGCAATTTACAAACAATGCTTTTGGTTGTAATGCCATTCCATCAATATACAATGCTGCCTTGTCGCAAGATGTAATGGTGGGATGTGGTATTGGCTACAGTTGGTTTTTCGATAACAATCCGCCGGTGGTAACTTTCAGTACCAGCACTACGTATACATTACCTCCCGGCATTCATAACATAATGCTTGTTGTGCGCGATACAAATAATTGTATGGATACAGCGCGAAGCATTATTAAAATTAGTAATGTCATTGCCGGAATATCCACAACATCAACGGTGGGATGTTTGCCTTCGTTTAATCTTGCATTTACAAATACATCAACTTCCGATACCACCATGACTTATGTTTGGACATTTGGTGATCCATTGTCGGGCGCACTTAATACTTCTACACTTACAAGTCCTGTTCATAATTATACAACGGCCACGCCACCCAGTCAGTTGTTCTCCATATTACTAACGGTCACCAATGCTAATGGATGTATTGATACCATTCGGAAAACAATTCAGGTTAATGCGCCGCAGCCTTTAATTAATTCAACGCCGTCGCCCTCTATTTGCATTGGTACGGTATTAAATTTTAATGCCAACAATGTTTTCAATGTTGTAAATTACCAATGGAATTTTGGTGATGGAGGCGGTGCGCAAAATTTTACAATAAATCCGGTGCCTCATACGTATACGACGAGTGGGGCGTATTCGGTTTCATTAACTACTACCGATAATGCAGGATGTAAGGGAAGCACCAGTTTAATGGCGTATGTGCAAGATTATCCAAAGGCAGGATTTAATTTTATTAATCAGTGTAATATTACAGCTTCAGTCGCTTGCGCAGGATGTACAATTATTTTTCAGGATACTTCTATCAATTTCTTTCCTGGTCCGCGTAATTGGGATTTATCAACCGGTGGTCCTATTGTACCATCAGGTACAGTTGGTACAACGTACATTAATCCGGGAAATTATCCTATTACACTAACGGTAACATCCAGTTTTGGTTGTGCAAGTATTGCCCGCGACACCATTCATGTTTACGGTGCAAAAGCTCATGATACATTAAGCGCAAATATTGTTTGTAAAGGAGATCCTATTGTGTTCACCATAAAAGATACGCTTAATGTATTTACATGGTCTTGGGATTTTGGTGATGGCTCAAGCGGCGGACAAGTTTCACCTGCTACGCATTCTTATACTTTTCATCCACCGGGCAACACTACCTTTGCCACATTAATTTATTGGACTACCGGTATGGCTTGTAAATATTCAGTTGTGAAACCAATTACTATTCGGGATATTATTTCTGACTTTGACAGAAACGGAGAAGGATTGTGGCCGCCAAAAATTACTTCTGATACACTTCATTGTTTAGGAATTAAAGATGTATTTACAAATACTTCTATTAATGCTACTTCCTGGAACTGGAATTTTGGTGACGGAAGCAGCTCTACCGTTTTAAATCCAAATCATACTTATGCGAGTGTAGGAACGTACACTATTACGCTGGCGATTTCAGATACGCAGTATGGTTGTAAAGATACTTTACGAAAAGTGATAAAAATAGTTCCCGCGCCATCGGCCACCGCAGCTGCTCAAAATGTTTGTTTGGGTCAACCTTCTCAGCTGACCGTTATAGGAAGTCCTGGTTGCACTTATACTTGGGTACCTTCAACCAATTTAAGTTGTACAGTTTGTTCGAACCCTGTAGCAAACGTAACGGCCACTACGCTCTATACAATTAATGTTACCAATCCTAACGGGTGTACCAGTAGCATAACACAGTTACTTTATGTTCAGCAGCCACCTCCTCCTATAAATTGGGATACGAGTGTGGTAATTGGTCAGTTTGTAAATGTACCCGGCAATGCAGGTATTGGATTTACTTATACGTGGTCGCCAATAACGGCGCTGAGTTGCAATTCTTGCGCTGTGCCAACCTCTACAACGTTAGTTGATATTAAATATTTTTTAACAGTAGAGGATACGATGGGATGTTTTAAAGTTACTAACTCTTATTCGATACACATTGAACCTAAAGCGAGTGTGGATGTACCCACCGCATTTACGCCGAATGGCGATGGTGTGAACGATATTATTTACGTGGATGGATGGGGAATAAAAAAATTAAATTATTTCAGAGTTTTAAATCGTTGGGGACAAATATTATTTGAATCGAACGATATTAAAATTGGGTGGGATGGAACATATTTAAGTGTGCCTCAAAATATGGAAACCTATGTTTATCAGGTGTCGGTAGAAACCTATGTGGATGCAGCGCCCATTCTTAAAGCAGGGACATTTAAATTGTTGAGGTAAATCTTAAAGAATAAAAAAAATGAAAACAAATTTTTTTAAGCCAACTCTTATCGCCGTTGTAATTTTAATGGGATTAAATTCTTGTTGCAAAAAACCTTCTGTTAAAGAGAAAATGATGCAACAAGGAATTCTTTTTACAGAACTTACTTCTCAGCAGTATTCAATTTCCGCCGGAAAAACTACCATGTTCAAAGCAACTGTTACCAATGCTTGCCCCGAAATCACTTATAATTGGACAGTAAGCTCAGGAGTTGTAAGCGGAAATAAATCAGAAATCACATTTATCGCACCCAATTCTGATGCGCAAGTTCAGGTAACTTGTACAGTAAAACATCCTGGTTTGGAATCTAAAACCAAAACTATTTTTGTAACAGTGCAATAGTCTTTCGGTTGTTTACAATTGATAAAACGCGTCAATTAAAAAAATCCCTCCAAAAACAGTATCTTCACATAAAATTTATAAATTGACCTTTAACGACTTTAACTTTGAACCGCAATTAACCGAAGGCCTCGGCTACATGGGTTTTAAAACAGCAACACCTATTCAGGAACAAGCTATCCCTGTAATATTAAGTAACCGCGATTTAATTGCTTGCGCGCAAACAGGAACGGGAAAAACAGCTGCTTTTTTATTGCCGGTTATAAATAAAATTATTCAATCAAAAGGCGATTATACCGATACTTTAATAATTGTTCCTACACGTGAGTTAGCAATACAAATTGATGAAGCGATGCAGGGCATTGCTTATTTTGCACCGGTAAGTTCATTGGCAATTTATGGTGGAAGCAGCGGACAAATGTTTGAACAAGAAAGAAGAGCCCTCAGCCAAGGCGCAAGCATCATTATTGCTACGCCGGGCCGATTAATTTCGCATTTGAATTTAGGATATGTAAAAATGGATCAGCTAAAACATTTAATTTTAGATGAGGCCGATAGAATGTTAGACATGGGTTTTACGGACGATTTAAATAAAATAATTAGTTTTTTACCCAAGAAGCGCCAAACATTAATGTTCTCTGCAACAATGCCGCCAAAAATAAGAAAGCTCGCAAAAGATTTATTAACTGATCCGTTCGAAATAAATATTTCTCTTAGTAAACCGGCGGAAGGCGCAGTGCAAGGCGCGTATGTTGTGCATCACGCGCAAAAAGTAAAATTACTCGTTCATATTTTAAACGAAAATAAAACCGACAGTACCTTAATTTTTTCTTCATCAAAAGCAAAAGTAAAAGAGCTCGATATAGAATTAAGAAAATTAGGGTTTAATGCCGGCTCAATTCATTCTGATTTGGAACAAGACCAGCGAATAGAAATTTTACGTCGGTTTAAAAATAAAACTTTACCGGTGTTAGTTGCAACGGACGTTTTGTCGAGGGGAATTGATATTGATTCTATTGGGATGGTTATAAATTACGATGTGCCGCGCGATGCCGAAGATTATATCCATAGAGTAGGACGTACAGCGCGTGCAAGCACAACGGGGATGGCTATTACTTTAATTGGCCCTGATGATCAACGAAAATTTCAACGCATCGAAAAATTAATTGGCAGCGAAATAAATAAGTTACAAGTTCCCGAAAGTTTGGGACCATGCCCTGCCTATGATCCGGAAAAAAATCCGGAGAAAAAATTTAAATCAAAAGATTCGGGCCATGGTCATCGCGGAAATAAAAGTTCTTCGCAGCGAAAACCGCATCGCGGACCGAAAAAATAATTTGTTGTTGAGCAGAATTATTTTGGTTTATAAGCTTCCGGAATTTCCAATTTTAAATCGAAAAATATTTTATCCATTAACGAAGTATCGAAACCGCTGTTTTTAAGGTATACAAAATCTTGTTTTATCATTTCTTTCATTGAACTAACAGCTTCATTTTTCAAATCTATATTGTCTTTATACAAGCGGAGTGCTTTTTCATATGCATTATTAAATAAATAGCAGTGTGCAAGATTACATTTGATGGCCAAATCGTTAGGGGCAAGTTCTACGCCACGCTTTAAATAATTGATGGCATCATCATACTTTTTGTTTTCAAGCAAATGCCATCCTAAGCCGTTGATCTGACCGGGATTTGCTTTTATTGAATCTACTTTAATAATTTTTATTGCAGCCGGAACATCTTTGCCATTTAGTTTCCGTAAAAAACCTGTTACATTTCCGGAGGCATCATATACAAATGTTTTTTCGGTGGGAAACTCTACGTTAAAAAAATCTTTATCACTTGTAAAATGCATTTTGCTGTTTATTTCATCCGACCAATAATAAAAACTATCTTCGTTTTTAGTTATTTCGGCAATGATGCCTTCGAAAAGATAAACACCCGGATATTTTTGTAAAATAGTTTCCGACACTTTAATTTCCTTTTTTAATACGGGTTTATAAAAATCTTTCCAATGGTAAACCGAAGCAACACTATTGATTAATTCAAAAAGAATTTCTCCATTATCAGAATTCACAAAAATCGCCACTCCGTTTCCTCCTTCTAAACTTCCGTAGTATTGTCCTCTGAAACCTTCGTTGCCCGCGCCGTGCTGAAAATATTTTATTCCGCCCCGTTCTTCAATAAAAACTCCCAGCGCTGCAGATTTATCTATATACGGTGTTAAACGTAACTTAGTCATTTCCTCATTTAGTACTTTTGCCGATCTTCCTAGGTAGGCCAATTGTGTTTCAATAATGTATTTGCACAAATCGCCGGGCGTGGTCCACAAACCGGCCGCAGCTTGCTCAGGATACACGTGGAATTTACCGATAACAACATTCCCATTCTTACGATAACCTGAAGCAACTAAACTTAATTTATCGGCGGGCGGTGGTTGAGTAAAAAAAGTATTTTCCATTCCCAGTGGTTTAAAAACATTTTCATAAATAAATTTATCGTAAGGTTGTTGTGTTACATCGGTTAAAATTAATTGAGAAATGGTAGTACCACCACCCGAATATTGAAATCTTAATCCGGGTTCAAATTGCGAACGAACCGCAGGAGTGTTCGCCGGTTTTTTTCCGTCTAAAATTTCAGGTAGTGTAGGAATCTTACTCTCGCGATCATACCCGGGAAACCCATGAACCGTTAGTCCGGCACTATGACTTAATAAATTGGCGAGCGTAATTTTTTTATTTTTAGAAAGCGAGTCGTAAGGAAATTTCCAGGATTTTAAATAAGAATTGATGTCAGTATAAAGATTCAGTTTTTTATCCTGCACCAGTTTTAAGATACCGAGCGCGTTCAATGATTTACTAATAGAACCGGGTTCAAATAAAGTTTGTGTTGTAACCACACGTTTTTCATTTTCATCGGCCCAGCCGTAACCTTTGGCCCATACGACTTCGTAATTATGTATTACCGCCACACTTAATCCTTTTACCTTATAGCGGGCCATTCGGTCTAAAATGTTGTGCGACTCGCCCTCAATTTTTACGCGGCCCGAAACATTGTTTTCAACTTGAGTTATTAGTGCTTCAGTTTCTTTAGAATAAATTGTTTGTGCGATAACTTGGTAAAGGCCGATCCAAAAGGCAATAGCAAGAATTAGTTTTTTCACCGGTAAGTTTTTGTAATGTTAGGCAATTTATTTTCTATCGCCAATTGAAGAATTAACAACCCCCGCTATTTTTTCGCTGAATGTTTAAATATTTTATTATTTCGGTTTTTGATTGCATAAGTTTTAAGGTATTATCACCCCATAAATACGCCAAATAATTATCAAACCAAAAATCAATTATTTTATTATTTTCAAATTTAATTATTGCAATTCGCTGGGTTAGGTTCATCCCGCCGGAATAATAAGATAGCAAAGCAATGCTTTTACCGTTACCAAAATAAACTAATTGTTTGTCTGGCAAATTAGCCCGTAATGCGTTACCGAATTCCGTAATACCTCCCCAGCGCCATTGTTCATTGGGATTCGCCATTTCGAAATTTTTATTTACTGAAACGCTATCTAAAAAAGCTTTAATAAAATTCGGAATTTCGAAAACACTTTTTTTCTCGTAAATATTTTCGGTATTCAATTGATCTATCAATGTTTTTTTATTTAAATTTTGCACAACAATGCCTGTATCAATTTTGTATTTGCCATTTCTAAAAGCAATGCTGTGAATATTATATTTTTTTGTTTCATAATTCGTACCGTTCTTAAAATTTATTTTTTTCCCGCTGGTTTCGGTTATCGAATTATTGCTTGCAATAAAAGCCATTGAAGCCAATAAAATTATAGCGGCAATTATTTTAGTTGTTTTCGAAAAAAGTTTTATTGTTTTCATATTGAAGATTTAATAATTAAAAAATTATTTTGGTTTTGTTGCTTTAATTGCTAAAACATATTTATATACTGCGTCTTTTTGAGTATCGGTAAGATGGGCGCCTCTGCTCATGTTTTCATTAATATCATACCATCTTTCATCAGGTATATAATAAATGTTTTTCGCCTTATGACAATTGGTGCAGGAAGTAGTATAGAGCGAATAACCTTCAGCTAATGTTTGTAGTGTGCAGTCTTTATATTTTGTTTGGATAGCAATTAATTCGTCATTACCCGGAGCAAAAATACCATCATATGACTTTGCAATCATCACCGGTTGTGTTGTAACCGTGGGATTTGGAGTTGTATTTGTTACGATTACAGTTGATGTTGCTGACTTAGTTGTTTTTTTAGAAGTGTGACAAGCCGCGATAATTAAAATCGCCAACACAATTGAAAAAATCTTAATTAATTTCATAGTACAGATTTATAATTTTATTAATTCTTAATTTATTTAACAACCGGTTTTCTTTTTTAAATAGTTGATTGAATTCGGATTATTAAAATTCTCGTAGCTCATTATCTCAAGAAAAATAGAACCGAAAGGACCTCTTTTAATTTCAATTTTGCTAACCGAAGATTCTTTTGCTTTAATTTGTTTTTTCAGATTTGTTTTCGTTTGTTCGTTGCAACTGCTTAAGCAAATTGCAAAAATAATTATTATAAATATTTTCATGGCCTTACAATTAATTTATAAAACAAATATAAGTCTAAATAATACCGAATTTTGTTACTGAGTAGTTATTGTTTTGTTAATGACTTGTTAACGCTTGTTAAACCTGTTGTACCCAATAGAAATTGATTAATTTTGAAGTATTAAAATGAAAATTAACAAAACCTATTTATTTATTACTATTTCATCTATTGCCTTGGTGATAGTTCTGATTATTCAGTTTAACTGGATTTTGGAAACCGCAAGAATAAAAGAACAAATTTTTAACGAGAAGGCTAATATGATTCTCTCCCGAACTGCCGAAACTCTCCGCTCAGATAAAGAGGCTTGTATGACCGTTGAATTGGGTTGCGTAAAAGATAACGCATCTGAGCTCGCTCTTAAGTTAGGAAAAAATGAAATGCGCAATATTGATTCGATATTGGGCGCTTATATGAAATTGTACAGCTTTCATATTGATTATTCTTTTGAATTGGTTAAACCCGGTTTCACAATTTCTAAAAATGAAAACGGTTTACCGCCAATTCCTTTTCGATTAGATCAACCTAATAAAGCCAGTTGTTATATGGCGCCCTTAAATGAAACTGTAAGTAAAAACGGATTAGAATTAAAATTGATAATTCCTGATAAAGAACAATTTATTAGAGGAGAGATGGGGAAGCCATTTATGACTTCTGTTATCTTAATAATTGTTGTACTCATTATGTTTTGGCGTACGGTTCTTTCGTTATTGAAAGAGAAAAAAATATCGGAGCACACCACCGATTTTTTAAATAATATGACGCACGAATTTAAAACACCTTTAACAAACATTTCTTTAGCAGGAAAAATGCTTATAAAAGATTCGAATATTACGCAAGAAGATAAAATAAAACATTATTCGGGAATAATACTTGAAGAAAATGAAAAATTAAAAGTGCAGGTGGAGCAAGTGTTGAGCATGACGGCTCTCGAAAGAGGTGAAATTCCTTTACAAAAAACCGAATTAAATGTTCATGAATTAATTAATTCTTGTACAAAATCTAACAGTATACAAATTGAAAATAAACACGGAAGTTTGCAATTGGATTTGAAGGCGGAAAAATTTAGTGTAAACGGGGATAAAACACATCTTACAAACGCTTTGTGCAACCTGGTTGAGAACGCCATAAAATACTGCAAAGAAAAACCCGAAATATTTATTGAGACATCCAATTTAGAACAAAATTTAATTATCGTGGTTTCTGATAATGGTATTGGTATCGAAGAAAAGTATCATCAAAGGGTATTCGATAAATTTTTTAGAGTCCCAACCGGCGATGTTCATAATGTAAAAGGATTTGGTTTGGGTTTAGCGTATGTAAAAAAAATTATTGAACTGCACAGAGGAACCATTGAATTACAAAGTGAAAAAGAAGTGGGAACAACATTTATTATAAGAATTCCGTATGAATAAAGAGCGGCTAAAAATATTATTGGCAGAGGATGATCTTAATTTAGGAGTTCTGTTGGTGGATTATTTAGAAACGGAAGGTTTTGAGGTGAAACTTTGTAAAGACGGCGAACTAGCCCTAAAAGCATTTACCTCCTATCCATTCGATTTATGTTTATTGGATGTGATGATGCCTAACATGGATGGATTTACATTGGCTAAAGCATTAAAAGTAAAAGATAAAAAAATACCTATTATTTTTATTACAGCAAAATCTTTGAAAGAAGATAAATTAAAAGGTTATGACTTGGGCGCAGATGATTATATAACAAAGCCATTTGACGAAGAGGAATTGTTATGGAAGATAAAAGCGGTTATTAGAAGAATTCCGGAAAATAAAACAGAAATAAAAGGAGAAATTATCTCCATCGGGAAATTTGTTTTTGACTTTGATAATCAATCACTAACTATCGATGGTAAAACAAAACGCATCACCGAAAAAGAAAGCGATATTTTGAAATATTTATCCGACCATCGTAACAAAATAATTAAACGGGAAGAAATGCTGAAAGACCTTTGGGGCGAGAATGATTATTTTTTGGGAAGAAGCTTAGATGTTTTTATTACTAAAATCCGAAAATACCTTAAAGAGGATGAAAAATTAAATATTGAAAATGTTTTTGGTGTGGGATTTATTTTTAATGTTCCGGTGAAATAATAATATCAATGAAAACCATTAAGCTAGTTATCCTTACTTCAATCGCTTTCTTTTTGATTGAAGCTTGCGCTGACAAAATTAAGGAGCAGGTAAAACAGTCAAACAAAAACGACCTAAACTGTCTTCCACATATTGAGATTCTGAGAAATGGCGACACGATTAATAAAAGGCGCGAAGACGGAACTAAAGAAGGGCATTGGATTTTCTTTGAATGGATTGTGCCAATGGGCAAAGAACCCAATGGGGCTGCCGGCAAACTTGTTCGTGCTAAAGTTGAAGAAGGTTATTATAAAAACAATAAAAAAGAAGGTTTCTGGAAATTCTATAACCAAAACGAAGGTAAATTTAAAGATTCTGTTGAATACAAAAATGATGTTGCGGTGAAATAGTTCTAATTAAAGCAATTAATTTTATTGCAAAGGCAAACTATTAATTTTAACCATCAGCATTCTTTTCTCGGGTTCAGAGCGGGTGAGTTTAAGCGCGGTTTCAAATTGTGTTTTTGCTTCATTAATTTTATTTAGTCTTAAATAAATTTCGCCAACAATACTGTGATACAAATAATACGTTTGAAGTTTATTTATTTCTTTAATGGCATTTAATTCCTGTAAAGCTTTCTCGGCTCCGTAAATTTGAAATATAACAACTGCTTTATTTAATTGGGTAATTGGCGAAGGATTTATTTTGTTTAGCAGGTTATATAATTCAAGAATATTTTTCCAGTTTGTTTTTTGAAAACTGCCGGCCGAACAATGTTCAAAGGCAATAGCCGCTTCTACATGATAAGAACTAATCGTTTCTCCGGAGGCCGATTCATTAAAGTATTTAGACCCTTCCTCAATTAAAGCGTGGTTCCATTTTTTACGGTCTTGTTCGGCTAATAAAATAATTTCTCCTTCTGGTGATAAACGGCTTTCGCTACGGGAGGCATGAAAACACATTAAAGCCATCAAAGCATTTACTTCCGGTAATTGCGTCATACTATTTTCAGCTAACAGTTTGCAAAGAATGACAGCTTCCTCAATTAAATTGTTACGAATTAATTCTTCTGAACTCGAAGAATTATAGCCTTCGTTGAACAATAAATAAATGGCATTTAGTACGGCGCCGATTCTGTTTTTTATTTCATCCCCGGAAGGGATATCAAATCGTATGTTATTTTCTCTGAAAAATCCTTTAGTTCTGTATAAACGTTTCGAAACATTATCTTCACTCGTTAAAAATGCTTTCGCAATTTCGGCGGTGCTAAATCCGCAAAGTGTTTTAAGAATTAAAGTGATTTGATTTTCTTCAGAAATTTCGGGATGACAACAGGCAAACATCATTCGCAATTGATCGTCTTTAATAAATTCGTTGCTCGCCAGCTGATTAAAAGTGTTTTCAACCGTATAACCCGAACTTAAAAGTAAATTCGTTTTGTCATCACCAAATAAAATTTGGTGACGTTGTTTTTTAATAAGATTAAGCGCTTTATTTTTGGCAACAATAAACAGCCAGCTTTCGGGGTCGTCCGGAATTCCTTTTATTTTCCATTGTTCAAGCGCAGCAATTAATGTTTCCTGAACAACATCTTCTGCTAACTCTAAATTGTGAGTCCCGAAAATACGAGTAAGCACCGCCACCATTTTTCCGGATTGGTGACGGAATAAATGATTAACGGTGCTATCAATTTTATTTGAATCGGGCATTTAAATGCCAAATTACTCAATTAAAATAAACGAAAAAGAATTAACTAATGCTTTTTGCTTCTTTGTAACCGTCAATAGCAAAACAAAGGTTTATTACCATAACAGCAGCAAACATTATTTTGTGAAGCATCGGATTTAAATCCTGCAATTGCAATTCAACATAAGTAAGTGCTATAGCTCCGGCTGTAAATCCTAAACCTAATCCCGCTCTTTTCATGTTATAAATATAACCGGCACCCATAAAAAAGAAGTTTAATATTGCCGCTAACCAAGGTGATTTTTTCATATTTTTTTAAGTTTAATTATTAATAAAAGAAATTTTCTGAAACCACTTTTCCATCTTTCACACCAAACACGCAAACTTCTTCCAGTTTCATTCTGCCCATTCCTTTCATAGTAGCATCAAGCATACAAGTTATACTAAAATAATTTCCGCAAACAATCGGGTCGCCGAAAAAACCATCGTGGCGTTCTTCAATCATACTTGCAAATCCTTTTCCTTTTGCTAAAACTGCCGCTTTGCCTGTTGCCGATTTATTTGGAGAATGTTCCGGCTCATTACTGGTTACATTTTCGGCAAATAATTCTTCCTGCGCATCTAAAACTTTACCTGCACGGCAAAGTTCTACTAATCTGTTAGCCACTTCCTGAGTGGTCATTGTTTTTTGAGATGTTGTCATAATTTATTTTTTTTAGGGTTTATAATTAATTATTAGAATGCAATGCTATTTTATTTCCTTCGCTGTCAATGAAAAAAGCCATGTGGCCAACTTCCGGACTAATATGCGTTTTAGGCATTACAATTTTTCCTCCGGCACTTTCAATTTTTCCCAGCGCTAAATTTAAATCAGGATTGCCGTTTAAATAAATTATAGCGCCATCCTGACTAGGTTTGTGCATCTGACTTTCAACAAGTGCGCCCGACACTTTTCCATTAGCGCCTTCGAATGGAAAAAAAGCCATTTTCATTCCCATCATTTCCTGTTGTTCCATTTTTATTGAGAAAACGGATTCATAAAATTTTTTGGCTCTAGAAATATCGCTCGCCGAAATTTCGAACCAGTTTAATGCATTTACTTTGTCGTTCATAATTTTTGGTTTTAGTTTATATTCTAAAGACAAACCGAATTGGAAATATTGGACAATTTAGTAAAAATAATTTTCATTTATCCCATTACGCCAATTTCACGTACTTCTACCGTTCCGCCTTCAGCTTCCAAAATTGGGCAGCCCTCTCCTGTTTTAATGGCGTCATCAATTGATTTTGCTTTTAAAAGAACGTAGCCTCCTAATACTTCTTTTCCTTCCATAAACGGACCATCAGTTATTTTTTTTGACGGTCCACGCATCACTTTGCCCGAATTTTCTAATGGTTGCGCCCCTAACATATTTCCTGTTGCAGCAATTTGACCAATCCAATCGCGCCAGCGTTTCAATTGTGCTTGTATTTGTTCGGGCGATAAATGCGCATTGTCAGAAGGATTGCCGCGTAATAAGAGAAGAAATTCTTTCATATTTTTATGGTTTAAAAGGTTTGTACATAATAAAGACAATCAAGTTTAATGAAATAGGACATTAAAATGAAATTAAATGTATTTTTTAACATTTTATTTTTACAACCGTGGATTACTTGGGTTTATTCTGAATAATTTAGAAGAGAAAACGGGTGAATCTAAATTTCTTTAAGACAGAATTTGTGATAATTAATTGAAGGTTTTGTGTTAATTTAGAGAAGTGATTTATCTAACCTATAACGATCCGCCTTCAGGGATTTATAAAAGTCAGGTTATTGATGTTGTAAATTATTTTAATTCTGTTCATAATCCCAATCATGTAAAACTGGTTGCGCTTATTTCTTTGCGTTCGTTTTTTGAGAATCGTAAAAAAATAAAGCAATTACTTCCTAAAAGTTTGGTGCTGCCGATGTTTCCTACGGCGGGTTTATGGAAATGGAATATTTTAACCTTATTTTTTATTAGTTTATTTTCCTCTCACAAAAAAATAATGGCGCGGGGTGCTTTTGCAACTTACATGGCTTTGAGGATTAAAAAAATGGGCATTGTAAAAAAAGTTATTTTCGATGCGCGTGGCGCTTATTGGGCAGAGCTGAATGAATATACTGTTGTGAATGATAAAAGCGTCGTTAATAAAATTAAAGAAGTTGAAAAACAAGTTTTATTGGAAAGCGATTTTAGACTATCGGTTTCAAATGCACTGGTGAATTACTGGAGAGAAGAATATAATTTTGATTCGAAAGACCATGTAACTATCCCTTGCACTTTAAGTTCTGATTTTATTTTTGATTTCCCATCTGAACAAAAAATAAAAGAAAATAAAAAAGAATTAGGCTACAGCGAAAATGATATTGTTTTGGTTTACTCCGGCTCTTCGGCAGGATGGCAGTCTTTTGAATTGGTAGACGATTTGTTATTGGGAATTTTTAAAGCGAATGCAAATGTGAAATTAGTAATGCTAACGAATAACATTGACAAAAATTTTAAAATATTTAAACAGTTTGGCGAGCGCATAAAAGCATTATGGGTAAAACCCGATGAAGTAAAAAAATATTTATTGGCGGGAGATTACGGAATTTTGTTTCGTGAGAATACGATTACTAATAAAGTTGCTTCGCCGGTAAAGTTTGCCGAATATTTAAGTGGCGGACTAAATATTATTATTTCGGAAAGCATTGGCGATTTTTCTGATTTTGTGGAGAAGTATAAATGCGGAACTTCTAAAATAAATAATTTACAATTTGAAACATTGAATTATAACGATAGAATTAGGAATCATAAATTGGCAATGGAATATTTTCAGAAAAGTGTTTATAAGAAGGAGTACTTAAAATTATTAGAAGTGTAGTGATAAAAAAAATTGCTTTAATAACCGATGGGATTTGGCCTTATGTTTTGGGAGGAATGCAGAAGCATTCGTATTATTTATGTAAATATTTAGCGCAAAGTAAAATTACGGTGGATGTTTATCATTTCAACCAAAGCGATTTGGATATTAATAAACTGGAGATTTTTACTGAGGAAGAAAAAAAATACATTCGCTCAATTGTTATTGATTTTCCCAAATCAAATAATTTGCCCGGACATTACATCAAAGCCTCTAAACAATATTCTAAAAACGTTTATGATAAATTGATTAGTGAAGTTGATAAATACGATTTTATTTATACCAAAGGATTTTCGGGCTGGTATTTAATTAATCAGAAATATTCGGGTAAAATAAAATGCTGCAAGATTGGCGTAAAATTTCACGGCTATGAAATGTTTCAGAAAGCACCTGATTTAAAAAGTGTACTACAGCAAAATTTATTTTTAAGAAAGCCGGTGAAAGAAATTTCACAAAAAGCAGATGTTGTTTTTTCTTATGGAGGGAAAATAACAGAGCTAATTAAAAATATTGGCGTTGCGCAAAATAAAATTATTGAATTGCCGTCGGGTGTTGAGGCATCAATTATTGTAAAAAATATTCGCGAAACCGGTTCTGTGCTAAAATTTGTTTATTTGGGAAGGTACGAAAGAAGAAAAGGAGTAGAAGAGCTCAACAAAGCATTAAAACAATTGCCTGATAATTTAAAGTTTGAATTTCATTTTATTGGTCCCATTCTCAACGAAAAAAAATTAAGCAATAAAAAAATAATTTATCACGGCGAAATTCGTGACAAAAGTAAATTAAATAATTTATTGCAGGCTTGTGATGTTTTGGTTTGTCCGAGTTGGAGCGAAGGATTGCCGAATGTGATTTTAGAAGCCATGGCAAACGGTTTATGTGTTTTGGCAACCAATGTTGGCGCGACAAATATTTTAGTAAACGAAAAAAGCGGATGGCTTTTAGAAAAATGTTCGGTAAGTGAAATAAAAAATAGTTTAGTGAAAATTATTTCGACAAAATCAGAAATAATTAATTCAAAAAAACAATCCGCTCTCGAATTAATAAAAGAAAAATTTACCTGGGAGAAATTAATTATTGAATTGATTGAGAAGCTGTAAAATTTTCACGCAATCCCGATAGCTATCGGGACGCAAAAGTAAAAAACGCAAAGAGCGCAAAGTCGAATTAGTAATTCTTTGTGAACTCTGAGTAAAAAAATCGCTAATTTTTAATTGAACTAAGTCTGTAACAATCCCAAATTATATTTTTTTGTTATCGGAGAATGATTGGCCATTTCTATTCCCATGCTAATAACTTTTCGCGTGTCAAGCGGATCAATGATGGCGTCAATCCATAAACGGGAACTAGCATAATACGGGGTTGTTTGCGAATCGTATCGGCCTTTTATTTTATCAAACATTTGTTTTTCTTTTTCCGGCGTAATTTCTTCACCCTTCGAAGTTAAACTTGCCATTTCAATCTGCATCAAAGTTTTTGCCGCTTGCGAACCTCCCATGACAGCAATTTGCGCTGTTGGCCATCCCACAATTAAACGCGGGTCGTAAGCTTTACCACACATCGCATAATTTGCAGCGCCATAACTGTTCCCAATTATAATTGTGAATTTAGGAACAACAGAATTACTCATGGCGTTAACTAATTTTGCTCCGTCTTTTATTATTCCGCCTTGTTCGCTACGAGAGCCCACCATAAATCCTGTTGCATCCTGTATAAATACCAATGGAATTTTTTTCTGATTGCAATTCATAATAAAACGCGCAGCCTTATCGGCGCTATCGCTATAAATTACGCCGCCAAATTGCATTTCTCCTTTTTTACTTTTTACCACGGTGCGTTGGTTGGCAACAATACCCACTGCCCATCCATCAATTCTCGCGTAAGCACAAATAATACTTTTACCATACAATTCTTTATACTCATCAATTACACCGTTGTCGACAATGCGCTCTAAAATTTCTTTCATTTCGTATTGGTGGTCGCGTGCCTCCGGAATAATTCCGTAAATTTCTTTTGGTTCTTTTTTTGGAAGAGCAGGAGTAGTGCGGTTAAATCCGGCTTTATCATAATCTCCTACCTTACTCATAATATTTTTTATGCGCGTTAAACAATCGGCATCATCTTTACATTTGTAATCGGTAACGCCGCTAATTTCGCAATGCGTTGTGGCGCCGCCCAAAGTTTCGTTGTCGATGGTTTCTCCAACGGCTGCTTTTACTAAATAACTTCCTGCTAAAAAAATACTTCCTGTTTTATCTACAATCATGGCTTCGTCGCTCATAATTGGTAAATACGCACCGCCCGCAACACAACTTCCCATTACGGCGGCAATTTGTAAAATTCCCATGCTGCTCATCACTGCATTGTTTCTAAAAATTCTTCCGAAATGTTCTTTGTCAGGAAAAATTTCATCCTGCATAGGTAAAAATACACCCGCACTATCTACTAAATAAATAATGGGTAATTTATTTTCCATCGAAATTTCCTGTGCACGTAAATTCTTTTTTCCTGTAATAGGAAACCACGCGCCTGCTTTTACTGTTGCATCATTAGCAACAACAATACATTGTTTACCGCTCACGTATCCAATAACAATTACAACGCCACCACCCGCACAACCACCGTATTCAGCGTACATTTCATAACCTGCAAAAGCGCCCATCTCAAAACGCGGCGAATCTTTATCCAATAAAAAATCAATTCGCTCACGTGCGCTCATCTTACCTTGCTCGTGTAATTTATCGATGCGCGCTTTACCGCCGCCTAAATATATTTTTTGCAAACGCTGCTCCATTTGTGAAATGAGCAATCGCATCTTATCGTCGTTTTTATTGAAATCTAAATTCATGTCTGTTTAATTGATTTTCAAATATAGCATTTTGATTAATAGTCTTTAACTAATACGGATGTTGGAATATCTAATTTTAAACTTAGTTTGCGAATCATATCGAGCGTTAATTTTCTTTTTTTATTTAAAATTTCGCTCACGCGGCTTTTTGAACCGATTGCTGCGGCAAGATCTTTTTGTTTGTAACCTAATTGTTCCATTCGGAATTTAATGGCTTCAATAGGATCGGGTAAATCAATGGGATATTTTTCTTTTTCATAGTTGTCGATGAGTAAAGAAAGCAATTCTAAATCGTTGCCGGCTTTTGTTCCTTTTTTAGAATCAAAAATTTCTTCGAGCAAGTGAAGTGCTTTCTGATATTCTTTTTCTGTTTTAATTACTTTTAATTCCATTTTTATATTGTTTTAGCATCTATTTTATCATATTGTTTGTGCGTTCCAATGAATCTTATCCAAACGATACCGTAATCATAATTTATTTTTACAACCAATCGATAATGATTTCCTTTTATATTAAAAATAATTCGGTTGCCTTGCAAAAAACTCGCCGAAGGAAACTCGTTTTTAATATCACTCGGAGTTTTCCATTTTGAAGTTTCAGCTTCGTGATACCAGGTTTTTAATGCCGCTTCACAATCATTGTGCCTTGACCAAAATTCACGTAACGTTTTTTTTGCAATAACCCTCAAACAAATTGTTTTCTCAAAGATACAAAAAGTTCCCGAAATGGGAAATATTTTTTTTTTAATTCGGTTTCAATAAAAAATAATTTAGGTCAGGAAGTTTTATTTGATCCGCCGTCGGCGAATGATAATTCTTCCCAAAAAAACCTCGATATAAATTCACTTTCACAAGGCTTATATTTTATTGAAATAACAAACCAAAAAGGCGAAAAAACAGTCAAAAAATTGGTCAAAAACTAATCCATTCACTCAATCAAACCGCCATTTCACCCACTTTAAATCGATTTCCACTCATTTAAATGATAAATTCTGTAACTGATACTCAAATACTTAGTTATATATTTAAGTTTTTTGAAATTTTGGCGTAACCCTAAGGTGTGTTTGCTATTATAAGTACATAAATGCTCGTAAAGCAAACATGGATAATATTAATCCCCGATATCATCACACCAACGAACAATTGCAGCACGAGCAATTAATTATTGAAGCAGCTCAAAAAAATCCAGAGCACTTCGGCCCCCTCTACGATAAATACTACAAACAAATTTTTGGTTATGTGTATCAGCGGATGGATTGTAAAGACACGGCCTTTGATTTAACTTCTCAGGTATTTTTAAAAGCACTCACCAATATTAACCGTTACCAATATAAAGGTGTACCGTTTGCAAGCTGGCTTTTTAGAATTGCACATAGCGAAGTAATGCAGTTGTTTCGCGATCAAAAAAATAAACGCGCGGTGAATGCAGATGTGGGAGATTTAAAAAATATTCATGAAGAAGTTCGGGAACCGTTTTTTGAAGAATACATTCCGGCATTACAGCAATTAATAAAACAATTGCCCGAAGAAGATTTACATCTGGTGGAGTTGCGCTTTTTTGAAAAAAGACCTTTTAAAGAAATTGCAGAAATATTAGATATTACCGAGAATAACGCTAAAGTAAAAATGTATAGAATTTTAGAACGCTTAAAAAAGACAATTACGAATCTTAAAACATAGTATGGAATCAAAATTTAATTTGAATCGCCCGAAGATAAGTGACGATGAGATAAACCAACACAAAGACTTTGATAGTTTAGTAAAACAATTTAAAGCACAAAGTATCGAAAAGGCCCGCCATGACTCAGGTTTTTTGAAAAATAAAAAAGTCACTTACGCAGCGGTAATTGCAGGCGTAACGGTAATTTGTACGCTTACTTATTTTACCGTATTTAAAAATCACCCTTCGACGAGCTCAGGGCGCGAAAATTTAGAAATTGCCAATACTTCTCAAAATACAAATACAGTAATACCAAAAGACAATAAAGCTTTTATTGTGCCGCCCTCCCAAAAATTAAATGTTCCTTATTCAACTTACAAATTAAATGCTTCTAACGGCGGAGTCATTGCCCACAGTACTAATTCTAAATTAAAAATTCCTAAAAATGCTTTCGTTAATAAAAAAGGAATGGATATTGTTGGCGAAGTGGAAATTTTATACCGCGAGTTTCACGATCAGGCGGATGTAATTGCGAGCGGCATTCCTATGACTTACGACAGCGCGGGCGTGCAATATCATTTTGAAACAGCGGGCATGTTTGATGTAAAAGGTTTTCAGAATGGTGAACCTGTTTATATTAAGCAAGGAAAGAACCTTGAAATTAAGATGGCATCCGATGATGCAACAAACCATTTTAATCAGTACGAATTAGATACCATTGCCAAAAACTGGAAATGTTTAGGAAAAGATGTGGCGGTTAACGACGATTCGAAACCTGTTCCCCCTTCTAAAAATGAACATACTGATTTACCAAAATCAGAAAAAGCCATTGCATTTGAAAAAAAGATAGAAGGAATACCCCGAAAGATTGATAGTGTAAAAGTAGTTTACGCAAATAAAATAAATAAATTACCGGCTGTTGCTAAACCTTTAGTTCCCGCTAAGGCAAACGACGGCAAACCAAAATTTGAACTCGAAGTTGATTATAAAGAATTTCCTGAACTGAGCGCTTTTCAAAACGCTGTATTTGAAGTAGGAGACGAAAATAAAAATTACACCAAAAAATTACACGAAATTACCTGGGGAAGTGCAATCATTTCTGAAGGTCCGCAAAAAAGTAAAAATTATTTGCTCACTTTAAAATTAAATAATCGTGAGGAAAAATTAATTGTGTATCCCGTTTTATCGGGAGCCGATTACCAAACCGCCGTTAAACAATACGAAAAAAAGTTTTCTGATTATTCGGGATTATTGGTAAAACGTAACGCCGAAGAAAAAAGATTAAAAGAAGAAATGGAAGCCAAGCAAAAAGTTTACATGGAAGAGCAAAAACAATTAAGCGCGAGTATTTTAAAAGAACAAATAAGAATGCAGCAGCAAATGGAAAAACAATTTGGCGAAAATTTTAAAACCATGGGCAACACCGAAAGAGTTATGCGCGTTTTTAACGTAAGTAATTTTGGGATTTATAATTCTGATTGTCCGAATAGTTTGCCACACGGCGCAAGTATGGATGCGGTTTACTCGATAAATGAAGGCGCTAATATAGTTATTCCAAACAAAATATATTTAGTAGCTCACGATAAAAAATTGGTTTATACCTTGCCTTACGGTAAACTAACCTACAATCCAAATGTAGTTTATAGTTTGTGCCTTATCTCGCACGGAGAATTGTATTTATGCAGTAAAGAAGT
>JAHEYG010000033.1:0-3533 GCA_023251725.1 Sphingobacteriaceae bacterium | reverse complement strand
TAGCTCACGATAAAAAATTGGTTTATACCTTGCCTTACGGTAAACTAACCTACAATCCAAATGTAGTTTATAGTTTGTGCCTTATCTCGCACGGAGAATTGTATTTATGCAGTAAAGAAGTTTTTAAGAGCACCATTAAGGCTGGAAGGAACGATATTGCGGTACAGAAATTATCAGCTAATATTGAGGACGTTGTTGAGTTTAGAAAAGCACTTGGAATATAAATTAAGAATAAAACCCTTGTGTAAACTTTACTTCTGTTATCTCCCTGCTTGCCGTCGCGCTAGCATGGGTTACGGTAGGCAGGTGTGTTGATAAAATGTTTTTCTATAATTAAGTGAAATTCATTTTGCACTAAACCATTCGTACAGCAAATTTCTTTTCCGAACAACCAATTATTTCCCCCTTTAAAATCTGTTACTGTTCCACGGGCCTCTTTAATTATTAAAGCGCCTGCTGCCACATCCCAGCTATTTAAATTGTATTCGAAAAAAGCATCCACTCGTCCGCAGGCTAAATAACACAAATCGGCTGCGGCTGCGCCAATTCTTCGAACACCGTGTGTGTTTTGCATAAAATATTTTAAACAGGATAAATAATTTTCCAAGTGAGAAAAATTGTAAATGGGAAACCCTGTTGCAATTAAACTTTCGGATACTATTTTTGTTTGGGAAACGTTTATGGGCTCGTTATTTAAAAATGCACCGCAACTTGTTACAGCAGTAAAACATTCGTTGCGACTCACTTCATACACCACTCCCAAAATAATTTCACCATTATGTTCTAAAGCAATGCTTACCGCGTAACAAGGAATGCCATGAATAAAATTGGTGGTGCCATCGAGCGGATCAACAATCCAGTTGTATTCTTTTTTAACGCTAACAGAATTCTCCTCCACAATAAATCCTGCCTCCGGTAAAATTTCTTTTAGCTCTTTTACAATAAGTTCTTCTGCGCCTTTGTCAACGTAACTTACTAAATCATTCAGGCCTTTAATCTCAATTTTATCGGGAGAAAATTTGGTTCTTTCCTTTTTAATGAACGCGCCTGCTTTCTTGGCCGTTTTTACAACGTGAGGCAAAATATTATTGAGTGTAACGATTACCATATAGAAAATAAAAAAGCCTTCTGTTTTCCGGAAGGCTTTTCTTATTTAATTTTTTATAATTTTAAAATGCCCCTTCCCAGAATCTTGTGAAATCTGCAAATGATAAATTCCTTCTGCTAAATCTGAAATATTGATATTATTGATTCCACTATGAATAAATGCTTTATGAACGATACTTCCCAGCGAATTAATAATTAAAATATCACAACTGCTTTCACATTGAATGATAAATTTTCCGTTAGTAGGGTTTGGATAAATGCTGATTGAATTAGAATAATTTAATTCTTTTATCCCGGTACAAATCGATAAGGTAACAGTGGAGGTCGCACAATTCCCTTTATTATCCGTAATAACACAGGAATAATTTCCTACTGTTAAGTTGGTAGCCGGATTTGAAGTTCCTCCAATTGGCGACCAGCTAAAAGTGTAAGGCGCATATCCCGCCGTTGGTGTTACCATGGCGAGACCGTTATTACCCGCCGAACAAGTTGGATTCGTGAAACTACTGGTGGCGGTAATCGAAGCGCCCGGAGCAATTGTAATAGTAGAGCTTCCCAAACAACCGCTTGAATCGGTATAAAAACAAGAATAATTTCCTGCGGAAAGATTGGTGGCCGACTGAGTTAACGAAATTGAATTTCCAAAAAACATTTCTACACGAGCCAGCGAACCAATGCCACCTTCACATAAAGGTCCAATATTATTTGTTGTAATATCGGTTTGATCCATGAACCTGTAAAGGGTTGTAGTAAATCCGCTGATACTCGCTACAAAACCACCGGCCGCGTACGACATCGTACTTGAAGCAACAGCTGTCGTTCCTCGCACTCCTAAAACTCCAATGATATCTCCTGTGAAAATCGGAATTCCGCATTTTACAGTATCCAAACCCGGTACATCCAAATATTTTCCCAACACAGTATAATTTGAAGCGGTAGTAGGAAATGTTGGTGGCGTTGAACCCCATTTTACTAAATAAATAAATTGATTGGCCGTTCCAATGTCAGTAGGAACCCTCAACCCCGTAATAATTGTATTAGTAGGACTCGTAAACCAATACCCGCGCGCTTGTGAAGAAGTATACGTGCTCGTGTTCGCCGGAAGATTAATAGGAGTAAAACTTTGAGTTTGAAACCAGGTATAAAAATAAGAAGGAAATCCGCCGAAAGCAGTTATGGTACTGCTGCCGTTTGTTAATCCATTACAAATTTTTTGGTTAGTTACTCCTGGTGAACCTGAGATGACAGAACAGGGTGTGTAAGCCAAAATGTTATTAGGCGATGATTTTCCTGAACTAATAATATCGCCGCTGCTATCTAATTGTTGTGCGAAAGAAATGCCGGTCGTTAAGCATAAAAATAAAATGCTTGTAATTTTGAGAAGTAATTTTTTTATCATTTTATAAGGATTAAGTGTTTAATCAAAATTAAATCATTTTTGAATACAAATCACAAAAAGATTATAGTATTTAGCGATTAGAAGGCATTATTTGCCGTTAAACAACAAGCGCTCACCTTTTTTACTTTCATCAAATTTTCCATTGTCATAGACTAAATGTCCGTTCACAAAGGTTTTTTCGATGGTAGAATCAAAAACGGTTCCTTCAAACGGACTCCATCCGCATTTATATAAAATATTTTCTTTAGAAACCTTTTGCGGCTTATTTAAATTCACTAAAACCAAATCGGCAAAATAACCTTCTTTAACGTAACCGCGTTTTTCTATCCGAAATAAATCGGCCACATTATGACTCATTTTTTTCACGAGATGATCCAACGAAATTTTTCCTTGCTTATGAAATTGCAGCATAGCTTGCAGACTGTGTTGTACTAACGGTCCGCCACTTGGAGCTTTTAAATATGATTGATTTTTTTCTTCGATGGTATGTGGCGCATGATCTGTTGCAATAACATCAATGGTATCATTAAGTACCGCTTCAAAAATTTTTTCGCGGTCGTAGGCCGTTTTTACTGCTGGATTCCATTTAATTAGATTTTCTTTTAATGGATAATCTTCATCACAAAACCATAAATGATGTATGCAAGCCTCGGCAGTGATTCGTTTTTCCTTTAAAGGAATTTTATTCGTAAACAATTTTAATTCTTTTGCCGAAGAAATGTGAAGAACATGCAAACGGGCATTAAATTTTTTGGCGAGTTCAACAGCGAAAGAGGAAGATTTATAACAGGCTTCGTCGTTTCTTATAATAGGATGGAAGTAGGCAGGAATATTTTCGCCGTATTCTTCAACAATTCGTTTTTGATTTTCTTTAATCATTGGGTCGTATTCGCAATGCGTAGCGATGAGCGCGTTTACTTTCGAGAAAATATTTTCTAATGCAATCGGGTCGTCCACTAACATATCTCCTGTTGACGAGCCCATAAAAATTTTAACGCCGCAAACTTTCGAGTAATCGGTTTTTTGA
>JAHEYG010000107.1 GCA_023251725.1 Sphingobacteriaceae bacterium | reverse complement strand
TACGCGGGATTAGCTTCTGTTATAAATGCCATCAAACACAAAAAAAATATTGCGCTCGCTAATAAAGAAACCTTAGTTGTTGCCGGCGATTTAGTAACACGTTTAGCGCAGGAAAATGCGGTAAATATTTATCCGGTGGATTCGGAACATTCGGCTATTTTTCAATGCTTAGCCGGTGAGTGGGAAAATAAAATTGAAAAAATTTATTTAACCGCTTCAGGCGGACCATTCATAGGAAAGAACCGCGAATTTTTAGCAAACGTTACCAAACAACAGGCGCTTAAACATCCTAATTGGGTGATGGGAGCTAAAATTACCATCGATTCGGCAAGCCTTATGAATAAAGGGCTGGAGGTAATTGAAGCAAAATGGTTATTTAATTTAAATCCCAAACAAATTGATGTGGTTATTCATCCGCAAAGTATTATTCATAGTATTGTTCAGTTCGAAGATGGCAGCATGAAAGCGCAAATGGGTTTACCCGATATGAAATTACCAATACAATACGCGCTTTCTTACCCTAATAGAGTG
Organism: Sphingobacteriaceae bacterium; assembly: GCA_023251725.1. Classification (GTDB taxonomy): domain Bacteria; phylum Bacteroidota; class Bacteroidia; order B-17B0; family Aurantibacillaceae; genus JAHEYG01. Next base: position 8,210 of record JAHEYG010000107.1, on the reverse strand, counting down.
AAAAATAATTTCCCGCGTTTTGATTTTTTTAACTATCCGCAGTTCACCTTTGAGAAGCCCGACACCAAAACTTTTACTAACTTAGCTCTGGCTTTTGAAGCACTTGAAAAAGGCGGCAATATGCCTTGTGTTTTAAACGCCGCCAACGAAGTAGCCGTGAGTGCTTTTTTAAATGATAAAATAAAATTTTTAGAAATGAGTTCTGTGATAGAAAAGTCGATGTCAAAAATTTCATTCATAAAAAATCCAAGCTACACGCAATACATCGAGTGCGATAAAGAAACCCGTCTAGTAGCAAATAGTTTTTTATAAACCATTAACCTTATAACTTTATAACCCTATAACTTTTTCCCTACCAATGATAAAATTCGCACAATTATTTTTAAGTCTTACTATTTTAATTACGCTCCACGAGTTCGGACACTTTTTTTTCGCCAAACGATTTAAATGCCGCGTTGATAAATTTTATTTATTTTTTGATTTTTTATTTCCGTTCGCTGGACTTTTTAATTTCGCTTTATTCAAAAAGAAAATTGGCGGTACCGAATATGGTTTAGGATGGTTTCCGTTGGGAGGTTATGTTCAGATTGCCGGAATGGTAGATGAACAAATGGATAAAGATATGATTGGCACCGAACCGCAACCATGGGAATTACGAAGCAAACCGGCATGGCAGCGATTGTTAGTGATGCTCGGCGGAATTTTAGTCAACTTTATTTTGGGAATTTTAATTTACTGGATGATTTTATTTGTGTGGGGAAAAGAAACTATTCCAACATCCAAATTAAAATACGGTATACAATGCGACAGCACCGCGTTAAAAATGGGATTACGTGATGGTGATCAAATTCTAAGTGTAGATAACCAAACGGTTACTACGTTAAACAGAGTTACTATAAATGTTATTATGAATAAAGCCAAATCTATCGAGGTAGATCGTAATGGCGAAAAAATTTCTATTCCTGTAAGTGAAAACGACATCAGTGTTATTTTAAGAAATTTAAAAAAGAGCGGTTTCATTTCGGCACGCACTCCTACCGAAATAGATTCTGTTTTGCCGGGTACTTTTGCGGCAAACGCTAAATTTAAAAAAGGCGATATCATTATTGAAATAAATAAAAAATCGACGCCATTTTATAGTGATTTTCGCAGGGAAATAGCTTATCATAAAGGTAAAGATGTTGGCTTAACAGTTTTAAGAAATTCGGATACAGTAAATTTAAGTTGCAAAGTTAGTGATGATGGTACCTTGGGATTTTCTCCGGCACGCGCAAAATATATTCCAACCGAAACAGCAAGTTATAGTTTTTTTGGCGCGCTTTCTCAAGGATTTTCAGAAGGCATGGAAACTCTTGTACTCAATGTAAAACAATTCGTAGTAATTTTTACAGTTAAAGATGCGCATAAACAAGTGGGTGGTTTTTATAGCATGTATCAAAGCATGAATCCGACATGGGATTGGCACGATTTCTGGTCGTTCACCGCCTTTTTATCACTGGTATTAGCCTTCATGAATTTTTTACCAATACCCATGTTAGACGGCGGATATATTTTATTTATTTTAATTGAAATGATAATTCGCCGTAAAGTTCCGGATAAAGTAATTTATTACGCCAATTATGTTGGATTGGTTTTTATTTTGGGATTAATGATTTATGCCAACACCGATTTTTTAAGAGATTAAAAAACATTTTTTAAAGTATCTTTTACAAAAATTTACGTTATTGTGAATAGCATGAATAAAATATCCATTCGTAATTTATTTCTTCTGCTTTTTTTATTTTTGACTTTTGATTTTTTCAGTCAGCATACAACCATTAATCAAAAAACTATCGAAAAATATCCCGCCCTCGGTAAACACAAGATAATGCTCATCCCCTTTGAACCGCATTTATACAATAGCGAAATTGATTTTTACATTAACAAAGAAACTAAACTCAATGCCAAACAAATAAAATTTGCATTTCGCGACGGCGTTAACGAAGCTTTATATAAAGCATTAAAATTGCAGTATGGTGTTGTAGATTTAATGGACGACACCGTAAAAACAAAAAAAGATTTGGAAAGTATTTATCAGAATTTAGGATACGAATATCAAAAAATTCCTGATCAAACGAATTACACGCCTCCCAAAAAAGAAAAAGATGATCCTAAAATTGAGAAGGGACAAATTGTTGTGGAAACAAATGCCGACGCGCGCTTTATGAATGCAAAAGTTAAAAATGCAACATTGGTTCCGTATTTATACGGCAAATACAAAAGCGATATTTTTATTTTTATTAATCAACTAGATATAAAAGCATCAGGTTCTAACGGTCCCGCTGAATTAGGAACAAGTACCGGTAACCGAAAAATTGTTGTGCATTACACGGTTTATACTTTCGATGCCAAAGAAATTAATTCAGGAATTGCAGAAGAACAATTTCCTTCAACTATAAATAATCCTACAAAAATTGTTGGTACCTACTTTTCAAAAATTGCGCAAACCATTACTCAGCGAATTAATTTAGCTTTAGCGCCACCAAAAACTAAATAGACAAAGCATCGGCTACTACAAAAGTACTTCCTCCCACAAAAACTAAATCATTCGCTTTAAGATTATTTTTTGCGGCAACAATTGCGGATTTTACATTAGGAAAAATTTCGCCTTTTAATCCGCATTGCTCTGCTAGTAATTTCAATTCTGTTTCTAATAAAGCTCTTGGAACCGATGCTCTTGTAAAATAATAAATAGCCTCCTTTGGTAATAAATTTAAGATTGCAGTTATCTCTTTATCATTCACCACTCCTAAAATAAAATGCAGTTTGCTGTATTTATAATTTTCTAAATTTTTTAAAACTTCTTTAATTCCTTCCTCATTATGGCCCACATCACAAATAATTAATGGTTCTTCACTTATGGTTTGCCAGCGGCCCAGCAAGCCGGTAAGCTTCGAAACATTTTTTAAGCCCTCTTTTATGTTTTCTTCACTTATAATAAATCCGTTATCGATACTCATTTTTAATGCCGACAATACTCCCAAAATATTTTTTAATTGATAAGTTCCCGTAACATCCAATTCGTATTCAAGGGTTTCATTATTTTTTTTATTGAGAATAGAAACTTGTAACAATTTATTTTCTATTTTAGAACTAATAATTTTATAATTTTTACTTCCAAATTCAATCGCGCATTTTTTTTCTCTCGCCACAGTATTGAATACTGAAGAAATTCCCGGCTGATATTCACTCACTACAATTGGAATTCGGTCTTTAATAATTCCCGCTTTTTCTTTTGCAATTTTTTCTAATGTATCTCCCAACAAATTCATGTGGTCAAAACTAATATTGGTAATCACACTCAACAGCGGACTAATCACATTGGTAGAATCCAGTCTCCCTCCCAAACCAACTTCAATCACCGCCACATCTACTTCCTTATTCACAAAATAATCAAATGCGAGCCCAACCGTCCATTCAAAAAAAGAAGAATCAATTTTTTCGAATGCGAATTTATTTTTTTCTACAAAATCAACAATGTATTCTTTCTCAATTAATTTTCCGTTTACTTTAATTCGTTCCCTAAAATCAATTAAATGCGGCGAAGTGTATAATCCAACTTTGTATCCTGCCGTTTGCAAAACCGCCGCCAGCATGTGCGATGTAGATCCTTTTCCGTTGGTGCCCGCCACATGAATACATTGTAATTTGTTTTGCGGATTTCCTAACGCCTCACAAATAGCAATCGTATTTTTTAAATCGGCTTTGTACGCAGCCGCCCCAATGCGTTGGTACATTGGTAATCGTGCAAATAAATAATCAAGGGTTTGATTATAATCCATTAATTAAACGCGAACACAATAGTTATAGTTCCGGTTTGTTCTTCAAACTGACCGCTCACATTAAAAGAAGTTGCCAAAGCTGCTTGTCGCGCCTTTGCTTTAAGAATTGCGCTAGATGTCGTTGTTCCACGACCGTTAGGATTGGCGTCAACCACTTTTCCGTTTTTATCTACTGTAATCTCTACAACCACTTTTCCTTCCTCCTTTGTGTCTTTTGGTAATGTGGGCGGTTGCACAACAGCTCTTCCTTTTAAATCAAAACCAAAACGTTTACCGGGGCCTTTTCCCGGACCATCGCCCGGTCCGTCACCCGGACCATCTCCTCCACCCGTTCCGCCTCCGGTGCCTCCTTTTCCGTCTGTATTTGGATTTCCATCCGGACTTCCGTCATTTCCTGCATGACCACTGTTACCATCTCCACCACCGTTCTTACCTTTATTTTTATTAAACTTTTCTGCTAAAATTTCAGCCGCCGTTTTTTCTTTTGGCGGAACAATAATTGGTTTTATCGGATTAATTGTAGTAACGTTATTTTTTGTTTTTGGTTTGTTGTCGGGCAATTTTACATCTTCACCATTTTCACTAGTATAAATTTCTTCTTTCGAATTTTCTTTTGGAGTCGGCGGCGTAACTTCTTTATTTTCTACAACGCTTGGCGCTTGTCCTATTCCATTTTCTTCTACATTTCCGGTGCCTTCGTTATAAGTTCCGAAATTAATTTCGAGTCCGCCTCCACCGCCCACAACTTCCGGAAACGGTGGATTGGGTGTAATTAATTTAAATAAAATTAAAAACAATAACAGCAGCGCTAAAATACTTAGCGAAATAATGGAAGCGATTACGCGATTCCTGTTTTCTTCTGCCTGTGAGATGTACATCTGTCTTTTTTTAAAATCCTACCTTCACCCTTCCCTTTGGGAAGGGGCAGGGATGGGTCCTACTTATTTGTTCCGTTACTTGGTGCTGTTGCACACACCATTTTGCATTTTAAGCGATCTCCTATTTGCATCACATCAATAAAATCCTGATAAACCAAATCTTTATCAATGTGCAACACCACCACCGGTTCGGCTTTGCCGCCAATTTTTTCAATTAATGAAGTTTCTAAATTCGCTACATCTACTTCTTTACTGTCAACAAAATATTTTCTTTCTTTTGTCACCGCTAAATGTATCGGTTGTTTATTATTGTCAACTGGTTTGTTAGCTTTCGAATTTGGTAAATTTACTTTGATTGCATTCGGACTCACCATCGTTGATAAAATTAAAAAGAACAGCAATAAGAAAAACATAATGTCGTTCAGCGAATCGGTGCTCACTTCTGCTTCTCTGCGGTGTCCTTTTTTTCTTAATGACATTTTTTAATTTTGTGAATTAGTGAATTACTTTTTTTATCTGCTTAACTATTGACTATAAACTACCAACCATCAACTATTTCGATGGCTCATTCAAAGTATCTAAAAACTGAATCTGTGTTTCTTCCATACTATTCGATAATTTATCGATTCTCGCATTTAACCAATGAAATCCTACAAACGCAATTACTCCAACAACTAATCCACCCGCCGATGTAATCATTTTCTGATACAAGCCGCTCGAAATAATTTCTATCTCCACTGTTTTTGCCAATGAGATATCGTAAAATATTTTAATTACTCCAATAATAGTTCCTATAAATCCAAACATGGGAGCAATACGTCCTATAATATTTAACACACCTAAGTTTTTTTCTAATCGAGCTAATTCGTTCCCACCGCTTTTGTTCATCGCTTCTCTTATTTCCTGAACAGGTTGTCCGATTCGCGAAACACCCTGTTCCATCATAATTGATTCGGGCGTGTTAATGCTCTTGCACATGCTGCGCGCGTTGGCCACATTACCGCTTTGTATCATATCTTTTATACTATGTAATAAAGTTGCATTTTTCTTCGACGCTTTGCTAATTACAATTAATCGTTCAACCATCACGTAAATGGCAACCACCAATAAAATGGCGAGCGGTATCATTATCGGTCCGCCTTTCATGACCATATCTATCAACGAAATTTTTGTTTCGGTGGGCTCTACAGCAGTTAATGAACCGGTTTGAATTCCGGTATTTATTTGGCTTAGCGAATCGGATGTTGTTAATGTATTCACAACAGTTCCGCCTACCTGTAAAACAAAGTTCAGCATTTTATTAGTTTTAATACGAAATTAGACGTTTAAAGGGCAGGTAAATTTTTCGTCATAAGGGTTTTTAAACACCAGCGTGTTTATATAATAATGAGAAAAGTTTGGAAAGGTTACAAAAAAAATCGCCTTACCACAAAAACCCGTGATAAGGCGATGAACATTTGATTTTAATTTTTATTTCAATTTAAAAAATATTGGAATGTTAAATAAAACTTTAACTGCTTGTCCTCTTACTTTTCCGGGCAATTTAAATTTCGGAATTTTGTTTACTACTCTTGTAGCTTCTTCGTCGCAACCTCCGCCAATCCCTCTTTGAATTTTTACACTTTCTACTTCGCCTTTTTCATTTACCACAAAACTGAGGTAAACTTTTCCCTCTAAATTTATTTCTTTTGCCAATTCCGGATAAACAATATTGCTTGAAATAAATCTTGCCAATGCTCCAAAACCGCCTTCAAATACCGGCGCAACTTCCGGATCTGGTGTAGGATCATTTGAAATTGTTATTGAAGAATTTCCGTTCGCTGATACACTTCCTGTTCCATTTGAATTCGGATCCGGATTGGCGTTATTGTTATTATTGTTAGAATTATTATTTGGAATAATATTTACAGTTGTAACTTTATTTTCAGGAACAGAATCTTTTATCACATTAGAAACTGCATTTGTTTTTGGTCCGCCCGAAGGATTTGTTTTTGGTGTGAGATTGGCCGGCTTTTGTTTTTCGGGTTTAAATAAATCCATTACTACCGTTTTTATTATGGGAGGAGTGTTCACCGCTTCAATTCCGTTATTAATTTGATCGTGCACTCTTGTAAAAATGAAAGCGCTTCCAAATACTAACATGACAAATGAAAAAAGAATTAGCAGCGATTTTAGTAATGAATTGTTATAAGAAGCACGTATGGCATAGGCCCCGTAACTTTTGTTTCTGCCGGCAAAAATAATTTCATTTAGTTTTTGCTCGTTGTTATTTAAGAGTTTCATTTTTTTATTTTTTAAGATTCAACATTCCCAAACCTGAGAAATAATTTTATTTATTAAAGGTAGAAATGAATTAATAGCGTTTTAACCGAATAATAGATGTGGCGGTAAAAGTTTTTTAAGTGGCTGGAATCTCGCGGAAACTGGTAAAACAGAATATTCCTAAAATAAAAAATCCCTGTTAAAAAAATTTAACAGGGATTTAATTTTTAATTAATTTTAATGATACTTCATATCCTTAGGTAAACAACTTACATGCCCCACATATTCGTGATCATTGCCTGCAATATCTCTCACATATATTTTATAAACATACACGCCTTGCTCTGCAATTTGTTTATTTCCCTTCACGGTTCCATCCCATCCTTTTCTAAAATTATCGCTGGTATAAATTAATTCCCCCCATCGGTCAAAAATATACATTCTGTAATTCGATTCATCAATTCCCACTCCCACCGGCTGAAAAATTTCATTCTTACCGTTACCATCAGGCGTAAACGCGTTAGGAATGTAAATTACAAAGTCAGGAGCTATCTCCACGGTATGCACCGCTGTATCAGTACAACCTTTATCACTTGTTGCGATTAGATACACAACATAAACTCCTGCAAATTCGTATGTGTGACTCGGATCAACCAAAAGAGAATTATTAACCGCAGAGCCATAATCTCCAAAATCCCAGAAATAACTTACCGCTCCTTGCGAGTAATTGGTAAACTGTATTCCCGGATCTAATATAGAAGTGTAAGCGGGTGTAGCCGCAAAATCGGCGAAAGGCCGCGGATAAACTTCAATGTAATTTATAATTGATGTGTCATTCACGCAACCAAACTGATTTACAATATTTAAATAAGTTGAGTAAAGTCCTGGCTTAGGATAAACGTAACTTACATTGGCTCCGGTTCCGGTTCCTATTCCATCATCGAAATTCCAGGTGTAAGTATTATTTGTTCCGGTAGAAATAGCAGTAAAGTTCACTAACAATGGCGCACATCCTGCTAAAGGATTCGCTGTAAAAGTTGCCGACGGCAACGGATTCACATTTACAGTAAAATCAGCCACAGCATCGGGCACTGTACAACCGTCTTTTATTATTACAGAATAAGTGTTCGGATTGGTTAAGTAATTAGCGTTAACGGTGATGTTTTGGGAAGTAGCCCCGTTGCTCCAAACGTAGGTGTACGGACCGTTATTACCCGGACTGGTGATGGTAGCAACAAGAGTAGCCGGT
>JAHEYG010000032.1 GCA_023251725.1 Sphingobacteriaceae bacterium | reverse complement strand
ACTGCAAATGCAGCTGCCGAAAAACACCTAAGTATGTTTGATGCAGTATTGGCCCGACTGGATGTAGCCGGCAAATTAATGAACCTTTCTGATGATGTTGCACAAGTTTTACGCAACCCGCTTAAACAAGTTAAAGTTAGTTTAGCTATAATTATGGACAGCGGAAAAGTTCAGGTTTTTGAAGGTTACCGCATTGTTCATTCAACTGCAATCGGTCCATCTAAAGGAGGGATTCGATATTCGATGGACGTGAGTCAGGACGAAGTAATGGCGCTCGCGGCATGGATGAGTTTTAAATGTGCAGTTGCTAATTTACCTTACGGCGGTGCAAAAGGCGGTATAAAATGTGATCCGCGCGCAATGAGCGTTGGCGAATTAGAAAGATTATCGCGCGCTTATGCAAAAGCAATGAAAGATGTTTTTGGTGTGAATAAAGATATTCCCGCTCCCGATATGGGAACAAGCGGACGAGAAATGGCTTGGATATTAGATGAATTTAATAAAATTACCGGTGAAGATTCTCCCGGTGTTATTACCGGAAAACCAATTGCACTTGGAGGTTCTTTAGGCCGAGATGCCGCAACCGGGCGCGGTGTTATGGTAAATTCAATGGCTGCTCTTAAAAAATTAGGCTTAGATCCTAAAAATGTGACCGCCATTGTGCAAGGTTTCGGAAATGTAGGTTCGCACTCCGCACGTTTATTATCAGAACAAGGAATTAAAATTGTTGGTATCGGCGATCACACCGCTTCTTTTTATAATGAAAAAGGAATTGATATTAAATCTGCGATAGAATATTCCGCAAAAAATAAAGGTGTATTAAAAGGCTTTGCTGGCGCCGCCGAAATTCCGCACGATCAATTATTGCTATACAAATGTGACCTATTGGTTCCTGCAGCTCTTCAAAATGTAATCAACGAAGAATATGCTACAAAAATTCAGGCTAAACTTATTGTGGAAGGAGCAAACGGACCAACCATGCCGGAAGCCGATCATATTTTAAATGAACGTAAAATTATTGTAGTGCCCGATATTTTAGCCAACAGCGGCGGAGTTACAGTTTCTTATTTCGAGTGGGTGCAAAATAAAGCCGGTTATTATTGGACAGAACAAGAAGTGAATAGCCGACACGATATAAAAATGGAAGAAGCATTTAATAAAGTTTGGAAAAATATGGAGCAGTATAAATCCAATATGCGTATTGCTGCTTATATAACCGCATTGCAAAAAATAGAGCAGGCTGTTAAGTTAAAGGGACATTACTAGTCACAATATATTATAATTTGATTGTCAGATAGTTAATTGAAGCAAGTATAAAATTATTTTAATATTAAACTAACAATAGGTTGATGAAGTCGAAATTTCGTTTAATTTTGTTATATTAAGTTTACATTTTGGGAATATTAGAAGTCGCATACTTACTTATCATTGCCTACTTAATGGGTTCAGTTCCAACCGCAGTTTGGTTGGGTAAAGCTTTTTACAAAATTGATGTAAGAGAGTTCGGTAGCGGTAATGCCGGGGCCACTAATACTTTTAGAGTGCTTGGTAAAAAAGCCGGAGTTCCTGTATTATTAATCGATATTTTTAAAGGTTATTTAGCGGTTTTACTTTCTAATTTAGCCGTTTACGCTTATAGCGGACCCGAAATGGTGAGTCTTAAAATTTGTTTGGGAACTGCCGCAGTGTTCGGACATATTTTTCCGATACTAGCAGGTTTCCGTGGAGGAAAAGGAGTTGCTACTCTTGTTGGTGTTGCTTTGTGTATTAGTCCGCTTGCTTGTTCATTAGTGTTGTTGGTATTTTTAGCGGTTCTTTTAACTACCCGTTATGTTTCTTTAAGTTCTATTATTGGTGGGATAAGTTTTCCGTTTATTTTAAATTTAGGATTGCACAATACAAATTTGGGATTAATTATTTTTTCGACTTTAGTGGCTGTTTTACTAGTCATCACTCACAAACACAACATCGTTCGTTTATTCAAGAGGCAGGAGTCGAGGATTAGTCTTTCCGCAAAGATAATTCGTTAGTTTAAAATCGTTATCTGTTATAAGGTTATAACGTTATCGGCTAAATTAATTAATTCCCACAATCATTTTCAATAACATTTTTTAACCTCTTCATTTCTTATCTTTGGTAAAGTATTTGATAATAATAAATTTACCAATATAACCGATAACGTTTTAACGAATAATCAAACTATATGATGCTTTCGAGGATTATACTTTTTATTTTGCTTCTATTCTTTTCGTTGGGAACCTACTCCCAAGACGACGATTACGTAAACGACAATCAATTACGTTACGAAGATTACACTTATAAAAAAGGAATTAAAACCGTTCAACTGTACGAATCCACCTGGGAATTTTCGCCACCTTTAATTGAATTTAACAGCGCACAACAATTACTTTTAAGTTTTGATGAGTTAGATGCCGATAAAAAACAATATTCATTAACGCTTATGCATTGTGATAATAAATGGGCGCCCAGCGATTTAATGATATCTGAATACCTAAGCGGTTTTTTTGATTTGAACTTTTTGAATTTTAGTTTTTCGGTAAATGTTTTGCAAAAATATGTGCACTACTCAATTTTATTTCCAACTTCCAACATGCAAATTACCAAATCAGGAAATTATATTGTTTATGTTTATGAGAATGGCGATAAATCAAAATTGGTTTTGTCGCGCCGCTTTATGGTGTTCGAAAATAAAGTTACTGTTTTAGCAAGCGTAAAACAACCCATTGGCGGTGATGATCAATATACCAAACAACATATTGATTTTAGTATTGTAAATTCGAGTTACGACATTACCAATCCGTTTACCGATTTAAAAGTAGTGATTACACAAAACTCTCGCTGGGATAATGCATCGTATGGAATTAAACCAACGTTTGCGGCACCCGGACAATTAACTTATTCGCTCGACGATGTAAGTACCTTTAACGGCGGTTCGGAGTTCAGATATTTTGATGTGCGTTCTTTAAGAACTTATACCGAAAAAATAAAAAATATTTATAAGGATAGTTCCAGTCGTTATCATGTAGATTTATTGAGTGACGAAAATCGTACTTCTAAAAATTATATTTTTTACAATGATTTAAACGGCGGGTTTATGATTAAGAATCAGGATATGAGTTTTAATCAGGATATTGAAGCCGATTATGTTTGGATTAATTTTTTCTTACCATACGATAATGCGGTGAGCGATGGTAATATTTATGTATTGGGAAAACTCACAAATTGGAAACTGGATAAAGTAAACCGGATGAATTATAATTACAAACGTTTGGGATACGAATGTAATTTATATTTGAAGCAGGGATATTACAATTATATTTATGCGTATTTAAAAGATAAAACCAAAGCCGGCGACGAAACTTTAACCGAAGGAAATCATTGGGAAACCGAAAACGATTATACAATTTATGTATATCACCGTCAGCGCAGCACGTATTACGATCAGTTAATCGGAGTTAGGAAATTTAATTCGGTTAAACGTTGATAATAACTAACGGTTTGCTACTTACTACTACGATTAATTCAGATTTATCAAATCAAAATACATCAAACGTGTTTTACTTTCTTTATCCGATTCCATAAGAAATGCGAAATCATTTTTATTGTAGTAATTGATCTGTTTGGGTTCGTTAATGGCGTCCAGGATTAATAAACGACACGCTGAATTTAAATTCATTATTGAAAATCCTTTTATAAAATCCATCAAATCATAAGCAAATCCGGATTTCTGAATATCTAAAATCACTCCCAACCTCCCTACTTTAATTGCAGGATAATGATTTATTCTTTTGTTATTCGGAAGTCTTCTGTTAAACTTGTTCTTTTCGTTATTCGGGATATTCTTGACATTTAAAGCGTCATTAAGGATGCTAAAAAAAGCAACAGGAGTCTTCTTATCTTTTGGATGAAATATATAAGTGTTAGCTAATTTTTCTTTCTGATAATTCAAAGCATCATCCTTCAGAAATTCAGTTATATCTTTTCTGCCACAATCAAATTCCGATAAATCAAATGAATCATCCAAAGGCGAAAGCGAAAGGTTGCTTATAGAGGCGATCCCTTTTTCACTCATTACTTGGCAAAAGATTTACTGTTAGCTAATACCTTGTCAACCAAAGAAAAAATCTTCTTTTTATCTTTACTTGATACTTTCCTTTTAGAGGTCTTAGCCAATTGCTTATGAAAATAAGCAGAATCTTTACCACTTAATACGGGAGTTATTTTAATAGGTGTTGCCATTGTTTCTCTAATATTACTAATTTGCACTTTATTACTAATATGTACTATACAAAGATAATACTTTTTTTAATCAGTTTTACGGGTTAAATTATCAGCACAATTGAAACTAAATCATTCTTTATATGTATTAAGTGTAATAAGTAAAAACACTGCGGTGTACTGCAGATTTTCATTCAGAAAAAGTGGAATATTGAATATGTTTGTTAAAAAAAATTAGGCTCTATTCCCGTAGGGCTACTTACGCTGGATAAAAAGATAATAGCGGAAAGCCTGTTAAAACGCCCAAATAAAAGTTATCTTTGATAATCTTTTAGTTATGAAAAAAACATTTAGTAATATTATTTTAGTTTTTATTTGTTCATGTTTATTTTTTTGCAATAGTATCGCCCAAAATATTTATGCGTTTGCAGGAACCGGTGTATTTGGTTATTCAGGTGACGGAGCGGCAGCAGTTAGTGCTAAACTTGCGGGTCCTATTAGAATTGCTGTTGATGCTTCAGGTAATGTATTTGTCACCGAAAATTTTAATCATTGTGTTAGAAAAATAAACACTTCCGGAGTAATAAGCACAATTGCCGGTACGGGCGTTAGTGGTTTTTCTGGAGATGGTGGCCTTGCAACATTAGCTCAATTATATAGTCCGGGTGGAATTACATTAGATGCGGGAGGAAATATTTATATATCAGATACTGGTAACCAACGAATCAGAAAAATAAATACGTCGGGTATTATTTCAACAATTGCAGGAGTAGGTACTATCGGTTTTTCAGGTGATGGTGGAACTGCAACCTTGGCGCAATTTAGTGGCCCTAGCGGAATTGCTTTAGATATTTCTGGCAATATCTATTGTGCCGATTATAATAATCATCGGATAAGAAAAATAAACACTTCCGGAGTAATAAGCACAATTGCCGGTACGGGAACTGCCGGATTTTTTGGGGATGGTGGACCAGCTACTTCTGCTCAAATTATGTCTCCATTAGATGTCACAACAGATGCTTCTGGAAATATTTATATAGCTGATGGGGGGAATGACCGCATTAGAAAAATAAATGCGACAGGAACAATAACAACAATTGCAGGAAATGGTTTCGCGGCATACTTCGGTGACGGTGGAGCAGCAACTTCAGCCGGACTATTTAATCCTAGTGGCGTTGAATTGGATGCTTCAGGTAATGTATATATTGCAGATAAATATAACAACTGCATCAGAAAAGTAAACACTTCTGGTATAATTAGTACAATAGGCGGCAACTCTATTGCTGGCAATGCTGGCGATGGAGGATTGGCGACATTGGCGCAAATGAATCAACCATCGAATTTAGCAATAGACGCTTTAGGTAATATTTATGTTACTGATTATACTAATCAGCGTGTTCGGATTATTTGTTCAACAAATTGTCCGGTAGGTACTGATATTAATTCTTTATCAGAAAATACTAGTATCAAAACTGGAGTTTATCCTAATCCTGCAAAAGATTTATTGCAAATTGCGAATGAACAAAATTTATTTGAAAATTCTGAAATTGAAATAACAAATACTTTAGGGCAACTCATTTTTAAATTACCTTACAAAAGCCCCATTGATGTTTCAAAACTATCGCCAGGTTTTTATAATCTAAAAATCATATCTCAAAACAAACAGTTTTATTATTCTAAATTTATAAAAGAATAAACCATCATTCTTTTTTTACCCTTTATTTTGAAACTTTAAGATCTGCTGGCGCTTTCCTTCTTTAGTATTATCACAAACTAAATCTACAAGTGGTAAAACAACCGTTTGTGAAGTCGACCGAAACTACCAACCTTAATAACGTAAAGGACTTTTTGACTGCGAATGGTTTCTTGAATAAGAAAGACAATGATTACTATCATCCGGGTCTTGGAATAATTTTTGAAGATGTAAATAATTTTGTGTGAAATATATTTTTGATTTAAACGGCGGGTTTATGATTAAGAATTTAGACATGAGTTTTAATCAGGATTTGGAAGCCGATTATGTTTGGATAAACTTTTTTTTGCCTTACGATAATGCGGTGAGCGACGGCAATATTTATGTAATGGGAAAACTCACTAATTGGAAACTGGATAAAGTAAATCGCATGAGCTATAACTATAAACGTTTGGGATACGAATGTAATTTATACTTGAAGCAGGGCTATTACAATTATATTTATGCTTATTTAAAAGATAAAACCAAGGCAGGTGACGAAACTCTTACTGAGGGAAATCATTGGGAAACCGAAAACGATTATACAATTTATGTATATCACCGTCAGCGCAGCACATATTACGATCAGTTAATTGGAGTTAGGAAATTTAATTCGGTTAAACGTTAATTTTAACTAACGGTATGATTACAAGTACTGATAAAAAATACTGATTAACCAAGGAATTATTATTGCTAAAATTAAATTGATTATTAACCACACATTATTAAACTGAGGTACATTGCATTTTTTAATTCAGAAAAAGCAGAATATTTAGTATGTTTGTTAAAAAATTAGATTCTATTCCAATACGGGTTACTTCCTATAACTAATACAATATAATTACACTATGAAAAGAACCTTTTTAATTTTAAGCTTTGGGGCAATTATTGCTTTGACTTGTATAACTTTTATAAATACCGGTTGTTCGGAGGAGAAGGAACAGGATAAAAATTCAGACACTCTTAAAACGAATAAAATTACCAACCAATATGCGATTTTGCCTCGTGATATCGTTCCACAATCTATTGCCTTGGGTGATACTTTTTCATGGAAAACCTTTATTGCACTGTGTTGGCCGGCAAATGGAAACACGTGCGGACCTGACACAAGTAATGGTATTTCTATTTTGAAAGGTACTGGCCCTGTTGTTTGGGAAACTTATCTTACAAGTGATCAGGTATTTGTTTTACCAAAGAAGGAACCGCAAAAATGGTGTGAATTCGGAAATGAAAAAATCAATATCAAAAGCTTACCTCAAAAAGTTCAGGATATTGCTATTAAGACGGGAGTATATAGATTTATACACCGTACATCAAAAGCTCCTCACAGCCTTATTGAGGCTTCGGGCCAGCCTTTGGTAGATCAAAACGGCCGGTTTGTTCGTTATGAAGTGCGAATAAATAAGATTGAGTATGAATATATTATTGCCAATACTTTGTGGAGTTTGGCCGGACAGAATAAATATATGCAGAATAAAAACGATAGTATTAATTTTCCCGCAGGCGGATTTATTTCCAAAGATTCAGTCGGTTCAATGGAATTTAAGGCTGCTTGGAAAGTACTTGGCAAGGGTGATGATTTTAATAGATTTTATACTATAAGAGCAATCATATTTAATGATGATTCATTAAATCCAAGCCCGGGTGAAAATCCGGTTACGCTTGGCTTAGTTGGTTTACATATAGCACATAAAACAGCAACGCAACGTTTTTGGGTTTGGTCAACTTTTGAACAATTAGATAATCTTACGAGCTCTTTCAATAATTCAAAATGCAAGGATTGCAAAGTAAACCAACCTCCATTAGGCCCTCCTTATAAAGAATTAGATAAGTATGGGAAACCTTTACACAATCCAACTCAAGTTACAAGAGTTCTTAAAGTGGATACAACGGACTCTACCTATTCAGGAGACACATTTGTTGCTGGTATCAATAAATATTTTCAAAATCTTTTGAAAGGATCTGTCTGGGCAAACTATGCGCTTGTTAGCACCCAATGGGAGCTTAATGAAGGTATATTTCCAAATTTCCTAGCAAATACGGTTCAGGAAACTTACCTTCAAGGAAATAATCCCCCGACGCCTGGAACTTTTACTATTACCAACGGAGAACAATATTTCCAAAGTAAATATTACCAACCTTTTAATAAAGGTATAACTTCGAGTTGTATGGGCTGTCATTATACTGCAAAACTTCACGGCAATAACAAGAAGAGGAGTGACTTTAGTTTTTTGCTAGGTGAAGTACATTAACAAAATAAATTTATTTGGGATATTCTAGCAAACATTATTCCAATGAATACTTAGAACCTAATTTGTAATTCCAACGTTTCGATAATAGATTTACGTTTTTATGAAAATCGGAATTTTAACTACCAACTCTAAATTATACCCAGCCATGGTATTCGATATCATTGCCGGATATCATGGATATTTTAAGTCGCTTAATATCGAAGAACCAGAGTTTTTGATAGAAAGTATTGGAACAGGTGGAGATTATAAACTACTACATCAAAAAACAGAGGGATTATTATTGAATCCTGAAGTTAAAGTTATTTTGGCATTTATTGATCTGTTTGCGGCAAAAAGAATAGAACCATTTGTAAATGCCGCCGGAAAAATTTTAATTACCGCAGATGCCGGAGCAGATGTCCCCGGAATGGAAATACCTTCGCCTAATCATTTACATATTTCATTGCAGGAAGCATACGGAAGTGTCTTGGCTGTTCATGATTCAATAAAAAATAAACAGCTCAAAAATATTTATATTACATCGTTTTATGAAGGAGGCTATTTGCACTGTTATGCTGCTGCAAGGGTTTGGGAAAAAAATGGCGGCGAGGTAAAATTTAATTATGTAACCCCATTTAATGCAAATGAAATGGATATTGACTTACTTGCCTCACAAATGGATGAACATAAACCTGACGCACTAGTTTTACAATATAGTGCCGAAAGCGGACAGGTTTTTCAGGAAAAATATATTAGCAAAAACCTTCCTCAAAATATCAACGTTTATGCATCACCATTTATGTTTGAAGAGGCCTGGATAAGCACTTTGCCCTACTTCTTTACTAATTTGCAGGGTTACGTAGCATGGCATAGTTCAATAAAAACACAAACTAATCAAGATTTTTGTAATTTTATTTTGGAAGAAAACGCTAAGGATCCAAATATTTTTCATTTGTTGGGATGGGACTCTGCAATCATAATTACGGAAGTTGTTAAAGCAATAAAAAATAAAATTGGTAGCTCAATTCAAGTATTGGCTGAGACAACAAAAAAAACTTACGAGAGTCCACGTGGTGAACTTAACTGGATGGAAAAACATAGGCATTTTATTTCACCAATGTATGAAGTGAAACTGATTGACAATAAGGGATTTTATAAATCTGAGTTTACAGGAAACATAAGCAACGAATCTTCCGCTTGGCTTGAATTTGCCTCCGATGTTCCAAGCGGAATTATCTCCCGTTGGTTCAATACATATTTATGTCTGAGTTAATACTTCCAAGATTTATTGTATTATGCAACAGTCGCCTTGCATTACCGGGCATTGCAGCATTGCATCAACACAAATCATTAGCTTCTGTTGCTTGTTTAACTCGTGACGTTGAATTTGAAGTAGAATTAATTCATTTTACTACACAAGCAAAAATACCGCTCAAAATTTTTGAGAAGCACATTTGGCAAACACAATTGGAAGAAATGCTAGTTGAATATAAACCGGACGCAGTATTCGTAAAAACATTCGGATTTAAAATACCATCTCAACTGTTTAGAATTCCCAAATGGGGATTTATTAATTTTCATTACGCTTTACTTCCTCAATACAGAGGCTCATTTCCATTATATGAAGTATTAAAAAGGCGGGAACCCTATGGCGGAATTAGCGTACATTATTTAACTGATGAGTTTGATAAAGGGCCCTTAATTATGCAGCAGTATGTTCAAATTAATGAAGGTGAAACTTATGGTAAGCACGCACAAAATCTGGCAGACGAAAGCGCCAAACTTACTTTGCAATTAATGGAAATGCTTTGCGATAAAGACGTAATACTTCCATTAATAAATCAAGACGAAAGTTTGGCGGCCATAATAGCAAGACCAAATACGGCTGACTTGATCATCAATTGGAATGAAATGAATGCGCAACAAATTGTTGCAATGATTTTAGCAACCAACCCTTGGAGCAAAGGCGCTATCGCTTATTGGAATAATATTCCTGTTCAAATTCTATTTGCTCGCCTAGGGAAAAAATTAGATAATTTGTATTCTCCCGGTCAAATAATAGAATTAAGCCAAATTAGAGGGATGCAAGTTGCCTGCACGAATAACGAATCAATTTGGATAGATGTAATTTATATGAAAGAGGGATATCTGCCTGCTTTCAAATTATTGGACTATCAAATTGCAGCAAATACTATTGCTGATAAGGTTTTATAAAGCAACAGCTCGAAGATGATTTCTTGGAGCTGTTGCAAAGAGTTTTTATTATGACCGACTAGGATACATTCCTTGAAGTGAAATACAGTACTGTATTGCCAAGTAAGGCATGCGGTTTTCGTGAGGTAAACTTCCTCCCATTGGCCCAACCGTTACCGGTGTATTAGTTAGAGTTGCATTCAAACTCTGACTAACAGTAATTGCTCCAGAGTTTAAGGTTGCATTTTTAGAAGTTGAATATATTTGACCGGTGCCACCTGAAATATCATTTGCTAAATAATTGTTGGAAGCATTAGCGTTACCCGAATTGGTTCCATCCACATTTAAACTTGCTGTAATGGTACCCGTAACAGGAGCTGTGCCGCTTACAAAAGAATTATGTGTATGAGCCGGCATAGTCGCTGCATTTAAAGCGACTGTTTCAAGCCCGCCCATTTGCCCTTGAGGATAAGAACCTAAGCCAGGGCCATTACTGGTAACTGTAGAACCAACAATCGTACGCCCTCTCAAATCAGGTAAATTAAAGACTGTTGCACTTCCACCAAAAGTTGTACCTATTAAAGAATACAAGGCTGAATTTTGTGATGTTGGTACAAGTTGACCGTTACATCGAGCCCAATCTTTTGGTACAAATGAGTAAGGTAATGCTGCAATCATTCCAACGAAAGGACTATCCATAATTTTTAGTTTTTAAGGTTTATATTAATTTAATGCTAAGTTTTTTTATAATCGATTAATTTATTTTGAACCACCTGCTTACTCCATCAGAAACAAAGGAAACGTGTGTTATAGTTAGAAAAAATGAAGGTGCATTTGCATGGCCAAAAGCAGAGAAAGTAGATCCTGCAGAAGTTATTGTCATTGCAGGTGATGAGACATTCCCGGCAGCAGCCACATTTACAACAGAACCTGCTGCAAAACTGAATGCAGGTGGAATTGAAATAGCGGCAGACCATGCACCTGCCCGCAGTGTAGTAGTATTATTACCAGCATCCAAAATATAATGTCTAGCGGATGTGTTTGTAAAGTTAAATGTTGTTGCAACAGAAGCGTCTAAAACCTGAAGTACCCCGGCATCACCAAGTGTTGTGCCTGCAGGACCAGTTGCTCCGATAGGTCCCGTTGCACCTGTAGCACCCGTTGCTCCGATAGGTCCAGTTGCACCGGTAGCACCTGTTGCTCCTATAGGTCCGGTTGCACCCGTAGCACCTGTTGCTCCTGTAGCACCAGTTGCTCCGATAGGTCCAGTTGCTCCTGTAGCCCCAGTTGCTCCGATAGGTCCCGTGGCGCCAGTAGCACCCGTTGCTCCGATAGGTCCCGTGGCGCCAGTAGCACCCGTTGCTCCGATAGGTCCCGTGGCGCCAGTAGCACCCGTTGCTCCGATAGGTCCTGTTGCTCCTGTAGCACCAGTTGCTCCGATAGGTCCAGTTGCTCCGATAGGTCCTGTTAATCCTGTAGGGCCTATTGGCCCGGGAAGAGAGCTTCCAGATGTTTCAGAATATAAAGCATAAGGTACGCTAAGTAATTGTTTAGTTGATGTTACATTATAGGTGGTACCCCCTGTTGGATCGAATTCTGACTTAATAAAATAAAGTCCGGATGCCCAAGCAATAGTGGAGAAGGTTCCGGCAACAACCGTACCAGTTCCAATTTCCAAACTAACCAACCCATTAGCATTGCTGTTGATGTTTTGGGTTTCTTGATAAACAACAGGACCAACTATGGAGCCCTGCAAAATACTAATTTGAACACCAATAGGTGAGTTCGCAACTAAAACATTACCGACGTTGCGAACGACCGCTTGAAAACTCATTTTTTTAGGGGCTTGTGCGGAAACATTTAAGCCAAGAAAACACATTAAAATTATTGTAGCGATTTTTTTCATATTACTAATTTTTTATGATTTTAAACACTTGTTCTTCTTTGTTTTGATTATTTATTATTTTAACGAAATAAATGCCAATACTGTAATACTGAAAATCAATATTTTCTACTTTATTGGAAATCTTCTTTTCATTAAGGAGTTTCCCTTCTTCGGAAAATATTTTATAACACAATCCTGTTAAATTAGGGTCCAAAATATTTAAATTCAATAAGTCAGTTACCGGATTCGGAAATGCGCTGAGTGAAATTTGAGTGTTCGGATAACTATTTAAACTTGTAATATAAATCTCGTAGGGTTGCTGAACTCCCTGAGAAGCAAAACCTCCGCCACCTGAAGAGGTGAAATAATCGATTTGGCCAATCGAATAACTAACATTTCCACCAGCTCCAGTAGCATTATTACCAGCAGCTACAGTGTTTTGTTGGGCGTATGAAGTTAAACATAGAGAACAAAACAGTGTCGGAAATAAAAGAGCCCTTTTTTTGGACTTTTCCATAAATTTAGTTTTATTATTAATAAATTTTAATCTTAACATATATAAAGACAAACAAAGCTAAATAAATCTTTTAATTTATCAAAATAAATTCAATTTTTTTTTAAAATTAATTGGCCGTTTAATTGGTTTTATTATTTAAGCCAAGTTTATCAACTTGCTACGTGATTTATTGTTTTTCGGAATTAACAAGCTCACTTCAAATCCATTCGATTGCAAAGATGTAAATCATGAATTGTTCTTATGAAATATTGTTGAAATGAGTGTTATTATTGCCGATATAATTGAGTTACCGTGGTGCTTTACTTGGGTGAACGAGTTGCCCCCTGCAAACTGACAGATAACGGTTTAGTGGATTGCGTTAAATGGGCTTTTGAAACTTCCTGTGTCTAAACCGACCAAACTTAATTTATAACTCTCGCTACCTGTCCGCCCGTTGACGCAATTGCCCCGTCAGTACCAGTATCAGACAGACAGAAGATTCCTCCACTGTCTACGGAGATTGTCATACGTTAATTTTGGACGTGAAAAATTACTCTTTAATAATTTTCTTCGTTAGAGAACCGACTTTTATAAAGTAAATTCCGGCTGGTTGCTCCGCTAAATCAATTTCAGATTTCTCATTTACCATTTCTGTTTGGTAAATTATTTCTCCAAGCACATTGTAAATTTTTATTTCTGGTTTCTCTTTTATGAAAGTGTCATTAGTCACCACTAACTCAAATATTCCATGGGCTGGATTTGGATAAACCGAAAGGTTATTACTATTTCCACTTAACTCGGGAACAGCAGTTACTGTGCATCCAGCAGGGGGTGCGGTGGTATAACTAAAAGTGAGCACAGGGCAATAAATTTGAGTCGGCACACCGCCAGGGTTAGTAATGCTTGGCCCTGTTACAAAATATATCACGTCAGATGCATCTAAGGTAAGGCCACCATTAAGGTTGGAGCCGGATTTCATATAAATAACCATATTACTTGGGTTAACTAATCGAGCATTGGCTCCGTTTTCAAGATACAGAACATTGTTACTACTACCTGTATATGTAAAAGAGATTCCGCTACATATCCAATAAGGTTGGGTGTTACTGCTACCGGAAGAACTTGCGGTAATGGGAATAGCACCGGCTGGGATTGTGATGTTGCATTGTGCCTTTACGTTCACTCCGCACAAAGCGAGCATTGTAATTGTTAAGAGTTGCTTTGTTTTCATTTTGTGAGTTTTTATTGTGTTTGTCGTATATTGTGTTTGTCGTATAGAGAAGAATTTGTCTGCCGAAAAAATTGCCTGTCAAAGATACTCTTTTTTTTTGCACTGCACAATGTTTATAGGCGCACACAGTTTAAGTTTACGCTGATAAGAGCTAATACTGAACGCCAATAATTTTCCAGCCTTTATTTGTTTTTCGTAAGAGATAAACATATGGTAGGCCAATATATTTAGAACCATCTTTAGGGATGTCACCAATTACCAACACATCGTTTGGCATGTAATATTTATTGAAAAGCGTAATAAAACCCAACGTCCACCCGGCATTAGATTTTTTCGCTTCATATTTTTCAACTAATTTTTTCCTGTCTTGATTTTTGAACTCTGAATAAGTTACGGCTTCAATGTCGAAATTAGCTAAGTAGTTTTCGTATGTTTTCGTTTCTTTGATTACTTGGTTAAAATGAGAGCAATTTGATTTTTTGTTACTAATAAGTCTTGAAGAAGGGTATTTAAAATTTGTGTCTTTATTTAAGGTCGAAACTGAGTCTGCCCAAAACGAATAATATTTATTGCAATCTTTATCATAGTAGCATTTAATAATTTCTTCAAATGCATTTATAGCCTCGGTCTTGTTGGATTGTCCTAGAAGTACTAATGGGAGAAGAAATATCAAGAAAAACAATTTTGTCATAACGAATTTTTTGGTGCATTCAAGGTTCTAATGCAACAAATTGTTTTTTTTAAAGGTACAACATTTATTAACTGGTTTTTAAAAAAGCATCGATATCCAGAATAACCTCACGGAAGGTTATTCTAGATATTAACACTTCATAATAATAGATTTTAATTCTTTTTTAGTTTCTTAGTTTGGAGTTTTGCAATTGAGAATTTTTCTTGGTCTGTTGTTTAGTTTGTTCTGGACGAATTTTAATTTCTTTACAGGAATTTTATTGAAATCAGTTCTTTTAGTAAAGAATCTTCTGATAAGGCCGTTTGTATTTTCGTTTGTTCCAAAAGCGCAATCATTAGGTTGTGTTTTACTTTTTTCATGATTTTATTTTTTTTAAATTAAAATTTGAAGGTAGTTTACACCGCAGAGTTACACAATTCCTAATTCTACATTCTTAATTCAGCCCTCTACTCCTCCCCAAATTGCCGCGCTCTGTAGTAATCGGGTTTGCTGATTAATTTTTCCTGGTTCGGCGATTTATTTATTCTGAAAAATGCATCCAAGTACGCGGCTTTAGTATTGCTGTCGTAATGCTGAATAGCCCAACGGTATTGCAAACTCTGAAACAAATTTAAAATAATTAATAAAATTGTAATTGAAATGCCGATTCGTTTTATAATTTGTTTTTGACGAAACAACCAAATAAAAAATCCTCCCAAAGAAATAGTTAACAGCGGATAAATATCAATCATTGCTCTTAATCCAAATGAACCGCCGTACCACCAACACCACCACGATAAAATCACGTAAGTATAAATTATAAAAATAATTAATGTGGGTGTGAAGAATGGGTTTTTCCCATCCCTGCCCCTCCAGGGAGGGGACAATGACAATAAACCAATCAATGAAAAAAATAGTATTGGCGTGTACAATAGCCAACCTTTTCTGAAACCGAACAATCCTTCGATAATATGCGGATTTGAAAAATAAAAATGCTCGCCTACGTACGAATTAAAAAAATAATTTCCGCTAATGTATTTCCAATACAATAGTTGCGGCAAAAAAACTAAAAAGCACAAAACTCCAATTAATAAAGCATGTAAAATATTTTTTGCAAAAAATTTAAACCGTTCAGCTAAATCCGAAAAAGAATTTATCCCATAAAAAATTAAAAATAAAAACACTAAAATATTAACAGGACGAATTAAAAATATTAATCCTCCTACCAAACCAACAATGAGCGAATATTTAAAATTCGGTTTCTCCAACCAAATAATTCCGTAATACATAAAAACACAAATTAAAGCAAAACTGTGGGCGTGCGACATGGCCCCGTTAATAGAAGCGTAAATAAATAAATTAGTACCAAACAAGGTGCAAAATAAAATAAAAGCCGAATTTTTCTCGGAATGAAATCTCAATAAAATTTTTCTTAATAAACTTAATCCGCAGGCTAAATAAAATAAAGAAGCAAATAAAATCCAAAACTGATACGGAACAGAAAAACCATCGGGCACCCACCCAAATAATTTTGCCGACAAATGCGCCATTCCAAAAAAAGGCAAATACATTATAGCCATTCCCATAGTAGTTTTAATAACATAATTGCCATTATCGCATTTTAACGGGAGATAGTGGTGATTGCCATAAAATGCAGGGTCTTTATCGTAAAATTTTAAACTCAAATCGTGTTCAATAAAAGTGGCGGGTAAATACGAATAATAATGTGTAACATCCCAATCAATAACCGTTTTGTCGAGCCATTTGGCGTTATTAAAATTTACATAAGAAGCACAGAATAAAAAAAGCAAGATTATGCCAACGGAAACTTTCTCTTTTAAATATTTAATTAGAGTTCTAATGCTGATAAATAATTTACTGTAAAAATAAACAATTGTTATCTTTATGCCTTATGAATGCCCAAACTTATTTATCACAAGCTATTAAATCTGCTTTAGAGGCTCTTTATTCAATTTCGGTTAACGAAAATGACATTGCGTTGCAAAAAACTCGTAAAGAGTTTGAAGGTGATTTCACTTTGGTGACTTTTCCCTTTATAAAACAAACCAAAAAATCTCCTGAGCAATTAGGCGAAGAAATTGGAAAATATCTTACCGAAAACAATTCTCAAATCGAAAAATACAATGTTGTAAAAGGTTTTTTGAATTTATATTTGAATAATAATTTTTGGATTCAGTTTTTTAATTCTGAAATCAATAACGCTCACATCGGTTTTAAAGCAGCGAATTCGAGTGGTAAAACCATTATGCTCGAATATTCTTCTCCCAATACGAACAAGCCTCTTCACCTGGGACATGTTCGTAATAATTTATTGGGGTATTCGGTTGCCGAAATTTTAAAAACACAAGGACATAAAGTTATAAAAGCAAATATTATTAACGACCGAGGTGTGCACATTTGCAAAAGCATGCTCGCCTGGCAAAAATTTGGCAATGGCGAAACGCCGGAAAGTTCAGGAATGAAAGGCGATCATTTAGTAGGAAAATATTATGTGGAGTTTGATAAAGCCAATAAAAAAGAAATTGCTGAATTAATTTCGCAGGGAAAAACTAAGGAAGATGCAGAAAAAAATACGCCTTTGATATTGGCTGTACAGAAAATGCTGCGCGATTGGGAAGATGGAAATGCCGAAGTAAAAAAATTATGGGAAACCATGAACAATTGGGTGTATGATGGTTTTGCAATCACCTACAAAAATTTGGGTGTTGATTTCGATAAAATGTATTACGAAAGCAATACCTATATTTTAGGAAAAGCTTTGGTGCAGGAAGGTTTAGAAAAAAAAGTTTTTGAAAAACGCAGCGATAATTCTGTTCACATTGATTTAACAGCAGATGGTTTAGATGATAAAACACTCTTACGGTCTGACGGCACTTCCATTTACATGACACAGGATTTAGGAACCGCCATTGAGCGTTTCAAAGAATTTCCGGATTTGAGTCAGTTAATTTACACCGTTGGTAACGAACAGGAATATCATTTTAAAGTATTATTTAAAATATTAGAAAAATTAGGTTACGCTTGGGCAAAAGAATGTTATCATTTATCTTACGGCATGGTTGAATTGCCCGAAGGAAAAATGAAAAGCCGCGAAGGAACTGTTGTGGATGCTGATGATTTATTAAAAGAAATGATTGACGCCGCCGCGCAAACCACAAAAGAACTTGGCAAGGTAGAAGGTTTTAATGAAGATGAATTAAATCATTTGTATCATTTAATTGGAATGGGTGCCCTAAAATATTTTATTTTAAAAGTCGACCCAATAAAGAAAATGCTGTTCGACCCGAAAGAAAGTATCGATTTTAACGGTAACACAGGTCCGTTTATACAATATACGCATGCGCGTATACATTCTGTATTGGCTAAGGTAAATTTTAATGAAAGCGTTCGGGTAAAAGAAACATTGCAATTAAACGAATTAGAAAGAGAATTAATAAAATTATTGCACGAATTTCCTTCGGTACTTTCCGAAAGTGCTAAGCAATACAGTCCGGCTCTTACGGCAAATTACATTTACGAGCTTACCAAAACCTTTAATCGTTTTTATCACGATTACTCCATTCTAAAAGAAGAAAACGCAGATATAAAACAATTGCGTTTATCATTAGCGAAACAATGCGCAAGCGTAATAAAAAACGGAATGAATCTTTTGGGAATTGAGGTTCCGAACAGGATGTAGTTTTTAAATACCAAATAATTGCCTATCTTTAAATAGTATTAAATTTAGTATAAGATAAAAAAACAAAACATGAAAAAATTTTCACTTTTTTTATTTGCTTCATTTATTTTGTTTGCAATTTCATGTGACAAAAATAACGGACCGGTTGATAAATTAAATGAAAGTTACAATGCCTCGCAGGCCACTTTGCTGAAAAAAGGAAGCTTTAATTCGAATGCACATACCGTTAAAGGCTGCGCGAGCCTTTATGTAAGCGGCAATTCAAAAGTGTTATCGTTTGAAGGTTTTAGTACAGAAAAAGGTCCGGATTTAAAAGTTTACCTTTCTACATCAACAGGCACTTCCGATTTTATTGATTTAGGAACCCTAAAAGCTAATTCGGGCAATTTTTATTACACCATAGATTCAACAAACACTTATAAATATAATTATGTTTTAATTTGGTGTAAAAGTTATTCGGTTTTATTTGGTAATGCTAAAATGGAATAAAAAAATAAAAAAACCGGTAAACAATTTCTTATTTACCGGCTCTAAACTAAACCACTATTCTACTTTCCTCTTTAATCTTCTATCTTAATACTTTAATCTTCAGTCTTATTTAACTTCCTCATAATTTACATCCTGTACATTATCGCCGCCATCATTTTTAGGAGCATTTGGGTCTTGATTATTTTCGGTTCCTGCTCCTTCTTTTTGTTTTTGATCGTTCATGGCTTTGTACATTTCTTCTGATGCTGCTGTCCACGCTGTATTCATAGTTGCCAATGCAGTTTCAATTCTTGCCGCATCTTTTGCTTCGTGGGCCGCTTTTAATTCGGCGAGCGCCGCTTCAATTGGTACTTTTTTATCGGCGGGAATTTTATCGCCATATTCTTTTAATTGTTTTTCGGTTTGAAAAATCATCGCGTCGGCCTGATTAATTTTATCCGCTTCTTCTTTTACTTTTTTATCCGAATCGGCATTTGCTTCCGCTTCGCGTTTCATACGATCAATTTCTTCTTTACTTAAACCACTGCTCGCTTCTATTCTAATATTTTGTGCTTTACCGGTTGCTTTATCTTTTGCCGATACGCTTAAAATTCCGTTCGCATCAATATCAAACGTAACTTCAATTTGTGGTAAGCCGCGCGGCGCAGGCGGAATGCCATCTAAATTAAACTGACCAATGGTTCTATTATCTTTTGCCATAGGGCGCTCACCTTGCAATACATGTATTTGTACACTCGGCTGATTATCACTCGCAGTAGAAAATGTTTCTGATTTTTTACTCGGAATAGTGGTGTTCGATTCAATTAATTTTGTGAACACTCCTCCAAAAGTTTCAATTCCTAAACTAAGTGGCGTTACATCTAAAAGTAAAACATCTTTTACTTCTCCTGTTAATACTCCGCCCTGTATCGCTGCGCCAACAGCAACCACTTCATCCGGATTAACACCTTTACTCGGCGCTTTTCCAAAAAACTTTTCTACTGCTGCTTGCACTGCAGGAATTCGCGTTGAACCTCCCACTAAAATAATTTCATTAATATCGGTCGGACTCAATCCCGCATTTTTTAAAGCTGATTTACACGGATCGATTGTGCGCTGAACTAAACTATCAATCATTTGTTCAAACTTTGCGCGTGTTAATGATTTTACCAAATGTTTCGGAATACCATTTACCGGCATAATGTAAGGCAAATTAATTTCAGAAGTATTGGTGCTCGACAATTCTATTTTCGCTTTCTCCGCCGCATCTTTTAAACGCTGCAGCGCCATCGGATCTTTACGCAAATCAATTCCTTCATCTTTTTTAAATTCATCTGCTAACCAATCAATAATTACCTGATCAAAATCATCACCACCCAAATGTGTATCGCCATCAGTAGATTTTACTTCAAACACACCATCGCCTAATTCTAAAACCGAAACGTCGTGCGTTCCGCCACCACAATCGAACACAACAATTTTCATGTCCTTGCCTTTTTTATCTAAGCCATAAGCTAAAGCGGCAGCAGTTGGTTCGTTAATAATTCGTTTTACTTTTAATCCTGCAATTTCGCCGGCTTCTTTTGTTGCCTGACGCTGCGCATCATTAAAATAAGCAGGTACAGTAATTACTGCATCGGTAATTTCCATTCCCAAATAATCTTCGGCAGTTTTTTTCATTTTTTGCAAAATGATTGCAGAGATTTCCTGAGGAGTATATTTTCTGTCGTCGATTTCTACACGCGGCATATTATTGTCGCCCTTAACAACCGAATACGGAACACGCGAAATTTCGCGCGCCACTTCATCGAAGTTTTGTCCCATAAAACGTTTAATAGAATATATTGTTTTACGCGGATTAGTGATGGCCTGACGCTTCGCAGGATCTCCTACTTTACGCTCGCCGCCTTCAACAAACGCCACTACAGATGGTGTTGTTCTTTTTCCTTCGTTGTTAGCAATAACAACCGATTCGTTACCTTCCATTACTGCTACGCAGCTGTTGGTGGTTCCTAAGTCTATTCCTATAATTTTTCCCATAATCTTTTTTTAGCTTGGAGTTGAGGGTTCAGAGTTCGGAGTACGATTTATCACCGAACCACTAACTCCAAACTCCTTTCCATTATAGTCAATGATTGTGCCAATCGTTACAATAAGAAATAAACTGACAGGGTGTCACAAATAGACAAAAAGACTAATTTTATTGACAGAAAAAAGGTTAAAATGATAATAGAAATGTCACTAATTACAAGTGAAAGATAAACCGCCTGCACTGTTTACAAAATAACGACTGCACATTGGTTTTTTAGAAGACATATAATCGAGAAAAGTATTGGCCAAATGTTTTTTAACCCAAAATCGCGAGCGGCAAGCAAAAATACCAAAGCCTCCGGTGATGTTTGAATAAGCAGGTTTATCTTGTGCAACACTTGTGGAAGGGGCAGAAATTTGAAGGAAATCATGAAAATCGGTACTTATAGCTGTAATAATATAATCGAACCTAATAGCTCTTCTTCCCACCAAATTAATTGGATCGGGTGTTAAAGCAATTTGAGAAGATATTTTATTTAAAAATTCGATGGTTGTGAAAGAAAAAGATCCGTAATAAGTACCGAATGTGGGATGAAGAACCAAATTACTTGTGGGAAGGTTCGATAAATTAAAATCAACTGAGTGCGGAACAGTTACGCCTCCCAATAATGAATCGATGTAACAAAAACGAATTATCCCTGTATACTCTGCGCCACCGGCCGGCGGAAAAAAACTAACTGTAAGTGTTCGGTCACTGTTAGCCGGTGCAACAGCATAATCAATATAATACGAAGGAGGATTAGTAGGATTATAAAGCACCGGATAATAAGGCGGCGCTAATGGCGCAAAAAATGGCCCCACACTATCAATCATAGTTGTTTTAGAAGTGAAAACATTACCGGTATGATTATTTTTTATAGTGAGTTTATAATCTCCGCAAGGAAATAATCTGTCATCAGTATAATAAAGTCGCTGATCGGTACTAAAAGTTCCGGTTTGAATCTGCATCATAGTATCTCTTAAAGTAATTTGATTTTTATAAACGTAACCGCAAGTTGATCCGCTATGATCTAAAGTAACGGTAAGAAGTCCGGCCGCATAATTAACCGAATCTGAAACCTTAGCCATAGCATAAGCATTACCTTCTCCCAAAAATATTTTGTTGATGCGAATGTACTGGCGGGTTTCTTGCGGATTTAAAATACCATAAACAGAAACCGCTTCTTTGTAAGGCGCTAAAATTTTTAAATCGTTATTACACGAATTAAAAAGAATAGTTATCCCCATTAAAATAAAAATAATTTTTATTGTAAATCGCATAGGCGAAGATAAACAATTATAGCGTAATAAAAAAGTGATTTTTATTCGGAATTTAATTTTTCTTGCAATCTTGTATAGAGCGCTTTCCATCCCGGAAAAGTGGATTCGCTAAAGGTACGGTCGTGAAATACGCTCACAAATAAGCCGTTTACATTTTTAATTTCATCAATAAAATCCAAAGTTTCTTTTTCTGCCTCTCGCGGCTGTTTTCTCAAATAATTATAATAAGCACCATCCATAATACAAAAAGGAACGGTTAATAATTGTTTTTGCGAATTGCTTACAAAATCAAAGTAATAAAACGGCAAACAGGTTCCGGCTTTAAACCCAACATCCATCGCGTAACCCATCGAAAAATCGTACTTTATACCCACATCAATTAAATCCTGCGGTGTTTTTCGGATATCAAAACGCAAATAATGCTGACGGGAAAATGGAATTTCCTGTTCCGAATTTTTTCTGAGTAATTCGGTTTCTTCTTTAAATAAATTTGGTTCGTTAGAGCTTAAATAAGAAGGATGAATACCAATAGTAATATTATTATTTGTAATTTTTTTGAGAAGTTTTATAAATTCGGGATGATTGGGATCAATGGTACGATCGAATTTAGTATTATGCCGATATAAAAAAAAGTAAATAAGAGGCAAATTATTTTTTTTGGATAAGTCCATTTGTAAATCGTAAGCATCAAAAGGATCGGGTTTTAAAAAATAACGGGTTTTAAAACGACTGATAATGCTTTCAAAATTTAAACTTAAAAAATCTCTCAGGTTGGCGCCAATGGCTCTTCCCAACGGCTTGCCTTTAAAAGCATAAACATTATCTACATCAATGGTTGAAATGTATCTGAATTTTTTTGGCGGGAAAATTAAATTCGGAAATTGCTGACTCAAATATTTTTTAAACTCAAGCACCCAATAATCAACCACCGGTTTTTTATTAATAGATAAAAAATAAAAAATGGTGGCGCGCGGTTCAAAACGCCCGTGTTTATCTCCAAAATACGGGAGCCACTCTTCGTAACGCGAAATAAAATAAAATACCGAAGTAAAAATATCATACCCGAATCCTGTATCGGATGTATTAAAGAAATGAATGCTGTTGTTCTTTTTTACATGTTCAATTTTAATTTTTTTTACTTCGGTTTCAAATAAAAGTCCATGTGGAATAATAGCCAAAGTATTTTCAATATTTTTATCAGAATAATTAACTTTTACTAAACCGGATTGAGAGAATTCGTTTTCATTATCGGTTAATCTATAATTTATTTTTAATGATTGTTTAAAAATAAAATCACAGGTATATATTAATCTATTAGTAATGGTGGGACAATAAATAATTACTTTGGGCTCGAGCGCCACACTAAAAGTAAAAAATTCGTCCATCACCAATTGAAGGCTATCAGAAATTTGAGCCATTAATTATATTCTTTTAAGATTTTAAAAATTCGTTTTGTTGCATTACCATCCCACATCGGCGGTATATTTCCTTTTTTATTACTTCTATTTTCAATTTCATAAATATAACTCAATACTACCGAAACTTCAAAAGGTATTAGTGTATTTGTACCAAGTGTGCAGGTAACGGGCCGTTCGGTATTGGGGCGCAAAGTTAAACATCGTACTTGTAAAAAAGTGGTTTCTTCCTGTATACCCCCGCTATCGGTTAAAACAAAACTACAATATTTAACTAATTTTTGAAATGAAAAATAATCGAGCGGCACGGTAAAAATTAATTCTTTTATAGAGTTAAATTTTTCCTTCATATTAAATAACTCCATATTTTTAATAGTGCGTGGATGCACCGGAAAAATTATTTTATACTTTTTACTAATTTCATTCAGCAAAGCTAAAAGTTTTTCAAGTCCTTTTTGATCATCTACAGTAGCCGGACGGTGCATGGTAATTAAAACGTATTTATTTTTTTGAAGATTAAAATTTTGCAAAACATCAGAGGCTTCTATTTCATTTTGATATGCCACCATGGTATCAATCATAGTATTTCCCACAAAAAATATTTTGTTCATGTTAACACCTTCATTTATTAAATTATCAATTCCGCTTTGCTCAGTAATAAAAAACAAATCGCTTATTTTATCTGTTAATATACGATTGCGTTCCTCAGGCATGGTATTATCAAAACTTCTGAGTCCACTCTCAACATGTGCCAACTTAATTTTAAGTTGCTGTGCTGCCAAAGCTCCTGCCAAAGTTGAATTAACATCTCCCACCACAATTATTAAGTCGGGTTTAAACTTTGTACTCACTAAAGTTTCAAGTCCTTTTTGTATTTCGTTTATTTGAGTCTCGGCCGAACCGGAAGTTGAAATATTTAAAAAATAATCGGGCACAAGATTAAATTGTTTAAAAAAAACATCGGCCATCTTATCGTCAAAATGCTGGCCGGTATGAACCATTTTTAGTTCCAATCCATTGGCGATGGCTTCTTTTTTAAATTGAGTTACCTTAATAAAATTAGGCCGAGTTCCAATTATTACCAGTACTTTTTTAATCATTTTAATTTAAACAGATAAAGCAATTAAAAAATAATTAGGTTTTCCGATTCTAAAAAGTGTTTGAATAACATTTAAGGCAATTAAATATAACGACCACGATAAGGAAAGAAACTTAATATCTTTACGGTTAAAATGATGGGTAAAAACCATCGATTTAATTTTTTCAACTTTAAATCCGCGAGTGGTGAAATACGAATCAATTTCATGTTTAGGTATTTGAAATTTATTTTGCCCAGGAAATTTACTTTGAAACCACTTAAAATTTTTACCTTCTGTATTAGGAATGATTAAAATTAATTTGGTTTTTGAAGGTTTCATACTCTCTTTAATGGCCAGTAATATTTTATCGGCTTCTTCAAATAAAAATAATGAATTTACAATACAAAATACATCGTAATTTAATTCTGTTTTCAAAACAGTTTCAATATCCTTATTAATGAAGCGGATATTTTGTTGGTGAAAATTTTCCTGCGCGTTTTTAATTGCTTCGTCAGAAATATCCGCGGCAATAACGTTGGCCGTTATCAATTCGGATAAATGACCAGCTATTTCTCCGTTACCGCAGGGGCAATCAATAATTAATTTACAATCTTTTACATTTCGTTTTATAAAACGAATAATATGTTTTCCAAAAAGAAACTGCGGGTAATTGTATCTTAATAAAAATCTTTTAAGCATTTATTATTTCAATTAGTTTTTGGGTAATGTTTTTAATGTCAAATTCATTCATGTTAACATTTTGGTTGGCCCTAAACTCATACCCTTTTTTTGAAGTAAGAAAGGTAAGAAAATTTTTGGCTAATTGACCGGGTTCAAAAACAAAACCTATTTTATTTTGTAAAATAAATTCGCTTACTTTTCCTGCGTTCCCAAAATAAATAATTGGTTTCCTAAGGTTTAAATATTCGTAAAGCTTGGTATTAAAAGCATCCGAATGATCGGGTGCAGCAAATAGTAAAAAATAATCTGACGAATTTAATTGTTTAAGAGTTTCTGATTTAGAAATACTTCCTTTAAAAGAAATTATTTCACATTCTGTTGCATTTAACAAACTTAATGCTTCATGATCCATATTCCCATAAAAATCTAATTTCAAATTTTTATATTCAATAGGGCAATTTAATTTTAATTCATTTAAAGCCTCTACAATAGGGCGAAGTAAATGCAAAAGGTTAGGATAAAACGAGCCGGTGTAAATAAAGCGAAGGCATTCTTTATTTTCTTTTTCAACAGGTTTCAATAAATTATAATCACTCGCATCAAAACCATTTGGCAAATGAAAAAACTGAGCGTTTGTTCTGCAATTTTGTTTAAGTTTAGTTAAGCTCCCGGTATTTACATCCAATACAACATCAAATCCATTTAACACTTCTTTTTCCTGTCGCAATTCCTCTGTAAATCTTTTTTTACTTATTTCGGCAAAACCGTGGTAAGATTTGTTGTCCGTCCAAGGGTCGCGGTAATCTACTATAAACTTTACGTCGTTAAATTTATTTTTTAGAGGCAATAAATAATACGCCAGATTATAAGGTGGAATGGTGACAATAACTGTTTTAATATTATTATTTTTAATAATGTTTTCAGCCGCAATTAATAATTTTTTTCTAATAAATATGCTTTTATCCTGAAGATTTCCGTTTATAAAAATGGGAATAACCATTTTCAAAATCCTGTATTTTATTTTTTGGATTAATGTTTCCGGAACGAAACTAAGAACGGAAAAAAGACCCAATGGAATGAAGTGAAGTTTAATATTATTATTATTTTGTACATCGCCGGTCCACTCCGATGTTAAAATACTTTTATTTTCTGCTGCAATAACATGAATATCAAAATTATTTTGTGCCAGATATTTTGCAAATTTCGCCCATCTCCTTCCCCCTATTCCCGGAAACGGCGGAAAAGAAAAACAAATCAATACTATTTTTTTATCGGCTGCCAAGATTTATTTTTATTTTTCAATCATTTTTTTATAATCGGTATTTATTTCGAATTGTTGTTTGATTGATTTTAAAAAACGATCGAACATTTTTAAATTATGTTTGCTCACCATTTTGGGATGCGAAATAATATGCAAATAATCATTTTCTTTTAAATGCTTTTTATACTGGGCTAATTTAGGCGACAAAGTAAGCAGTTCGATGGAAGCCATTTCGCCTTTTTTATCTTTTACCAAATCTACAATCCCGTCGGTTAAAATATCGCCTTTGCTGGAAACGGAAACGCTGACCCCGTCACCAAAATTTTTATTGGTGAACCAAAGGTATTTATCAAAAATTTTATTTTTAAAACGTTCTAAGCCGGTTTCTGCTTCAAGACTTGAAATAGAAAATTCATAAAACTCGCCGTTAATTTTTTCTTTTTCAACTTCTTTGCTAAACCGGTATATTTTTTTTAATGGTGTATTTGTATAATTATAATAAATCAAATTATTAAGTTTACTGAACCCTTTTAATACCGAAAAATCGTGCTTGATATGGTGTTTTTTAAAGTAAGGGAAAAAATCCTCAAATGGCTGCAAACACCAACCGCCGGCACGATAAGAATCGATATCATAATATATTCCGGCTTCGTTTTGCAATTCTTTAATAATTTGCATCGATCCTTCAAATAACATTTCTTTTTCTTTTTCATTCAAATTATGAAACCGGTACGATTCTAAATTTTCTAATTTCCATTGATTATTTTTTTCGTCGTACTGGGCATCCTTCCAATGCGGATGAAGGTGCGGAAAAACATAATGACCGGCTTTAACAAGTTCTACTAATTGAAAAATAATACTTCTGAAATCATCACTGTTTTCATTGCTTTCTCCTTCCATTAATTTTAATAAATACGTTGTATCCACAAAAAAAATAGCTTTCGTAATACCGTTTCTGTTTAAAATGTCGAGAATAGCCCGTGTGGGTTTTAGCATGCAATTGCTTACAGAACCGCTTCGGTCGCCCAAAAATAATTCATAATCAAAAGTAAGCAGAAGATGTTTTACATTAGAAGGCTTTGTTTTTGCATAAGGCGAATTAATTAAACCCTCCAGTTTATTGGTTAATTTTTCGATAGAAAAATCATTAATATCCAAATCAGATTCCCACAAATCATCATTTTTACCATCGGCGGGCTGCAAAGTTTTTAAAAGATCCTCATAGGCATTTTTAGGATTTATCCATTTACCCAACTTATGTTTTTCAATAAATTCTGCGGAGTCGCCTTTATTTGACACTACTAATATTTTTTTCTTACGTGAAATGTATTCGTAAAACTTAGTGCTTAAACTAAAATTATAAACGTCGTTCAAAATAAGCATGCAATAGTTCGAATTATTTATTTTGCCGAAAACTTCTTTCAGCGGAAGTTTTGGAAACAACTTAACGGCATCTCTTATATCGTATTCTTTTAAAAACGGTTCGTATTCTTTTGGGAAATTTCCAATAAACTCAATTTTAATTTTATTATAAAGTTCAAGGTTATTTTTTTTAATTTCTCCCAACGCTTTAAAAAATGGTTTTAATATATATTGTAAATTCAAATACAAGGTACCCGCATAAACAATCGAAATTTTATCAGGATCGGGTTTCGGCAATTCACTTACCGATTCAAAATCCTCTTTGTCGAAACCGTTTGGTATAGTAACAAACTTGTTGGCAATGTTTAAAGATGCAAAATAATCGGTGATTCTGTCAATAGTAGTGATGACATGATCAGCTAAAAATACCGTTTGTTTTTCCCATTTTTTTTCGTGCCTTCTGCGCTTGTTTGAGATTGAAGAAAAAGAAGTAATCTCTGTGTCTTCTGTCCATAAATCTCTGAAGTCAGCAATAAATTTAACTTCAGGAAAATTATTTTTTAATTGGGTTACATAATACGATAAACGAAAAGGACCGGAGGTAACAATAACGCAATCAATTTTTTTATTTACAATGGCCTCAGAAATTTCTTTTTGAATTTGTTTTTTCCAGAAAATAGTTCGGTCATAATAATTCCCTTTATCCACTAATCGCAGTATATTTAAATAGAATCTGTATTTTAGTTTATCTATAAAGCTATTGGTGGGGTACAAAATTACTTTTGGAAATTTTAAAGGAAGGTATTTTACGTTTATTCCTTTTATATCCTGCATCCATTCTGAAGTAGTATTAGTAACGTTCTGGCAACACAGTACATTTACATCGTACCCTTTTCGCGATAAATATTTTGCGAATTTTGCCCAGCGTCTTCCTCCTACGCCCGGTTGAGGAGGAAAAACATAAGATACTATGAGCAATCGTTTATTCATTTACTAATATGGTTCAATTTAAACCAGGCTCCCAGGCTGTATTTTAAAAAAGGTTCGCTCACTTTTATATTTTTAAATTCGTTGGGTATAAAATTTAAATACTCCTCAAAATTAGTTTTATGTTTCTCAATCCATAATTTTTGAGGAGTGGTATACCCTTTTTTATCTTTTCTATAGCGAATCTCATTCGCCAACTTATCCATCGCTTTACGTAAAATATATTTCTGCCAGCCTTCTTTGATTTTATAATGATTGGGAAGCGAAAAACAAAAATCTACTAATCTATAATCTAAAAACGGATGACGGGTTTCAATACCAAAAGCCATTCCGTTTCTATCATCGGCTCTTAAATAAAAAGGCATAGTAGTTTCGGTGAGGTCTAATTTTAAAAGTTCAATTAAAGTGCCGGCTTTATTCCATTTATCATCAAGTGGAGTTGAATTCATTCCGGCGAGACCCGCTTTAAATTTAAAAGCCAGCTTCACATCGTTTAAAATTATTTTATGAAGGGTATTCACTTGAATGTTTTTTAATTCGGCATACTTTTTTATTAAAGAAAGATAAGTAATTATTTTTCCGCTCATAATTAACTGGCGGCCATATCTGTAAAAGTGATGATGGTAGCCCGCCAATATCTCGTCGGCGCCTTGTCCTACCATTAATACTTTTACATTATTGTTTTTTACCATGCGCGCCACACACCAGGCCGAATAAAAAGAAGTGCTCTGAACCGGAAAATCAGAATGGTAAATATGGTTTTCGAAATCGGGCATTTCAAAATTTTCCATAGGATTAATATAGTGTGACGGGATTTTTAAATCGGTCTCCACCAATTTAATAAATTCAGACTCATCGCCTTCGCAGCCCGGAAAAATAGCAGAGAATGTATTTAAATTAACAGGGGCGCTGTTTTTCTTAAGCAAATCAATGGCAGTATATAAAATAGCACTTGAATCCAATCCGCCCGAACTCGAAAATCCCAGCGGCACATCACTTCTTAACCTCAGCTTTACCGCGCTCTCAAATATAGTTTTAAATTGTTCAACCGCTTCGGCTTCATTTATAAAATTTACCTTTGTGGAAACCTCATAATACGGCTCTTGTTTGTATGAAAATGATTTCTCATTTAAATTTAAATTGCAGAAGTGAGAAGCTTTATGCCGTTTTACTTCGTTATAAAATGTTGAATCATCATAATCCAAATAAAAACTTTTCAAAAAAGTAGTTACGGTTTCTTCATTCACAGTAGTGGCAACTTCAAAAGCCTTAATTTGATTCACTTCAGAAACAAATAAAATTTCTGCTGAGCCCGCCAAAGTATCGTTTTTGTAATAATACAAAGGTTTTACGCCAAACCTATCGTTGGCGATAAA
The DNA here is from genome assembly GCA_023251725.1 of Sphingobacteriaceae bacterium. GTDB lineage: Bacteria > Bacteroidota > Bacteroidia > B-17B0 > Aurantibacillaceae > JAHEYG01. Next base: position 1,569 of record JAHEYG010000032.1, on the reverse strand, counting down.
TAAATTTTTATTCTTAACATCATAAAGTAAAATCGTAAACATACCATTAAACTTTTGCACACATTTTTCTTTCCACGCATCGTAAGCAGCGTGTATCACTTCGGTATCGGAATCGGTTTTAAATTTATACCCCGCTATTTTTAATTCTTCCCTTAACTCAATGTAATTATAAATTTCGCCGTTAAAAATTAGCCAGTTACCGTTTTCAAATGTCATTGGCTGGTGACCGTTAGCCGACACATCAATAATGCTTAAGCGCCGGTGACCGAGCAGCAAATGAAATTCGGTTTCGCCGGCCTGTTGTAAGTTTATGGAATTAGAAAAACTGACCGAAGGAGTTTCGTCGGTAATTAAATTATAAAACTGTCCGGTTTTTATATTAATAAGTGTTACGCCCTCACTATCCGGACCACGATGCTTCAAGTTTTTTAATGATTTTAAGGATTGATGCAATCTCTCTTTTGAAACTCCTCCCAAATTAAAATATGCAAGAATGCCACACATATTGAATTACGAATGTTGAATTATGCAGGTTGAATTGGATTCTCCCTCAATTAAAAAAAAAATGAAATCAAAGTAAAAATTGCATTTTAAATAAAACCTACTTATCATTTGGGAATCGGATGTAGGTTAATTTAAATTTAGGAGCGTACAAAGCATTTTTATGCCCGCCAATAACCACGCGTTCAGCACGATCATCTCTTCGCGCCACTTGAAGCTTATCAGGGTCGGCCACTACCAAATAAAATCCATAATTTTTTAAGCGGCCTTCCATAATATCCTGCACGTGACGGGCAATATTAAAAACATATTGTTTATTGTCGGCATCATAAGTGCCGCCAAAGTGAATTAAATCGCTGTTAAAATATTGATCTTTTGCATACACTTCTTTTTTTAACGAATCCATTGCTACCAAAGCCAATGTTGGCGGCGAATTATATTCTCCACCCGTTGTTACAAACGACTGATCTACTTTAAATACTACTTCGGCGCGATTAACTGCAATATGACTATCCTTTGAATAATTTCTTAAAAACGGTAATCGAATAACGGCTTTTGTGCCCCCTACTCCTTTTAAAAAAATATTTTGTGCGCCTAATGTCGTATCGCCGCCCAATTGATTTACCATTTGATTATTGGCGCCGGATAAATAACTGTAATCGATTTTATTAAAACGAGCTGCATTATCGGAAGCAAAAGGAAAACGAAACGCTTTAGAAGTTTTTGCCCCTGCTTGCAAACCGTTATGATAAAAAACAAGTAAACCCGATACCGGATTTTCTAAATCCATTTTCTTTAAAGCACCTTGCGCGTTAATGGGATTAAGATTAGTACTTTTTGTAGAAATATAAAGGCCTTTATAAAACGTTTGAAAAGCAGTATTGCTTACCAGCGCTGAATTATTATTTAAAATTGCGGCGCCGTAATAATAATTAATAGGAAGAACTACCGTATAAAAACCGCCCAATATAGTTGGCTTAACATTTACATCACAAATTGGAGTTGAATTATACGGTACCGAGTGATGCATGTATTGCGCCACTGTATTATTAAGTGACGAATTAAGTT